>CACSIN010000001.1:334194-668388 GCA_902705835.1 BD1-7 clade bacterium
CCGTTGTTATCGGCTCAATATGGGGCAACACGCGGCGATCTAGGCTGCCCTGATGCCAGCCTCGCGACACCATAAGCACGTTGCCATTATCCAATTGCAGCGGTTGTACAACCTCATAGCCAAAACGGCCCTTATAAATCTGGTTATCAACGAGAATGACCTTGTCGATAAAATACCCACGCGCAGTCACGTTGCGGTAATCTTGCCATTGCGCTGCCGCAAGGCGTTCAAGCGCGATGGGGTGTTCACCAACCAAAGCACTATGCGCCGCTTGCATGGTCTTTTTTTCGTCAGCCCGGTCTAATTGCCAGAAGCCTGCCGCCAGCGTAATTGGCAAGCAAATCACTACAAAAAGCGCCATTTTCCAGTTAAAGTGCAATCGCATTTTCGTTCGATTATCTCAAGGCAGTGCCGATGGAATCAGTCATTAAAATCGCTATTCTGATCAACTTTGTTCTACTGGTGATCAGTCTTTTCAGCAGCCTTATCTTTGTTTACAAAGAAAAGGGAAAGGGTAACAGAACCTTCTACGCATTATGTATCCGCGCTGGACTGGCGTTGTCATTAATCTTACTGGTGGCGCTCGCCTTGGCCATGGGCATCATTGCTCCCCATGCTCCTTGGGATACTTGGCAGTAACAAGCACCTTGGCATCAGGCCTTTTCTGACGGCCAAAATACAAGGTAATAGCTACCCTTTAGCGTATCTTCACTGCTGCGCGATAGCGTACTGCTCAATTCTATATAGTTCGTTTTCTTAGTGCCGATACTATTCATCAGTAACGGTTAGCGACAACGTATCAAAACTACATCGTCAACGTCACCCACAAAAAAGCCCATCATGTGATGGGCTTTTTTGTGTCCCGCGTCTAACCGTGTTTACACAAAGTAAACCACAACGACTAGGAGGATCCATACAACGTCAACAAAGTGCCAGTACCAAGAAGCTGCTTCGAAGCCGAAGTGATCTTCACTGGTGAAATGCCCTTTGAATACGCTACGGAAGAACTGCACCGATAACATTACTGCACCCATGATAACGTGGAATCCGTGGAAACCCGTCAGCATAAAGAAGGTGGCACCGTAGATACCTGAATCCAGATACAAACCGTAATGCTCGTACGCTTCGTAGTATTCCAGCGCTTGCAAACCCACAAACACAAAGCCCAGTACCAAAGTAGCACCTAACCACGCGTTGAATGCGCCACGCTTGCCCGCTTTCAATGCATGATGAGCAAACTCAAGCAGTACAGAAGAGGTCACCAGCAACAAGGTGTTCCATAATGGCAACCAACCCAGCATTTTTTCAAAGCCTGGGAACATCATGTGGTTCTCAGGGCCTGTGTGTGTGCCGTTGTTCGCCATATGGCCCATGGCCGCTTGTGTATCAATACCGCCCACAGCATCCTGAGGGGTGGTCAACATTGGCCAGTTGTATTCAAAACTAGGCCATAAGATGTGGTTCATCGCGCCCGCTTCACTGTCGCCTGCCAACCAAGGGCCCGCCAGGTTACGTACGTAGAACAGTGCGCCGAAAAATGCTGCGAAGAACATTACTTCTGAGAAAATGAACCACTGCATACCAATGCGGTAAGAGCGTTTCAATTGTTCAGAGTTCATACCATTAAGGTTTTCTGTAATGGTTAAACCGAACCAGGTTGCCAGTACTACTGTAAAAAACAGCAAGCCGGAAACCAGAATAACACCCGAGGTAGAACCATCGGTGTCAAAGGTCAGACTGTTGATGTAGCCAGCAGCACCGACTGCGACCATCGCAAGACCAATCGAGGCCAAGATGGCCATACGGCTTTGCTCTGGCACGTAATAGGTCTGATGGTCAGAATTATTTTGACCCGCCATGTTTATCTCCATCGCCCCTATTCAGAGACTTCGTTTACTTTGCTTGTGCGACGCCATCCGGCGTCACATCAAAAATCGTGTATGACAATGTGATGGTTCGAATATCTTTCGGTAAATCCTGATCGACAATAAACTGCAACGGCATATCCGTTTCCATACCAGCAGCCAATGGTTGCTGGTTAAAACAGAAACACTCTGTTTTATGGAAAAATTCCGCTGCACGTCCAGGCGAAACACTTGGAATCGCTTGTGCAATCATATCCTTGGCATTCGGGTTTTTTGCATAGAAGCTGGTCGTGATCGCTTCACCCGGATGTACCTTAAGCATGGTTTTTTCGGGTTTGAATGCCCAGTTCATCTGATCATTGTTAGTCGCGATGAACTGAACTGTCACGGTACGTGATGTATCAACTTCTACGTCAACAGCTTGATAAGCCTGTGTGCCCGTTTTGCCGTTAAGGCCGGTCACATCGCAGAAAACATCATACAAAGGCACTAATGCAAATCCGAAAGCAAACATGCCAACAACCGCACCAAACAGCTTCAGTACCAATTTGTTCGTGTTGTTGCTGGCCATGTTATTTACCTCGCGCAATTAAGCGTCAAACCATCCGACTCATTACTTAACTTCAGGCGGTGTGCTGAAAGTATGGTATGGCAGTGGCGTTGGTAACGTCCATTCCAGACCTTGTGCACCTTCCCAAGTTTTTGGCTCACTGGTTGGCTTACCATTACGAATCGTGGCAATTACGTTGAATAAGAACAACAGTTGCGCCAAGCCGTAAGTGAAAGCACCAATTGATGACATCATGTTGAAGTCAGCAAACTGCAGTGCGTAGTCCGGAATACGACGAGGCATACCTGCCAGACCCACAAAGTGCTGCGGGAAGAAGGTCAGGTTAAAGCCAATGAACGCGATCCAGAAGTGAACCTTACCCATGGTTTCGTTGTACATTTTGCCAGTCCACTTCGGCAACCAGTAGTAAACAGCTGCTGACATGGAGAAGATAGCACCGGCCACCATGGTGTAGTGGAAGTGAGCAACAACGAAGTAAGAATCATGGTACTGCATATCTGCAGGTGCGATAGCCAGCATCAAACCGGTGAAACCACCGATAGTGAACAGGAAGACAAACGCAATACAAAACAGCATCGGTGTTTCAAATGTGATCGACCCTTTGAACATGGTCGTTACCCAGTTGAATACTTTCGCAGCTGTCGGAATCGCGATCAACATGGTTGCCCACATGAAGTACAACTCACCCACTAATGGCATACCCACAGTAAACATGTGGTGAGCCCATACGATGAACGACAAGAAAGCAATCGCTGCCGTTGCATAAACCATTGACGCGTAACCAAACAGTGGTTTACGAGAGAAGGTTGGAATGATTTCAGAAACCACACCAAACGCAGGCAGGATGATGATGTATACCTCAGGGTGACCGAAGAACCAGAAGATGTGCTGGAACAATACCGGATCGCCGCCACCAGCAGCGCTGAAGAACGAGGTACCAAAGTGAATATCCATCAACATCATGGTAACCGCACCAGCCAGAACTGGCATAACAGCAACCAACAGGAATGCAGTGATCAACCAAGTCCATACGAACAGTGGCATTTTCATCAATGTCATACCCGGCGCACGCATATTAACGATAGTCGCGATGATATTGATAGAACCCATGATCGATGAAATACCCATGATATGTACACCGAAGATGAAGTAAGTCACCGATGGTGGCGCATAGGTTGTTGATAATGGCGCGTAGAATGTCCAACCGAAGTTAGGCGCACCACCTTCCATGAACAATGATCCGATAAGAACAGTGAACGCAAATGGAAGAATCCAGAAGCTCCAGTTGTTCATACGCGGCAACGCCATATCAGGCGCGCCGATCATCACAGGAATCATGTAGTTCGCTAAACCAACAAACGCTGGCATGATTGCGCCGAACACCATGACCAAACCATGCAAGGTTGTCATTTGGTTAAAGAAGTTAGGTTCAACCAGTTGTAGACCTGGTTGGAAAAGCTCCGCGCGAATAATCATCGCAAAGCTGCCGCCAATCAAAAACATGGCGAAACTGAACCACAGATACAAACCACCAATATCTTTATGGTTAGTGGTTAATACCCATCTGGATAGACCTTTAGCAGGACCGTGTGCCATCGTTGCTTACCCCCTACTTACCGTTCTTAAAGTTGTAAACATCGATAGGCTGAACCTTATCACCCATGTTGTTACCAAAAGCATTACGCTGATAGGTAATAACGGCTGCAAGTTCAATATCGTTTAACTGGCCACCAAACGCCTGCATTGCAGTACCTGGAACACCATTAACAACTACATCGAGATGATTTTTGACATCGCCAACCGCGAATGGGCTACCTGCGATTGCTTTACCAACACCGCCTTCACCGTTAGCGCCATGACATGCCAAACAGGATTTTTCGTAAACTTTTTTGCCATCGTCGTAAAGTTCTTCCAGCGTAAACTGCTGTTGCATCAGCTCAGCCAGTTTTGCTGCATCGGCTTGTTTTTCGCCAATCCAGCTATCGAACTCTTCTTGCTCAACAACGTTAACAACAATGGGCATAAAGCCGTGGTCTTTACCACATAGCTCAGCACACTGACCACGATACAAACCCGTTTTAGTCGGCGTTGTTGCTATTTCATTGATGAAACCCGGAATCGCATCTTTCTTCACAGCCAGAGCAGGTACCCACCAAGCGTGGATAACGTCGTTAGCAGTAATCAAGAAACGGGTTTTCTTGTTAACAGGCAGAACCAATGGGTTATCAACTTCAAGCAGGTAATGCTCGCCCTTAGGTTCATCGTTGAGGATTTCAGACTGTGGCGTGCGCAACACCGAGAAGAAAGAGACATTTTCGCCGTCTTCCAGCATGTACTCGTACTTCCACTTCCACTGATAACCCGTGATCAAAACGTCCAAATCCGCTTCGGATGTGTCGTAGATCTTGATAATAGTTTTTGAAGCCGGCCATGCCATTGCCAATAAGATAATGGTTGGCACAATAGTCCATGTTAATTCTGCCGCAGTATTCTCATGGAAAGTGGCAGGCTTATGACCGTTTGATTTGCGATACGCAAACAAACTGTAAAACATGAAGGCAAAAACCAATACGCCTGCGATGACACAGATCCAGAAAACCAACATGTGAATGTCGTAAATTTCCTGACCTACTGCGGTCACACCAGGTTTCATATTGATTTGCCAGCGTTGCGCTTCTTCAGCCATGGCAGGATTGGCAGCAAGTGCCAATAGAGCCATCGGGCTTAGCGCCAGCTTTTTCAGCCGATTCGCTTTGAGGTGCATAACTCCCCGAATCTCCGTAATGTAGTTTTCATTATTCCTGAAGCACACGGGAGAGAATTGCAGACGGCTATGAGATAGGTGGCGACGACAAGTAACTACAAGATATAGTGTTCTTGCTTACGACTAACTACAAGCTATTGTTATTTCTCTAAGATAGTGGCGCTTCAGGTGCGGCAAAACGTCGCAGATTATATACAGAGCAATATTCAATTGCCATATATTATCAATGATCCAAGTCAAAATTGCGGTCACATCGGACGAAAGGGAAGGGGAATTAACTACCTAATTCCCTTATATTTTTAACATAGATCAATGTTAAAATCCCGACTTTCCGTTAACCCTTTTGATCGTACCGTCGGGAACTTGCCTGTCGTGAATCTGTACGCCCGCATCTGGGCTTTATCTTGGCCACTTATTCTATCCAATCTCAGCGTGCCGTTATTGGGTATGGTCGATACGGCGATGCTGGGGCATTTGGAGTCTCCCGTTTATCTGGGTGCCGTCGCCCTCGGTGCCAGCTTTGTCAGCCTGTTTTTAGCCAGTACTAATTTTTTGCGCATGAGCACCACCGGTTTAAGTGCGCAGGCTTTCGGTCGACATGACCAAACCGCCGCGTTGAATGTTTTTCGCCAGAGCACTCTGCTGGCGCTACTTATTGGCGCCGCGCTCGCACTATTTAGCCCGCTGCTGGCAAAACTTGGGCTGACATTGATGCTCGATACCGCCGCTGCATCTACCTTATCAACATACGCACAATCCTATATCGGTATCCGCTTGTGGGGTGCGCCAGCAACATTGATGAATTTTGTCATTGTCGGCTGGGCTGTCGGCCAACAAAACAGCAAATTGGCGTTAATCAGCCTAACCACAACAGCGCTTCTAAATATTGCCTTCGACGGTGTGTTCATCCTTGCGCTGGGTATGCATAGCGAGGGAGCTGCCATCGCTACCGCGTTAGCCGAATACGCCAGTCTTGGCATCAGCTGTATCTATCTTTATGTTCGTTACCCTTGGTGGCGAAATGTCTGGCGACCGCAAGCAACATCACAGAAACTATCGGCGTTGTTACGCCTGAATGGTGACTTTTTCATTCGTTCACTGTGCTTATTGGGGGTATTTGCCTTTTTCAATCGTGCCAGCGCGGGCTTGGGTGAAACTGCATTGGCCGCCAACGCAATCCTCTTGCAGATCGTGCTGCTGCAATCTTATGCGCTGGATGGGTTTGCCAACGCAACCGAAGCATTGATCGGCGCCGCCGCCGGTAAAAAACACCCGCATTATCGACCAGTATTAAAGGCCACAGCCATTGCGAGCGTCATTGCCGCGGTAGTCTTAATGTTACTGCTTGGCATCAGCAGCCCGCTATTGGCGTCGCTTTTCACTCATCACGCAACCGTGATCGACGCCGTCAACTACCTACTACCGGCAATGATTGTATTGCCCCTGATCGCCGTTTGGGCCTATTGGCTAGATGGGGTCGCCATCGGATTTACCGCCAGTCGGGCGATGCGCAATAGTTCGCTGATTTGCAGTTTTGTCGTATTTCTACCTATCTGGTGGAGCACTCAGGCCTTCGGTAACAACGGCCTTTGGGCCAGTTTTTTTGCCTTTACCCTCGCTCGCGGCGTAGTATTGGCAAGTCTGCTATTTGTCGATCGTCGCCAGTTATTGGCTCACTGACACGAAAAAATAATAACAATGAAAGAAAATCAGCTGCCGAATTACCTCCCGGCCAGGCTCCAATGGGTCTGGCATATGCGTTTACGCCATCTATTGGTGCTGGCGCTGATATTATGCAGCCCGGCATTGGTATCTGGGCTCATGGGCGATGACTTGCTCCATTGGCTGCTCCTGAGCCAACATATGCCGGTCACACCGATCGATGATTACTCGCTGTTTAATTTGTTTTCGTTTGTTGATACTAGCCCAGAGCGCCAACAACAGCTCAAACAAGTCAGCATGCTGGCGTGGTGGGCGGCCCCCGATTTTTACTGGCTATTTTGGCGACCACTGGCGGAAGCCAGCCATTACATCGATTATGTTTGGCTACAACAGCCATGGTTAATGCATCTGCATAGCTTGCTCTGGTACGGGTTGCTGATTGTACTTGCCCATCGCAGCTTCAAGTTGTTCATTCCATCTCACCAATTGGCGCTCCTGGCAACGGCTTTATATGCTCTCGATGGAGCCCATGGATTAACCGTTAGCTGGATCAGCAATCGTAATGCGCTGATGGCAACGACCTTTGCCTTAATTTGTTTGCTCGCCTACGACCATCACCGACGCACCCATAGTTTTACGGCATGGACCATCAGTGTATTCATGCTGGTTGCTGCACTGCTGAGTGGCGAACTGGCCGTCGGGATTGGTGGCTGGCTACTGGCGTATGCACTGTTTGTAGATCAACAACCACGGCTTAACGCCTTTGTCAGATTATTACCGTTTTTAGTTATCGTGATTGGCTGGGCCTGGCTCTATAGAGAGGGCGGATTTGGAACCAGTGAACATACCCGCTTTTATATAGCACCATTGCAACGCCCCGAGGCGTTTTTACTGGCCGCATCTGAACGTATTCCCGCAATTGCCGCGGCGCTATTCAGCGGCATCCCTGCAGACATCACCGGCAATCTGAAAATCCAATGGCCGATAACCTTAGTGGGGGCGTTATTGATCGCAGGATTACTCTACGGCTTATGGCGTTCGGATAATGCACGTGCTTTTCAAGCACTAATGCTGGCGACCCTCATCACAGCGATACCCGTGTGCGCCAGCCCGCCACAGGATAGGAACCTATTAATGGTGTCGCTTGGGGGCTCTGCCATGCTGGCAATATGGCTGCGCGAGCTTTACCTACGTATGCGCACCCACCGCATCGCGCGGTACAGTTTTTGGACGCTGGTCATCTTACACCTGGTTCTTTCACCGTTATCACTGCCGCTAATCACCTACGCCCCCGCGTTGCTGAATCAAGCCGGCGAAAAACGCGCCCAAACATTTCCGCTGAACACACATCAGCGAACACTGATACTTGGCGGTGATATGATGGAAATGGTTTATCTATTACCGAATCTACAACGTCTGCACATAGCTGATCGACCACTGCCGACGCATATCGTAAATCTAGTTGGCAGTGATACTGATTACACCTGGACACAAACACCCGATGGCGCTCTGAGTATTTCTGCACCGGACGGATTATTGTCGAACGGCGATCAAATGGTACGCGACTTGGACGTAGCCCCCTTCCAAACCGGCGATACTATTTATGTTGAGGGTGCAGAAATTCGTATTTCTAACACCAATGCTATAGGTCAGCCAACCCGGATTAGGGTAACATTGAATGATCCGGACGATTGGCAAATCCTGCAATGGACACGAGCAGGATACCAAGTCGCTAAACCGGTCGGTCATCACAATGTGCAATCAACGCCTGGGGAATCGCGATGAACACTACCGTTAAACAAACCTCGGTGACCTTTAACCGGACGCAGCAAAAACAGATTCTCAAACGTTTTTTACAAATCACCCTTGGGCGCCTGGCTCGCGTACGCCTCGATCTTAGCCAAGAACAACAGCTGTTTCTCGATATTTTACCGGTGCTTTTACACAGTAACCATCGCCAGTTTCCGTGTTTTGTGTCCGAATCAACACCAGCAGGTGTTTGCCGCTATCAACCCAGCGGCGCTGAAATTCAAAAATTACAACGTCTATTACCGGATTATCGCCCCAGCGAAACAAATGGCAACAAACCGCGCCCTCAGATTCTTGGCATTTATTTCAGCGGCGATTGCGGCACCATTATTCGTTCAACCGAACAAAATATCCGTATCTGGGTGTGTTATGGACAAAACCTCGGTGCCAACGATGTCGCGCAGCTCGAACGAAAATGCCGCTTAATCGAGCAATGGGCAAGATCCCTGCAAATCAAAGCGGAATTCCACGTTGTTGATCAGGCCTTTCTGAGTGCAGACCGCCAACCTGACTTCCTGGAACTGGATCACCTGTACCGCAGTGGTATTTTGATCGCCGGGCGTATGCCGCTATGGTGGTTAATTCCGCCGGAGCAAGAAAGCAACTACCGGCAATTTGCCAGCATCCTGTTCCATAAACGTTTTATCTCTAACGATGAAGTTATCGACTTTGGCGGTATTCCGGAAATACCCGCCGATCAGTTTATCCGCGTGAGTCTCGGCCAGCTGAATCAAGCACTTACTTGCCCTTATAGCGCTGTCATAGGGCTGGTGTTGTCGGAAATCTACCTTAGCCACTACCCAGACACCGACATCCTCAGCGCGCGTTTTAAACAAGCGGTATATGATGATGAACTCGATCTCGATCGGCTGGATCCACATGTGATGGTATTTCGCACATGTGAACAATACTTGATTGAAACTCAGCAAACCGAACGCCTCAGCTTGTTGCGTCGCTGCTTCTATCTAAAGGTCAATATTCCGCTATCGAAGTATGACAAACACAGCAGCTGGCAACGCAAGGTCATGGAAACCATGACAACCGATTGGGGCTGGGATAAAGAATATTTACGTGAGCTCGATCAATACGCACAGCAAGATATCAAAACCCGCGTTGATGATTTCCAAGCATTGGGCCAGGAGGTCATTCACGCCTATCGTTCGATGCGTAACTTTGCCAGCAAAACCACGCAAAACGAACAGCTCCAGCGCGATATTTATGATCTTGGCTTTTTAGTGAATAGCCGGTTTGAAAACCGCGCTGGCAAAATTGATTGTGTACGTCTTTTAAATGGTGAGCATAAACAACCCTTGATGTGTTTCGGCCATACGCGCCAAAACCACAAATCGTTATGGTCGCTATACACTGAATCCGTGAGTTATCGTGACTTGCCAAATACCCAACCGCTGCGTCGGGCAGAGAGTTTGATCGAGCTACTGACCTATTGCCATCTCAACCACTTAATCGACAGCGAAACACCGTTAGAGTTGATTGGCAGCAATTTACCGATCGACGAAAATACCCTGCAAACGCTCAGTCAGCAAACCCTAGCATTTATCGAACATGTACAAAGCCAACCCGCCACCAGCCTCGAACATCCGCGTCATACACAGGTGTTTGTATTACCTCAGGCTGACCCGGATGTCACTTCCGGAAGACGCACGCTGAGCGGGCGCAAGCCGGTCTATCTACAGGAGCAAATCGCGCGCATTGATGTGTTATGTCTGAACCGTGTTGGCGAGTACATTCTGCAGGTATTTGACGGCAGTGAACGTTTACCACAAGCATTATGCTGCTTGCTCGCTAACGGGCCGCAAGATAGCTTAAAAGTCAGCACTACCAGCGATGACGGTGCCGTCGAGCAGTCACTTGCATCATTACTGCAACAAGTTGGCGCTTGTTTCTTCCATGATGAAAAAACCGCCGGCGCACGCTTTATTGCGGCCCACCCCGGTGGCTTTGCGGTTATACGTCAACGCCATCAAGGCTTCAGTTACAGTCTGCTGCAAGGCCATGATGAGCTGGTGCAAACGTTAGAGACCTGTCAGGACCATTACAGCCCGATTGTGTGTGAACAAACACCGCCGATCCCCATCGCGGTTCGCGAGATTGCTTCAACGCTGCAGCCGGATACCGTACAGATCTACTTCCAGCGACTCAATGCACAACAATCTCGCATTAGCATCAGTGATCCGGAAGGCGCGATCTATAGTTACCACTACACAAGCACTGACTCTTTAACGTTGTTCAATCAATGCCGACGGTTTGTTGAGCAAAGTTTGGTACTTTCCGACGAGCCGCAACACCCTGAATTACGCTTTTATCAGATTGATCAAGTCGATGCGCAGTCGAATCTGACCATTACTGAAGTCACTCCCCCATACACAGGATTGCCTGAAAGCCAAGGCATCACCATTCGATGCAGCAGTCCATGGCAACGGCAGGCACAACTCCAATGCCACAGTGCGGGGCAATCCTTTCAAGGTAAAGATGCACTGAAGGCACTTGCCGATATGCTATCGCAAACCGACAACCCTATTGGCTTTATCAGCAATATCGTATTGTTAGAAACTCGCCACACCGACCGTTTTACCATTGGCCACTGCTTGGCGCTAAAAGCGCGCTGGGAACGTCAACTGCAACACCTACGTCAACCCGTGCCAGCCAGCACATAACTCGACATATTTTTCCGCTAACTGATATTAGCAGCAAAAAAATACCCCCATAATCGGGAGCATTTCACTGCGAAGCGCTAAAACCGCAGTGTTCGCTGAAATACAGCAAACACCACTCGTCCATTATTTACACGCTATTCCAGTACTAGCAGTACTTTCACACTTGGGTTGAGATCAGCCTGGTCAACATAACCAATCGCTCCCGGCGTTTTGATCAACCATTCTTGCATCGCCATCGGTGACACAAACTGGCGTGGCGGTTTACCTTTCGACGAAAACAACATACGTGCCCAATATGAGTTCAAGCTCGACTCACTCTTACGCACCACTTGTTTCAAAAAAGTGTCTCGCCCAGGCTGACCCGCATCGAGATCAGCCGGTTGTACTTTTGAGCCGTCATCCCAAGTTTTAGTTTTACCCAAAAACATGCGACGAATTTCAACGAGATCCACCATGTTTTTATTGTCCGGGTGGGTTACCACCACAACATTGGCATATGCCGACGGTATCATCGATAACCCAACGATCAACGACAGGGAAATGACCTTTATCCATTGCATAATCATCTCCTTAAAAAACTAGATCGATGGCAGCGCGTAACGCCTGCGGTCGACGGGTTGGGGCATCATAATCTGCCGTATGTTCGTAAATATACTCTGTTTTGAATGCGGCATTCGGGTGGAAATCCCATCGTGCACCGAGAGTAAACGTCTTGTTGATCTGGCTTTGATAGCCCTCAACAGCTTGCTCGATGGTTCTACCNAGCTCAGCGACCGCAGGGCTAGCGGCAATTGCCCGCGTTGCTTTCGCATAGGCAGAATACACATCGTCGTTGGCCTTGTCATAATCGTAAGCGAACGTCAGATGCACCGTCCAATCATCACTCACACGATAGCCGCCCGTTGTATAAGCTGAGATTAAATCACCCACCGCGATGGTTTCATTAACATCAATGGACGTGGCTTCCGCAATAACAAAAAACTGGTCGAAGTCCATAATGGTACCCAAACCAACAAAGTGCGCGCGTTTATCTTCCCAGAAAATATCTTCTCGTAGCTCGCTTAAATCAATGCCTGGAATTGCTTCCAAGTCCGCCAAACCAACTTCTAACGCCCCTAACAAATTGGCCGCATCTTGAACATTATTTAGATCGGTGGTGGTTATTCCTGTGTAGTAAACTGCCCGCAACGTTAGCCAGTCGTGTTCAATTGCCCACGCAAAACCTACCGCCTCACGTATTTCCAAATCTTGGTATTCAAGTTCCTGAAGTTGCTCCGTTGACTGGCCTGCCCAAATCGTGAGATCAGATGTCCAATGTTGGCCAAGGTCAGTCACATAATTGAACTCCAACCCTTCATTGGAATGCACGCTCGGTACCCCGTACACGGAATACGGTGGCGCAATCCACGGGTAGGCATAACCCACATCAAGCACGTTGGAATACAAGAACAACGGCAGCCGCGTTTTACCCGCAGTTAAACGTATCTCGGGAGAAAACGCATAGGATACATACAGCCAATCCAACTGAGGTTCATAATCACGCGCGCCTTCGGCAAGAAATTGTACGGTAAAGCTGAGTTTTTGATAAAGATCGACATCGAATCGCAACCCCAAACGGTTGAACGACGATAGTTCAAGGTCAGTTGAAATGTTATCCAAGTCGCCCTGAGAACCCGTAATGGTTTGGGCAGCAACAATGGAAGCAAAGCCGGAGAAATCGACTTCCACGTTTTCGGCCTGCGCCAGACTGACTGATCCCAGCAATCCTGCAGCAGCGGCTAAGGTTGTTCGAAAAGTGGATTTTAACGTTTTTGATAAAGCCGGAGATCGGCCATTTCGAGAATGGTGTGGCTGGTCTTTGAGTCGTTGTAACATACTACCCCCTTGGTTACAGCGGCGTTTCGCCTTCCTGGCAGCAGAAGCTCGGAAACAAACATCAATCGATAGCTGATCTACTTTAATGTGACCCTATAGCCTTTCTCCTGAGCGGATATGGGGTCAGAAAGCAATCGTGGTGCGTCTACATGTGACGACATTAAAAATCGATCGAGTTCTGGTTCGAGATAACAAAAACTGTGAGGCCTGTTCAATCACTATGGCTGGCAACAACGCTTTTTCGTCTGCAGACGGTAAGTGTTATTGCAGAATGTTCCTTCAAGGCGTGACAGTTCTAATTATTATTTTATTCGTCCTTGTTCAACGATGATACCACAGTCGCAATCTCTTGCGGCAGCATTTCCCTACAAACGGCATCGATAGCAACCGCCGCTTTAGGCATGCCATAAACCGCACAGCCCTTCTCGGCTTGCGCCAATGTCATGGCACCGCGTTCACGCATGGCTAATAGCCCTTTTGCACCATCTTTGCCCATGCCCGTTAGGATAATACCGAGCGCATTTTTGCCGACGCGATCGGCCACAGAGTTAAATAACACATCTACAGAGGGGCAGTGCCGATTGACATGTTCACCCACATAAACATCCAGTCGGTAACCCGGCCCTCGACTACTGATCGCCATGTGGTGGCCGCCTGGCGCAATAAACGCTGTACCGGGTGTTAGCACATCACCGGCTTTAGCTTCTTTCACTTCAATGGCACAAAATTGATTTATTCGTTTGGCAAATGCTGCGGTGAAGTGTTCAGGCATGTGTTGAACAATCAGTACAGGCGGGCTGTTAACCGGCAATTGTGTGAGAATTTGTTCAACAATCGTGGTGCCCCCAGTGGAGCTGCCAATAGCAACAACCGAGGTTTTGTGCCGTAACGCTAACTCCTCACAATCAACCACAACGTCGTTCGGTTGCTCATCCGCCTTATGCGTTTTTCGTTCGAGTGTTTGCGCCAGATCTTCACCGAGAATCGCCCGTGCCAGTGTTTGCCCGGTACTCAAACGCTTTTTCTTACGTTCTCTCAGAGTTTGTTTAACCGCGTCAGCAGCAAGCGTATTCGCAGAGGCTCGAATAGATTGCAGGATGTGTTCCCGCGTCTGGTCCAGGCTTTCTTCGCAACTAAAGTTAGGCTTCGGAATAATATCCATCGCACCACGCGAGAGTGCTTCAACCGAGGACATCGCACTGCTGCCGGTGTGGTTGGAAAAAACAATAAACGGGGTAGGGCGTTCACGCTGAATATGCTGGAGGAAGGTAAAGCCATCCATCTCCGGCATTTCGAGGTCAGAAATAATGACATCTGGCCAACGAATATTCATCCGCTTCAACGCAATCACCGGGTTCGATGCCACACCCGTTACGGTAATATCATCCGTGCCATCAAGCAGTAGTTTTAAAGCGGTGCGTGCAGTCGCGGAATCATCAACAATAAAAACGTTGATCGTCATGTCGGCTCACCAACCTCTGCCAGCAGCGTCATGTCTTTTAGCCGATAGATGCATTGCTGGCGTTGCGGATGCACATAGGCTTTGTCGAAATAATCGTTAAACGGGAAATCCAATTGCGGAATCTCACTGAACGCGTCTTCAGCGAGAGATTCGATATTGACCACCTGTGAAACACCTACCGCAACGTTATGGTTACCTTCTGCGCCGGATAATATCAGATAGTCGCCTACCTGTTGATCAGCCTGCCCCGTTAATTGCGCAGTCAAGTTCATCACTGGGAGGGTTTCATCACGCCAACGCAAAGTGTGCTGATCGGCTTGTGTGCCTGCGGCGGCACTCCCCACAACTTCATGGATTTGGCTCACCGGTACCAACAAATCGAATTGCTGGCACTGAACATGAAGAAACTGCTGCAGATGTTGCGTCATGGCTATGCCGTAACTCGCTCAGGGCGGATGTTCTGCCGGCACAGTGTCGGCAGATTTAAAACGCTGATCAACTGCGTATCAAACCGTGCATAAGCGCTGATTAATGAGTCCGTCGTCAGCAAACTATCAATTGCCGGTTCGGGCACGTGCACAATGTCGTCGGTATGATTAATCGCCAACGCCCATGAATAACCTTCATCATCATCGATGATCACATATTCCGTGTATTCAGAGCCGTCAACGCCCTGTGATCGGTAGCCCAACTGCAGGTCCAAATCGATCACGGGTAAAACGTAGCCTTCCAGCTCAATGGTGCCCAACACAAATCCGTGTTCATCTAACAAGGGGGTTAACTGTTTAAGACCAACAATACGCTGAATCGCATGGATTTCGATCGCGTAAGCGTCATTGTCTATAAAGAACCGGAGATACTCGCGGGTAGGAATTTGCTGAATTTGCTGGCGTTCACGTAAATTGGGTTGCCAAGGCTCGATATGCGCTCGGATGTCTTCATTCAGCAAAGACGCAACCGGCAGTACTTCGACCATTTGGCCATCATCAAACTGCAAGGTCGGGTGCTCGGCGCGCTTGTCGATCAGCAGTTGGTCTTCACGTACCTGACACAACCCTTTCACTGCATCAACAACCAAGCCACAATATACGCCTTCCGCTTGCACCAGTAATACGTGCAACATGCGCGTGTTGTCGCTGACCGCATTGACTGTGTCGTCATGAAGCAACCCAGCAAGTTGCAGCAGAAGTACCGGGGTTTCATGCACCAATGAGACACCCAACACCCAATCCTCACCGCGATGCAGTTCGTTGTACGTGCTGATGTCTAATACTTCTTTTACTTCATCAAGCTCAAAGGCATAGGTGCGCTGTTGATATTCGACCAGAAGGTAATCCAGCAACGTTTGTTGCTCAAGCTCGCGATCACTGGCTTTGCCAAGAAAACCGGGGGTTTCACCCACCGCCGGCGCTGCTTGGCGTTGACTGACAATACGCTCAAGCGTCTGCACATTAACCAATAACAGATGCTGCTGAAGATAATCAACCGTGCCTGAGAGCATCTCAGGCTGCCAACGTACCGCCGGGTTGTCGTCCACGGCATGAATAGCATCGACATCAATATCGCACGGCTCAAATACCTGGCCGACCTTCAACACCAACTGGGTTTTATGCAGATCAACAACCAACAGCGTATCCATACTATTGGTGGGCAGGGCATCGGCGTCTTTCGCCATGAAAGCCGACAAGTTAATCTGCGGTAAAATTTGGCCATTAACATTGACCAAGCCATCGATGAAAGGGGGAACAAAAGGCAGTGGCGAGACCGCCACCGGTTCGATAACTTCCTGCAGATGCGCAGCATCAATGGCCAGCATAGCGCCGGCCAGTTCAAAGGTGATAACGGTTAGACGAGAATCAGCGTTTTTCATAGTAAACGCAGCTCATCTCTCGATGCGTTTCAATGCCAGTGTCGTTTTGTAGTTTATCCACGGCGCTGAGCATAAATACACCACCGGGGCGCAACGCACGTTTGATCACTAATTCGACTTTGGCCTGCGCATCCGGGTGCAGGTAAATCATCAGATTACGGCACAACACCAAGTCAAAGTTGCTGCTCGGTGGAATCGAATTCATCAGGTTGAATACATCAAATTTCACAAACGACTTAATAATATCGTTGACCTGATAAATGCGTTTAATGCCGCCAATGCTGTCCTGATATTCCTTCATCTTGGTGAAATATTGCATGTAGGCGGGTGGGAAGTTACGAAACGACGATAAACCGTTATCCGCCGACTCATAAATACCTTCTTTGGCTTTACGAATCACCTGTCGAGATATATCGGTTCCGTTAATTTCGATGTTCCAGCCATGCGGTGGCAAAATCAAACCGCCTTCAAGCTTCACACTGAGTTTGAAATTAATGAAGGTCTGTAACAACAGCATCGCTAAGGTGTAGGTTTCCTCTCCTGAAGAACAGGCAGCAGACCAGATGCGGATGTTGTAGTCGCCTTCATTAATCTTACGTTGTACCAGTGCAGGGAAGATTTCTTGCTCCAGCGCTTTCATCTGTACTAAATCACGAAAGAAATACGTCTCGTGGTTATTCAGATCCTCTACCAACGCCGGTAATTCGCGCTTGGCTGGGTCAGCGGCTATAGAATCAACCCAAGCACCGAGCTGGTCATCCGGCAAACCTTTTAAAACAAAATCCAGCTTGCGGCTTAACTGCGCTGTTTCTTTCAAACCTGCATAGTCGCTAATAATACTCATTAGGCGACGAATACCTGGGCTAACATTGATTTGATCAATACTGCCAACGCTAAAACTTTTTGTTAAATCCATCTATCACCTTCTCAATTTACTTGGGAGAGGCGGAAGAAGCGAACGGCTTCATCAAGCTTCTCGATGGAATGATCCATTTCATCAGCCATTTTGGTGAGCTGTAACGATGAGCTGGCATTGTGCTGGGCGACTTTATCGAGCTGTGAAATCGCAAATGTAATTTCATGCAGGCCTGACGATTGCTCTTCCGACGCCGCTGAAATCTCTTGCACAAGCTTCGCGGTGTGATCGATATTAGGCAGAATGGCGGTCAGTTCTTCGCCCGCTTTTTCTGACGCGGTTACCGTTTCACCGGCCATTTGCATCACTTCAGAGGCCGCCAGTTTACTGCGTTCAGCCAGTTTACGCACCTCGGCGGCAACAACGGCAAAACCGCGNCCGTCTTCACCGGCACGCGAGGCCTCAATTGAGGCGTTCAACGCCAGCAGGTTAGTCTGGTAAGCAATATCATCGATAATCGAAACTTTTTCGGCAATACGGCGCATCGCATCCACCATAGCCAACACCGTTTTACCGCTATTGCTAGCCGCATCGGCGGTGGTCTGGGCGATTTCTTTGGTGCTGGTCGCATTGTTGTTGTTCTGCAGTACCGTCGCGCTCATTTGCTCAATCGAGGCACTGGTTTCTTCAACACTGGACGCTTGGTCATTGGCGCCACGACTGATACTGTCGGCAGATTCAGTGATCTGCTTAGAAATATCCGTCACCACTTGGGTGTTTTTCACCATCTCGCTGACAACCGATGTAAACTGCTCAACCACACTGGTAATGGCTTCATTGATTTGCGCCAGATCATCACCGCCGACCTTGCCATTCTCCAGCTTGATGTTGAGGTCACCGCTCGCCAGCTGTGCCATCACATTCTGGGTTTTGTGCAACCACTGCACCATCACATTCACAACTTTAAAGATAACCAAAATAGAAATCAGGATACCGGTTGCGGCAAAAAACAAAATCAGTGCCTGCGATCGAGTGCGCTCAGAACTGATCTTATCAATCTCTGCGGCGACTTTTTCGTCCACTGCATTTTCTGTGTGATTCACCAGCTCGATCAGCTGCTGAGAGTGGGCATAATACTGCGATCGAATTTCAAACAAACGCGCACCCACTTCAGTCGCTTGGCGAATATTGCTGATCACCATGGCCGTCGCCGTATTCATGGCTTCAGCAAAGGATTTACCCTGATACGGGCCATCATTCACATAACGTTCGGTATAAAAGTCTGTGTCGGCTGAATCCATCACATTCTCTTCCAGATTTGAGAGTGTGATATTCAATGCTTTTTGCGTTTCTTCACCATTGGTAGCAATGGCACTTTCGAACAAATACTTGGCTTCAAATAAGTAGATTTGTGTTTCTTTGGTGAGATCCGCTACGGCCCACTTTAAACCCAATTCACTGGTCACATTTTTGCGGCTGGAGGACACCTTCAACAAGGTTTCTCTTAACTCTTTTGTGGTTTCGGCCTTGGCCTTTGCAATCAGCTCATTCAGCGTTTCAAAATTGGTGTTCATCACCTGATTGATCGCAACAAACGATTGATACTCTTCTTCAATCGCCGACTTAATATTGTCGAACTCAGCCTGTTTTAAAACAATTTGATCAATCTCTGCCGCATTCAACAGGCCCGCATCCTTGAGCTTGGCGATGGCATCCAAGGCGGCCATATCATTGTCGCTACCGTTGTCGCCTTGTGCGGTCTCCGCATTCATCATTTTTTCAACCGACAGCATCTGCAACAAAACACTGCGGTTAGTTTCATTGGCACCTTCGGCGGTTTCCCAAACCGGGCCCGTCACTTCATCCAGAGATCCTGATAGGCGTGTAAAGCCCAGATAACCCGCTCCCGCACAGAAGACGACCATCAAGGTCATTAATAAATAACCGCCTTGTAATTTTCTTGAGATTTTCATCTGACTGCTTCAGTCCCCTGTTACGATTTCGCCTGCGGGCAACGCTGCCAACAGGTTTTGAGCATTGCTTACGGCCAGCTGAAATAGACCTTCACAATCGAGAATGATAACGACACTACCGTCGCCCAAAATCGCAGCATTAGACACTCCCGTCATATATTTCAATGAAGCGTGGGTTTCCCTCACTAACACCTCGGTTCGGCCGATAGCGGCATCGACGACTAGCCCCATGGTGTGTTGATCATTGGCGATTATTACGACTTCTACTTCATCCGTGGTCAGCAGCTCCTGCTGTCGACCACTGATCAGACGGCGCAATCCATAGAGTGGCACGATGTTATCGCGCACCATGGTGACCGTCTGCCCCTGTATCAATTGCAGGGCATCCATCTTGATATGAACAACTTCTTCAATAAAGCGCTCTGGAATAGCCAATGTCTGGCCATCATTCTCGATAAGAATGACAGACTGCATGGCTGCCGAGACCGGGATCAACAACTGAACCCGAGTCCCTTCTCCAGGAGCAGAACGTACTGACACCGAACCGCCCACTTCGGCCATCCGGGTTTTAACCACATCCATACCGACACCCCGTCCTGAGGTTTCAGTTAAGGTTTCAGAGGTCGAGAAGCCGGGCTCAAAAATACTCAAGAATACCCGCTCATCAGTATATTCTTCGCCGGCCTGGAGGATGCCTTTTTCAATGCTTTTCGCAAGAATACCGTCTCGATCCAACCCACGACCATCATCGGCGACTTCAACACGCACAAAATCACTGGCTTGTTCTGCCGATAGGCTTACAGAACCGCTTTTGGACTTATCCAATGACTGTCGTTCTTCCGGCGATTCCAGACCATGGTCGATTGCATTGCGAATCATATGGGCAAGCGGCTCAGATAATCGATCAATCATGCCTTTGTCGACTTTGACATGATCGCCGGTAACCGAAAAATTGACGTCTTTGCCAAGTTTTTTAGCGGTTGAACGCACAAATTTATGGAATCGATTAAATGCGTAGGAAATTGGCACGACCCGTAAGTTCAAAGCACCGGTTTGCAAACTATTGAGTTGCGTATTTAAGGTTTCGTTCGTGTTGCGCAGTTCGTCATGCAGATGTTCCAGATAATCCAACGCACCAGCTACTGCCGGGTTGTCACGCAGCCCTTTAAGGGCATTCAGGTGCACCTGAAAATCTTCTTGCATAATGCGATGGCTCTGACGGTTATACACCGTCACTAATTCGCCAACATCAGAAATCAATCGATCAACCACCGCACCTTCTACGCGCAACCAGCTCAACGACATAGCAGTTTCGTTAACCAGCTCTGCAGCATCATCCAGATCAGCAGACGCCACATCCAGATCAGCAGTATCTGCAGCTACAGTCGTTATAGTGCCGTCTTCGTCTGCGGCTGAATCGTCAACTGACGATGTAACATCTTCAGCGTCAACCACATCACTCGACTGGGATGCCTCATGTTGATCCGCCAAAATCGTAAAGGTATTGTGACCTTTATCAATAATACCCAATACCTGGCGTACATCGGCCAAGGGCTTTTGGGTCATGATCATAAAACAGAACGAGGTACGCTGTGCAACACCGCCAACGATGTCATGAAACATGGTGCGGCTATGCATCAGCTCGCCCAAGTTGCGCACAGCCATGAGTACCTTTTCACTGATTTCTTCATTAGAGAAATCAATATCAATCTCTACCGCACGTAAATCTTGTTCGAGGCGATCACGAATCTGTTGCAGGATCTCGAGTTTGAGATCTGCCAGCGATGCCTCGACCAGATCTGAGTGTTCAATAATCCACGCCTTAATACCGAGAATTTCATCGCTGGCGTTGTTTTGTTTCGCTGTACTGGTTTGCAGTGTTTCAAGTGCCTGCTGGCACCGCGCATCAAAATCGTCTTCACCGGCATGCTGCTGGGCCAGCTCAACCACCGCCTGCAAACCGGAAATCATGCTCGGGCCAAAGCGGATATAACCCCGGGAGGTTTCGATCACCAACTGCTTGGCATAACGCCAATTGGCATTCAGTGCCGAATAACGCTGCAACTGACTGTAATGCGACAAACGATTCGCTGTATTGACTAATTCAACAAAGGTATCGGCTTGCCAGTCAGCTTCCGGTTTGTCAGCCAGTTCAGCCAACAAACGGTGCAACTGGGCAAGCTGCTCTGCATTCGGCGCAGCCAACTTGGCGCGACACAGGCGTGCACCGGTTTCAAGCCCTAGATCAATACCTTCTTCTGCTGCGATAAATTCCAGATCTTCAAAAATTTCTGCAGCGACCAACAGCAGTTGGCTGGCCTTGTCATCAATTTCACTGTGCAGCGTGGCAATAAAGTGGTTAAGACTTTTCGGTAGGGCTTTAAAGTCGAGTTCACGTGCAGGGNCGGCTAGTTGGCGAATGGCCGCCTCAACAAGCGCGGGCTTGGCATTGGGATCCAGCCCCAAAATCACCGAGGGTACTGCCGTTTTTGCGGCCGTGGTGAAGGTACCTAGCAAGTCAGTACGACTGGCGCCGGATGCAGCAACAGCAGAATCGCTGAGTCGGGTTTCCACAAACCCCTGCAGTTTTTCAATCAGGCCGTCATCTTGTGGTGGGTTTTCGCGAGTCTCGTGGGCACTGTGAAACTGCTTTTTCAGGCGATCGATGGATTCCAGCAACATGTCGACAACATCGTCACTCATCGAAATATCCCCGGCACGCACTGCCGAAAGAATATCCTCACTGAAATGTGCGACCTGTTCCATGCTGGTAAAACCAATCATGGAACAATTGCCTTTGATCGTGTGGAAATTACGGAACAGGTGATCAATATCGATCGCTGACGCATCACTGGCACGCGCAAGCAACAGTTCGATACTGTCTAACTGATCGGTTATTTCACTGACAAAGGCCGGCCAGAGTTTATCCAGAAGATCTGCCATCTGCCGATTAGCCCGCTACACCAATACCTACGGATTTACGGATAACATCCAGTAATTCCTGACTACGTTGTTCTTCCATATCCAAACTCAGAACACCGGACGGCTTATGAATGATGTCGACAACACCTAATTCCAGCGCTTCTTTGGCTTGTGGNGAATCAACATTGGCAACGGACGACACAATAATCACTTTGGCATCGGTCAGAATCTTGGACAGGCGCAAAAATTCGATACCGCCCATGCGAGGCATTTCAATATCCAGCAGGATGACATCCGGATTCAGGTCGGTCAGTTTTTCCAGCGCATCAATACCGTCGCTAGCTTCACCGCAGACTTTAAACTCAGGAGCGAGTTCGAGAATATTGCTCAGAATGCGGCGCATCAGGAAAGAGTCATCGACAATTAAGACGTTAAATTGCTGATCTGACATTCTTTTGGTTACTCCATGGTTAGCTTTCAGAACATTGCTGAAAGGCTCTACCTGACTCGTACAGGCATATAGTGGCTTTTACAGGACCAGTCCGGCGTGCACCAATAAGCCGTATTGCAAACTCGACGAGCTGCGGCAATAAAAAGAGGGCAACAACATCAGGCTATAGTGGTATCAGGTACTTGCGGATCTAACAATACCGGTACTGTTTTATGTGTCTGTCAGTATGCTTTCAGCGGTGCTAGCGGGCTATCTAGTCACTAGCAGCCATTCACAACCAACACGCTATTAACTCGGCACTCGCCGACTAACGCTATTCGATAAGGTGTTGGGGTACTGATGGTAGTATCAGAAGAGAACCTGCAATCTCTTCGGGTATACCTGCTAAGCCTTATAGTCCTGTCAAAAAAACGTGTTCAATCGACACCGTGCACTAATGCACACAAACAGGGATATTACGTAGATCAGCGAAGCAGGGTGAGTCAGCAACCCTAACAACCGTCGAGAGATGACAGTGGCAAACATACCGGCACCTACCCTATATTTATTCTGCAATCGAATAACAAGCCAAACAGAAACAATCTTCTCAGTCTAACAGAATTACTTATGCAGTTATAACTGAAACTTTTTTTACAATCTGTTGAAGTAACTGTAACGATTCACAGAAGTGAAAAAAAGTGCCGAGCATCAGTACCTTAGAATGAATTTGTGTAAAAACCGCCCAACCTAGTGCAATTTCTTTGGATCCATTAATTGCACTACCTGAACTTCATCCTCATGGGACAGCGGTTTTTCGCCAGCACGGGGTTGGTTAACACGGGTGGAGATTTCGTCCGCGTCGGGTTGATCCAGCATCAGCTCTTTAAAACCACAGCTAACACATTCACGATGGCGCTTATGATTGTCATCATCGTACATCACAATCTTGTCGAGCTGCTCACATTTAGGGCAGATTGCACCGGCGATAAAACGTCGTTTCATATTCAGAATACCTAACAGTGGCGAACCGCCGCCACTTGAGTGATCTTGGCCGTTTATGGCCCTTAAGCAGCTAACCCGCCATGTCGAAGCAAAGCATCAATGGACGGTGCCCGGCCACGGAATGCCTCGAAGGATTCAGCCGCGGGTCGTGAACTTCCGACTTCCAGGATTTCATGCAAAAACGCTTGGCTGGTTGGCTTATCAAATAACCCGTTTTCTTCAAACGCGGCAAATGCATCTGCAGACAGAACTTCTGCCCATTTGTAACTGAAATATCCAGCCGCATAACCGCCTGCAAAAATATGGCTGAAGCCGTGCTGAAAACGCACAAATGTCGGTGGCGATAAGACGGCGACTTCTTGTCTTACGTTATCAAGCGTTACCTGTATCTGTTTTGCGCTCGTGATGCTGGTATCCGCGTGAATCAGCATATCAAACAAGGCAAACTCCACCTGCCGCAAGGTCATCAGGCCTTCGTTGAAGTTCTTGGCCGCTAACATGGCGTCCAACATTGTTGCTGGCAGCGCTTCACCGGTTTCAAAGTGCTGGCTGATCATGGCAATGGTTTCGGCTTGCCAACACCAGTTTTCCATAAACTGGCTTGGTAGCTCGACAGCATCCCACTCGACACCGGCGATACCGGATATCCCAGCAACTTTTTGCGCCGTCAGCATATGGTGCAGACCATGGCCAAATTCGTGGAATAGGGTAGTCACTTCACCATGCCCCAGTAACGCGGGTTGATCACCGGTCGCTGGACGAAAGTTACACACCAAAAACGCCACTGGAATTTCTTCCCCGCCGTCTGCACGCACATAGCGACTGCGACAATCCGCCATCCAGGCACCACCACGTTTGTGTTGACGTGCATACAAATCCAGATAGAAACCGGCGACACATTGACCATCACGGCGAATGGTAAAGAAGCGGACATCCGGGTGGTAATGATCAAAATCCGTTTCTTCGGTGATGGATACCGCAAACATTTGCTCGGTTAAAGCAAACAAGCCGTCGAGCACCTTTGTTAACGGAAAATATTCCCGCAGCTTTTCGTCTGACAGCGCAAAGTATGACTGACGGTATTTTTCACTGATATAAGAAAAATCCCAGGATTGCAGATCATCAATGCCGCAGGTCTCTTGAGCATAAGTGCGCAAGGTCGCCAGTTCTTTCTCAGCATATGGGCGCGCCTTGGTGCCTAGCTCTCGTAAAAATCCGGTCACCTGCGCAACACTGTCAGCCATTTTGGTTACCAGTGAGCGTTCTGCATAGCTACTAAAGTCGAGCAAACCGGCCAATTCATGACGCAACGCCAAGGTTTCACCCATATACTCGCTATTGTCGAACTCACCAGCCTGCGGCCCTTGATCAGATGCACGGGTCATAAAGGCCTGGTAGATTTCCTGACGCAAAGCTCGGTCATCGGCATACGTAATCACCGCGTGATACACGGGGAAATCTAGCGTGAGTAAATAACCGTCTTTATCACGCGTTTCAGCCTGCTGCGCGAGCATCTGCAAGGCGGATTCCGGCAAACCTGCCAGGGCGTTCTTATCTGTGATGTGCTTGTGCCACGCGTGGGTTGCATCCAGCACATGGTTGGAGAATGTCTGCCCCAGTTCCGCCAGGCGCGCATTGATTGCTTTGAAGCGTGTTTGTTGTTCTTCCGGTAGCGCAATACCCGATAACCGAAAATCGCGTAACGCATGCGCTAACCATTGGTGCTGCGCTGCAGTATCGATGCCGTTTTCCGGGTTAGCGGCAAAACGCTCATAGGCGGCAAACAACGCGGCGTTCTGGCCCACTTCGCTGCCGTATTCGGTCAGTTTGGTAATACAGTTTTGGTAGACATCGCGAAGCTCGTCATTATTTTTAACACCGTTCAAATGACTAATCGGGCTGAAAAAATCTTCCAGTGCCATGTCCATATTTTGCAGCGGTAACGCAAAGTTTTGCCAATCCGGCTGCTCAACAGTTGCCAGCGTATCAATAGTCTTGCGGCTATCAGCCAACATGCCATCCAATTGCGTTTCAATGGTCGCAATATCGATGTCACTGAAGATTGGTAGGGAGGGATGTGTCTGTTGCATAATGCCAAAAACCTGTTCTGAGTGTCTGATTGGGTTTCGTCAATGAAACCCAATGGTTCCAACCTGAAAACTACCGGGAGTTTACCCTTGAAACACGAGAATCGCGAGATGTCTGTTCGCCCGTTTAATGGCAAAACACCGCAACTAGGACAACGTGTCTTTGTTGATATGACAGCCGTTATCATCGGCGATGTCACTCTGGGTGATGATAGTTCCGTTTGGCCGCAAACCGTTATTCGCGGTGATATGCACCAGATACGCATCGGTGCGCGCACCAGCATTCAAGATAACTGTGTTTGCCATATTACCCATGCAGGGCCCTACAATACCAACGGCTGGCCACTTTTTGTCGGCGATGATTGCACCATTGCCCACTCCGTTACCTTACATGGCTGCCGAATTGGTGATCGTGTACTGATCGGAATGGGTTCCATTGTCATGGATGGAGCAACGATCGAAGACAATGTTGTACTCGGTGCCAATTCGCTGGTTCCCCCCGGTAAAACACTGGAGAGCGGCTACCTGTATACAGGTTCGCCGGCCCGCAAGGTGCGTGAGCTAACCGATAAGGAATTAGCCTACTTTACCTATTCGGCCAACAACTACTGCAAACTAAAAGATCAGTATCTATAACTTTTTGGTCTTAACTTTCACACACTACAAATTGGCTATTTTTTGATCAATTCTATACTGAGAAAGCGCGCTAACTGAGTTGCGGCGCCAAAAAAGGATGTACAAAGCCACTAACTAATGGATTAAGTATGCACATGCTAACTATCGCGGGCCTCAAGAGGCTGGTGGTACTTAGCGGGCTCATAATTCTAACAACTGCTTGCCAAGCACCACCGTTATTCATCAGCTTCGTTAACGAAGTTTCTCTCGCCGGCCAAGACGTAGGTATCTCCGTCAATGTCAGCGGCTCTCCCAATTCCGTTACCTGTTTCAATGGCGCTGTCGTCATGAATTCAGAGGATGGACATACCTACGTCGGAACGGTCCCACAATACCTGCTGGAAACCGGCGAAAACGTGGTTAACTGCAACGCCAGAAACGACAGCGGCAACATCTCATTGCCCGTTGGTTTAATTGTGGTGATCCCGAATATCGCACCGTCGATCAACACCATCAGTGATGCGCAGATACACGACAACAACGGCAATGTTGCTGTGAATGTCAATTTGCTCGCCAATGGCGGGGATAATCTGCTTAGCGTTAGCTATCGCATCAAAACCGGTGTGGGCTTGGATGCGTTGCCAACCGGTTTGAGCATCAACAGTGACAATGGCCGCTTGGTCGGCACAGTGGATGTTGATGGTACTCAGTCTTACCAGTTCCAGATAGAAGCCGTAAACCTCGCCGGTATGGATACCAGCAACCCGTTTACGCTAACTATCGTCGACGGCAGCCCTTAAACGTCTGAGCTTGAAACACAGCGCATCAGGCGTCTTTGGATGACATCTGCGCGCGCAGCTGGTCAATCACTGGCTGCGTGGCAGGTTTTATACCACGCCATAAGCGGAACGACTCTGCCGCTTGTTCTACCAGCATCCCCAAACCATCACTGCATTTTGTTGCACCTTGCTGTGTTGCCCATTGCATAAATGCGGTTGGCTCGGCTGCATACATCATGTCGTAACAGGCCGTATCCGTACTGATGGTCATCGCCGGTATCGCCGGTACATCTCCCGCAATACTGGCCGATGTACCATTAATAATCAGCCCCATTGCATGGTGTGGAACTTGGTCATAAGACAGCGCCTCCACAGCACCTTCTTTACTGAACGCTTGCGCTAATTGCTGCGCTTTGCTGACGGTACGATTAGCGATATATACCTTGGCCGGTTCCATTTCCAACAACGGCCCGAGAATACCGCGCACAGCACCGCCGGCCCCCAACACCAACACTTCTTGGCCTTTAATCTGCCACTTCAGGTTATCCGTAATATCGGCGATAATGCCAACGCCATCGGTGTTATCACCCGATACTGATCCATCAGATTCGACAATCAGCGTATTCACAGCACCGGCCTGGCGTGCACGTTTACTTAACCGTGCAGCGTATTCATAAGCTTCCAGTTTAAAGGGGAGGGTTACATTCAGCCCACGCCCGCCGGCGCCAACAAATGCTGCCACTGCAGTATCAAAATGATCAACCGCTACACGTTGCTTATCGTAGTGAACGTTGTGCGCTGTTTGTTCGGCAAATGCTTGGTGAATCTGTGGTGATTTGCTGTGCTCAATCGGGTTACCAAAGACAACGTAGCGGTCACCGTCAGCCAGCCAATCACGCGGCGTTTGTAACACCTGCAGTAAACGTGCTTCTTCGGAATCTGGCTCAACCTGCCACATATAATCCCAGCGCACTTCTGGCGGCAGTGACATCAAAATAGATTCGGTGCGACCGCCACTTTGCAAACCAAACAAGGTACCACGGTCGAAAACCAGGTTAAATTCCACATACCGACCACGGCGATGCAGCTGATAATCACGCTGCGCGTCTGTCCACGGCAGAGATTTACGGCGCTCAACGATAGGTTGGTATGCGGGTAAATAGCTGTTACCTACCGACTGCATAAAGGCAAAACACTGATCAAACCCGCCGTCGTTGAGATCATCAAAAAATAATCCGCCAACACCCCGTGCTTCATTGCGGTGTTTCAGATAAAAGTAATCATCACACCACGCCTTATAGCGGGGGTAAACATCCACACCGAAAGGCTCACAGGCATTCAATGCTTCACGGTGCCAACTGACGCAATCCTCTTCGTATAAATAGTAGGGCGTTAAATCATAACCACCGCCAAACCACCATACTGGATCTTCGCCTTCTTTCTCGGCGATAAAAAAACGGACATTGGCGTGCGAGGTGGGCACATGCGGGTTTTTCGGATGAATAACCAATGACACACCCATTGCCTGAAAACTGCGCCCGGCCAATTCTGGGCGATGAGCTGTCGCGGAGGCCGGCATAGACGCCCCCATCACGTGAGAAAAATTAACCCCACCTTTTTCAATGATATTACCGTGCGTGATAACCCGGCTGGTGCCACCACCACCTTCTTCACGTTGCCAGCTGTCAGCGACAAATTCGGCACCGCCATCCTGTTCAGCAAGCCCCGCGCAAATGCGCGCCTGCAAATCCAGTAAGTAGGTTTTTACGGCATTGATGTCGACAGCGCTCATGGCTTAGCCTCTCAAAATTTGGCGGGTTTCTATATCGATGATGGTACTGGGTTTGTCACCGCCAACGCGGCCCTGACAAATCGGTACGGTATTGGAAAAATACCGCCTTAACTGGAAGATTTCAGTCGCGGGTTGGCAACTGGCGGGATTGGCGGAGGTAGAAATTAATGGGCCGCCCCAAGCCAGACACAACTGTTGAACGATTGCATGCTGACTGATACGGATGGCAACTTTGGTGTGTCTGCCTGTCACCCAATCAGGAATCTGTGCATCGACAACAGGGTATAGAAATGTGGTAGGGGTGTGAACTGCATGCACGGCCTGAAGATCTTCAGCCGACAAATGGGGAAGCAAAGCACGCAGCTGCGCAATATCCGCAACGACCATGATGAGGCCTTTATCCACAGGCCGGTCTTTAATGGTCAACAGGCGTTCAACCGCCTGTTGACAAAAAGGGTCGCAGCCCAATCCCCAGACGGTTTCGGTCGGGTAAGCAATCACTGCGCCATGGCGGATTGCCGATACAGACTGCTGAATGTTCACGAATTACGCGTTAGCCAGCTTTTCCTGCAGAGCTGCGTCTTTCGCAATCACAGCTTCAGCATTGGCTTTACGCTCAGCAATTAATGCTTGGTGAACGTCTGCATCACTGGTACCAATAATTTGGGTTGCCAGATAGGCGGCATTTTTCGCACCGGCTTTACCGATCGCAACGGTGGCTACCGGAATACCTGCAGGCATTTGTACTGTCGATAATAATGCATCCAGCCNATCCAATGATGAGTTGATAGGTACGCCAATAACGGGTTTAAGCGTATTCGCAGAAACTGCACCCGCCAAGTGAGCAGCCATACCAGCAGCACAGATAAAGGCTGCGCAACCACGGGCGTCAGCATCTTTAACGTAATTGTGCGTCGCTTCGGGCGTACGGTGAGCCGAAGATACTTTCACTTCAAAACGAATGTCGAACTTTTTCAGGATCTCAAATGCCGCTTCCATAACTGGCAAATCAGAATCTGAACCCATCAGAATTGCAACAAAGGTGTCACTCATCGGTATGCCTCTTTCGATAGAGAATGTGATATAGGAATAAGGGGGCGAAAATTTAGCCAAAACAAGGCTGAAAAGCAAGGTGAATTCAGATCATTACCGTAAAAAAAATTGCCACTACCCCAGCTCACAGCTGGGAAACACAAATAGAATACCCACACTTTTATCCACAGGCAGGCAGAAGTAGTGTCCAGACCTTTCCCACACAAAAATAGGGGTTATTTAATCCGCCGATAGTGTGCCGATTGGTTTTCAACCCAACCATCCATCTCCAACTCCAATAATTGGCTCGATAATTCTGCTGCTGACGTACCGGACTCCGTGATCAGTATATCCAAGTGGGTGTAATCAAACGGAATTTTCGTTAACAGCGGCTGCAAGTGTGTTGGGCAAGGGGGAGGCTCTGTGCCGATAGCGGCCAAATCGAGGCATGACTGCGATGCCTGCAACGGGAAATGCTGCAAAATATCGTCAACATCCGCGGCCAAAAACGCTCCTTGCTTAATCAAGTCGTGGCACCCTTCGGCTTGCGGGTTATGAATTGAACCTGGTATCGCGAATACATCGCGATTTTGTTCTGCGGCGTAACGCGCAGTAATCAGGGATCCGCTTTTTCGCGCGGCTTCAACAACCAAAACACCGTGACTTAACCCACTAATAATGCGATTTCGCCGCGGAAAGTGATCACGTTTAGGATCGCTCGACAGCGGAAACTCGCTGACCAATGCGCCGTGCTCAATGATTTGTTCCGCCAAACCTTGATGCCGTTTAGGGTATATCTGATCAATGCCTTGTGCCATAACAGCAATGGTCAATCCGCCACCGTCGATAGCACCACGATGCGCTGCACCATCAACACCGAGGGCTAGCCCGCTGGTAATCGCAACATGCTGGCCTGTTAGCCGACGCGACCAATCATAACTGATTTGCAACGCCAACTTACTGGCCTTACGTGAGCCGACGATACCGACCTGTAAGGCAGACAATACAGCGCTTTGTCCACGTATAAAAAGCACCGGCGGTGCACTGGCAATTTCCCGCAGCAGCACCGGATAATCGTCGCACGCCCATGTCATGACACGGATATCAGACGTTATCAAATAGTCGAGATCGCGTAGTGTTCGTTGCCAGACCGGATGGTGGCTCTTTTGAATCAACAATTCGGCCAGCACAGGCAAGCCCAATTGGGCCATAGCGGCGGGGTCAGCCTCGTAAATAAGCTGCAACGGCGATTGATATCGATCGATAAGTTGCTGCAATCGCCGTGGGCCAAGCCCATCAACACGGTGCAACAACAACCAAGGGAAATAATGCGGGAGGTCTTCCATGACACTCAATTCTTATCAACAATGTTTCTAATACTATCTTATGTATCCACTAGCACCCTTTATATAAGGTGCTGTGAGCTTATCGAGGGTTGGTAACCAAGTCGCCCACTTCCAGAGGTCGAGAGGCATCAACAATCAAGCCATAAGACATTTTTTCGAAAGTCCGAAATACAATCAACAAACCCGATTCAACACTCGGTAACTGAATCACGTCATTCGTGATGCGGTCTTTCACCACCTCACCCGCTTGACGAATGGATAACACGTCACCACGCACCAAGCCTTCACGTTCTCCGGCACTCAATACGACCACATTTAATGTACCAACCTGACTAACACCGCCCTCTACCGCAATGATTTCTGCATCAATCGGTGATTCAGGAGCACGCGGGAAAAAGTTAGATGCAATCTTGCGATCAATCGAAGGCAACAAGCGATCTGTGATACGGACTTCTTCACTGCTTGTCTCAACTTGCAGTTTACGGATATCCCCGTGGGTTTCGATAACTTTGGCAGTACCGATCGAGAGGGATTGCACACCGAGTACTTCACCAGTTTTTGGATGCTCAAACAACTTACCCGGGCGGTAAATGCCGTAGGTTTCTTTGTCTTCGTCAAAATTGCCTCGTGCATAAACAATATCGCCAGCACCAGCAACAATGCGCGTGCCATCAGCAGCAATCACATACGGCGCATTGTTCAGCGTCTCAACATCTTCAACCCGGCTTTTACTCAGGAAAACACCGATTTGATCCAACGGGATCGTCGGGATTGCCTGATCAACACGCTCGGTACGAATCTGCGGTGTAATTTTGGCATGACCTGGCCCTAAAATAATCGGCCCACGTTCAATTACCGTTAGCTTTTCACGAATTTCTTCGTCGCCAGTTTGTGGATTCGTTTCAGTGACTTTAATCAGCGCGAGTTTATCGCCAGGAAATATCAGATGTGGATTATCAATTTGTTTGTTGATGTGCCAGATTTCTGGCCAACGCCAAGGGTTTTCTAAAAACGTTGCAGAAATATCCCACAGCGTATCGCCTTTTTTTACATAATAGGTATTTGGATGATCAGATCTCAGGCGTAACGAATCAGCCAATAGACTGAATGCCGGTATAACCAGTAAAGCACCGATCAACAATCGTTTAAAACGTTTCATCGTCAGGTATCCTTGGACAGCAGCAACTGCCTGAAATGCATTATTATTTTGGTTGCCTGGCACACGGTTTACCGCTTTTTTGATATAAAAACACGCACAATAAAACAGTTAACGTAGGTTTACATCGAGTAGCAGATTCGCCCGTGCATCCCAAGTGGCGCACCCGGTGGCAGAATTTGTATAATATAGCATGTCAATTTACATTAATTGGGTATAGTGTCACAAGTTTTCTGCAGCCTTCAGACGCGTCTCTGAGCCTTTTTTGCAGCTTCTTTTCGACATTGTGTGACCACTATCACCTGCACTGACTCGCGGTACGACCTATGAGCTTAATGCCTATTCTTGAATTTCCGGATCCACGCCTGCGCACAGTGGCCAAACCGGTAACCCAGTTTGATGCGGCACTGAAAACCCTGATCACTGACATGTTAGAGACCATGTACGACGCGCCAGGCATCGGATTAGCCGCGTCTCAGGTTGATCATCATGAACGTGTCATCGTTATCGACGTCAGTGAAGAAAAAGATGACCCACTGGTACTGATCAATCCCGAAATCGTCGTGCTGGATGAAGAACTCGGCAGTTACGACGAAGGCTGTTTGTCGGTGCCGGGCTTTTTTGAAACGGTTCAGCGCCCCCGTAAAGTCATGATAAAAGCCCAAAACCCGCAAGGCGAACATTTCGAAAAAGAGGCCGATGAGTTGCTTGCTGTGTGTGTTCAACACGAAATTGACCATCTCGACGGTAAGCTTTTTGTTGACTACATCTCTCCGCTGAAACGCAACCGTATCCGCAATAAACTCGAAAAAGCGCACCGATCGAATCGTCGCTAAACTCCAGCTTCTGCACAGCCAGCTCCCCAATTAACGGAAGCTGTGCGTTATATCTGTGCATACGGCATTGGCGCTGAACAAAGGCTTTACCCGTTTCACTGCGGGAATTTGACGGAATTTTTTCATGACTACAGTTACCGAGCAGGCCAAAAATCTGCGAATCGTATTTGCCGGCACGCCAGATTTTGCCGCAGATCATTTACAAGGCTTGGTCGATTGCGACATGAACGTGGTGGCCGTTTACTGCCAGCCTGACCGTAAATCCGGTCGCGGTAAAAAATTGTCGCCACCACCCACCAAGGTCATCGCACAAGCCTGCGATATTCCGGTTTTCCAACCATTAAATTTTAAAGACAGCGCCGATGTCGATGTTTTGGCCAGCCATAACGCAGATGTCATGGTTGTGGTTGCCTATGGCTTATTACTGCCATTAAACGTGCTGCAAACCCCAACCCATGGATGCATCAACGTGCACGGCAGTTTACTGCCACGCTGGCGCGGTGCTGCACCGATTGAACGCGCTATCGAAGCGGGCGATACAACCACCGGCATCACCATTATGCAGATGGACGAAGGGCTCGATACCGGCGACATGCTGATAACAGAAGCCGTCGATATTACCGCCGAGACAACCGGAGATAGTTTGCGCGCATCACTATTACCGATTGGTTTACGTACGCTGCTCGAAGGCCTTAACCAGCTGGCGGCCCAGCAACTGCACCCTAAAAAACAGGATAACAGCTTGGCTAACTATGCCCGTAAGCTCAGTAAGAGCCAGGCTGCCATTGATTGGCAATCATCAGCCAACGACATTGACCAAAAGATACGTGCCTTCAACAGCGCGAACGTCTGTACCACCGGATTAGGTGAGATGCGCATCAAGGTATGGGATGCGGAACCTATACAGCAGGCCCACGATAGCCCAGTCGGAACTATTATAGCCATGACAAAAAAATGGATTGATGTTGCCTGTGGCAGTGGCGTATTGCGACTCAAGCGTCTGCAATTACCCAACGCAAAAGCGATGGATGTCGCGGCAGTGCTCAATGGCAAAGGCCACTTATTTGAAATTGGCCATTGTTTTGCGTAATTCATCCAACCCCAACACAGAAACGACACAGCAACACCCAGCGGAGAAAACAATGGGCAAGACGCCAACCGATCCCCGCGCAGCCGCAGCGATGGCGCTACAACAAGTGTTTACTCATCGACACTCACTGAATACCGCCATTCCAACTTATGGTGCGCGTCTATCAACCACCGATGCCGCTCTGTTTAAAGCCATCTGTTATGGCGTTTGCCGTTACTATCGCAGCCTCGAAGATATCGTGCAGCCACTCTTGAAAAAGCCCTTCAAAGACAAAGACGTCGATATCTTATGTCTGCTGTATGTTGGTATTTGGCAGCTCGGTGCCATGCGTGTACCCGGGTATGCAGCGATTGATTCCTGTGTTGAAGCTACGCGAATACTCAAAAAGCCCTGGGCCAGCGGCTTAGTGAATGCAGTTTTGCGTGCCGGACAATCGGTTTTAGAGAGCAACGAAGACTGGTTACACGCCAAGGATCATGCCGAGCACCCGGATTGGTTTACCGCCAAACTACGCCACAACTGGCCCGACCGATTCACAGAAGTTTTAGAGCAAAATAACCAGGAACCGCCACTTTGCTTGAGAGTAAACACTCACAAACTTGATCGAGATACCTTTATCGCACAGTTGGCTGAGCAAGGCACGCAAGCCTATGCCGGTGCATTGAGTGAATCTGCGGTGTATGTAGAAGATCGCCAATTGGCCTTGACCGAATTAGCAGCTTTTCAGCAAGGTTTGATTAGCGTGCAAGATGAAGCCGCACAGCTAGCTGCGCAATTGCTCGCACCGGAATCAGGCCACCATGTCTTGGATGCATGTGCTGCTCCCGGTGGCAAAACCTGCCATTTACTCCAAATGCAGCCAGATATTACTATGACGGCCGTCGATAGTGACGCCAAACGAATTGAGCGAATACAAGAAAACCTCGATCGGCTAGCCATCAGTGCCGAATTGGTTGCCTCTGATATTACCGATCTCGATAACTGGTGGACGGGTAAACCGTTTGATCGCATTCTTTGCGACGTTCCGTGTTCAGCAACCGGGGTTATTCGTCGTCATCCGGACATCAAACTGCTGCGCACCGGGGATGACATCAAACAACTGGCAGAATTACAGCTGCAGATCGTAAAAACACTTTGGCAGTGCCTGAAACCCGGCGGTATCATGTTGTATGCAACCTGTTCGGTGTTGAGCCAGGAAAATTCGCGAATTATTGAGCGCTTTTGCCAACAAACACCGGACTGCCGGGAAATTCCGATCGATGCTAAGCTAGGCGAAGGGCATATAGCCAGCCCCTGCGGCGCACAACTGTTGCCACAAGCAGGAGCCCACGATGGCTTCTACTATGCAAGGCTATATAAACAAGACGTCGAGCCAATATGAAAATTCTTTTGTTGGGTGCAGGGTCGGTCGGTGTGTCACTGGCAGAAAACCTAGCGCGAGAACAAAACGATATTGTGGTTATTGACCACAATGCCAACTATCTCAAAGATCTTGCAGACCGTCTCGATATCGCTACCGTCTGCGGGCCGGCTTCTCATCCGAATATTTTGCACAAGGCCGGTGCCGAAGATGCAGATATGCTGATTGCTGTCACCGATAGTGATGAAATCAACATGCTGGCGTGCCAGCTGGCACATACGTTATTCCGTGTCACCACCAAAATTTGTCGGGTACGCTCCAATGCCTACCTGATGCACGAAGACGAATTATTCCAACGCGATGCGATTCCTATCGATCACGTCATTAGCCCAGAAAAACTCGTTACCAAATATATCAAAAGCCTACTCGACCACCCGGGCGCATTGCAGGTCGTGGATTTTGCCGAAGGCCGTCTGCGGATGGTTGCCGTAAAAGCCTTCTACGGCGCACCCATTGTTGATCAAGCGTTAAATCAGATTCCTGAACACATGCCCAACCTGGATACCCGGGTTGCAGCCATTTATCGTCAGGACCATTCCATCATTCCGGAAGGCGATACCGTCGTGCAAGTTGACGATGAAGTGTTTTTTATCGCCGCGACCGAACATGTTGCACCGATGATGACGGAGTTACGTGGCCAGGATAAACCCTACAAACGCATAATGATTGTTGGCGGTAGTAATATCGGTAGCCGGTTGGCACAGTCGATAGAAAGCAAATATCAGGTCAAAATTGTCGAGCGCAATATCCAACGTTGTGAACAGTTATCTGAGTTACTGCATCGCACTATCGTGCTCAATGGCGAACCATCAGATAAAGATCTGCTGGCGTCAGAAAACATCGATACCTGCGACGTATTCTGTGCCCTGACCGATGACGACGAAGATAACATTATGTCATCGTTACTGGCGAAACGCCTCGGCGCCAACAAAGTCATTTGTCTGATCCGCAACACCGCATATGTTGATCTGGTGCAGGGGCACGATATTGATATTGCGATCTCACCTCAGCAAATCACCACCGGTAACCTGCTCAAACATGCTCGCCGTGGTGAAATGTCGAATGTTTATTCGCTACGTCGTGGTGCAGCAGAAGCGGTAGAAATTATCGCCAAAGGTGACAGCAAAACGTCCAAGGTAGTTGGCCGTCGCATTGAAGATATCCGACTGCCCGACGGGGTTACCATCGGTGCGATTGCGCGCGGCAATGAAGTGATTATTGCCCACCGCTATGTGACGATTGAAAATGACGACCATGTGATCTGCTTTTTGGTCGATAAGAGCCGCATCCGGGAAGTCGAAAAGCTTTTCCAGGTTGGCTTTACCTTTATCTAACGGCTTCTCGATATGCATTTTGCCATTATCTTTCGCATACTCGGTATTCTGCTGATGCTATTCAGCCTCACACACCTGATTCCTTTAGGTGTGTCGCTGGCCTATGACGACGGCGTACATTTGGCGTTTATTTCGTCGTTTTGCCTGACATTTGTTATCGGCTTGATCGTCTGGTCTCCAGTATACAAAGCACGTGACGACTTGCGTACGCGCGATGGTTTCCTGATTACCGCGTTATTCTGGCTGGTACTCGGCACCTTTGGTTCGATGCCGTTTATTCTCGATGAACACCTGAAATTGTCGGTCACCGATGCCGTGTTCGAGTCAATCTCTGGGCTAACCACCACAGGAGGTACAGTAATTACAGGGCTGGACGACCTGCCAAAATCGATTTTGTTTTATCGCCAACAACTACAGTGGTTAGGCGGTATCGGTATTATTGTTATTGCCGTGGCAATTCTGCCCATGTTGGGTATCGGTGGCATGCAGCTCTATCGTGCAGAAACACCTGGGCCCATCAAAGACAGCAAACTAACACCCCGCATTACCGAAACCGCCAAATGGCTCTTCTTTATCTACGCCATTCTCACCTCAGCCTGTGCTATCGCGTATCGACTAGCGGGAATGACTTGGTTTGATGCGATTTCACACAGTTTTTCTACCGTCGCTATTGGTGGATTTTCGACGCACGACGCCAGTATGGGTTACTTTCAAAACCCGACGATCTGGATGATTTGTTGCTTCTTTATGTTTATTTCAGGCTTGAATTTCGGTTTGCATTTTTTAGCCTGGCGGAAGTGGCAACTGAAACAGTATATTGCCGATTCTGAAGCCAAATTCTATTTCTTTTATATTCTCATGGCGTGTTTGATCGTCGTACCCATTCTGGTTTTCAGCGATGTGGGTAAACACTACGACCATCCCATCGTTGAGGGAATATTCCAGGTTGTGTCGATGGCAACGACCACAGGGTTTGCCACCACTGACTTCAGTGCCTGGCCAACTTTTTTGCCGTTTATGCTGATTTATTTGAGCTTTATTGGCGGCTGCGCCGGCTCAACCGGCGGCGGGGNGAAGGTTATCCGTATCGCACTCATGTTGAAGATGAGCTTACGGGAGTTACAGCAGTTGGTTCACCCAAAAGCGGTGATTCCTGTAAAGCTCAAACGTAAACCGGTCGACAGTGTGGTTTTATCTGCCGTCTGGAGTTTTATCGGTGTTTATCTCGTAACTTACATTGCATTGGTGCTGGCATTGCAAGCAACTGGCATGGATCACGTCAGCGCCAATTCAGCTACCATTGCCATGATCAATAATCTGGGCCCGGCACTTGGCACTGTTTCAGCAAATTACGGCCATGTAGAAGAGTCCGCAAAATGGATTATGTGCCTAGGTATGTTGCTGGGCCGGCTGGAAATATTCACCTTGCTGGTTCTATTCACACCAGCGTTCTGGCGCCGCTAAGATAACTCAGAAGCAGCGCCTATTTGCTGTATAAGCGGCGCTTCTTACCTTCGCCATCTCGACGAAAACGTTTGTATTCCCATTGATACTGCTCAGGAGCAACATTCACCACATTTTCGACGGTTTTGTTGAGGCCGTTAACCGCGGTTTGCAGGTCTTTGTCGTAAATCGCCTCATCGGCCGCTAAAAATACGATCTCGTAACGCCCGCCAGCAATACGTTTGGCAATACAGCCCACGGCAACTGCATTGGTTTTCTGTAACAGATTCGGCACCAATGTCATGGTATTTGCCATTTCGGCATAAAACGGGGCATACATTCCACCTCGCGCATCATCTGGGTTTTGATCCGGCAACACGCCGATAACTTCCTGATTCTTTAATACTTTCAATAATTTAGCCACCCCAGATCGATTAGTCGGAACCAAACCTGCACCGCCTTTGGCCCGGCTATTTTTGACAATCGCATCAACACCTTCAATACGACCCGGTCGGTACATACAGGTCAATGGATAGTGCTCGGATAGATAAATACCGAGTATTTCCCAATTACCGACATGTGGCGACAACACGATAACCCCTCGACCACTGGCGATAGCATCCGTTAGTAGCGCCTCACCGCTGATCGAAACAACCGTACTGAGTGTTTTGTCGATCGGCTGCAACCAGGTGCCTGGCAATTCTAAAGCGGTTCGAACGGTTTCCCGCAGTGAACGCCGCGCCAGCTGCGCGCGTTCGGCTTCCGGCATCTCCGGAAAGCACAACGCCAGATTAATTTCTGTGGCCCTGCGCATATCACCCTTTGTTAACCAAATTAGACTCGCAGCCAAGCGTGACAAGGGGCCTTCGATCAACCAGCGAGGTAATAGGGCAACCAGGTGCAACATGGCTACGGCCACATGAGATTTAGTGGAGGTTTTCATTCAGACGACGTCCAACAGCTAATTCTGATTATGATTCCGTTGAGATGGCGGGTTTCCGCATTCGTTGCTGATTCTGGCGACAACAAAGGCTATAATTTGCGCCTTTCAAATTTCGCGCAGATAAAGGTAAATCGCTGTGTCTGATCACGCAAAACCAGACGTCTCAACATTTCAGGGTCTTATTCTAGCACTACAGCACTTTTGGGCTGAACAAGGTTGCGTGGTTCTTCAACCACTGGATCTTGAAGTGGGTGCTGGCACTTTCCATCCCGGTACCTTTTTACGTGCCATCGGGCCCGAAAACTGGAATGCCGCTTATGTACAACCTTGTCGCCGTCCTACCGATGGCCGATACGGTGAAAACCCGAACCGTCTGCAGCATTATTACCAGTTTCAGGTGGTACTTAAACCTTCACCAGACAACATTCAGGAACTGTACCTGGATTCACTGCGTCATCTCGGCCTTGATCCGCTGACCCACGATATCCGTTTTGTTGAAGATAACTGGGAATCTCCCACACTCGGTGCTTGGGGGCTAGGCTGGGAAATTTGGCTAAACGGTATGGAGGTCACGCAGTTTACCTACTTCCAGCAGGTGGGTGGCATCGAATGTTACCCTGTTACGGGTGAGATTACCTACGGCCTTGAGCGTATCGCGATGTACTTGCAGGGCGTTGACAGTATTTACGACCTGGTTTGGACACGCGGCCCACAAGGCGATGTGACCTATGGTGATGTGTTTCATCAAAATGAAGTTGAGATGTCCACCTACAACTTCGAACACGCCAATACCGACTTCCTGTTCCAAAGCTTCGACACTTATGAAAAAGAATGTGAACGCTTGATTGAACAGCAGTTGCCATTACCCGCCTATGAAATGGTAATGAAGGCATCACACGCGTTTAATCTGCTCGATGCGCGGCATGCTATCTCAGTTACCGAACGCCAGCGTTTCATCTTGCGTGTACGCACACTCGCACGCGCGGTCGCAAACGCCTATTTTGATGCACGTTTACAACTGGGCTTTCCACTCGCCGATGCAGACATCCGCGATGAAGTCATCCGTAAAGCGCAAGCGGGGGAGAAATAATCATGGCTCAAGATTTACTCATCGAACTTGGCACTGAAGAGCTGCCACCCAAGGCGCTAAAAACGTTTTCCGACAGCTTCAGTCAGTCTATTCTCAAGGCATTGCAAGAAGCAGATCTTGCGTTTAACGGGTTTAAAGCTTTTGCAACGCCGCGTCGTTTAGCACTGGTTGTGAACGATCTGGTTGATAAGCAAGAAGATAAAGCTGTCGAAAAACTCGGCCCTGCAGTCGCCGCAGCCTATGACAAAGAAGGCAATCCATCAAAGGCTGCTGAAGGTTTTGCCCGTTCTAACGGCATTGCTTTTTCTGATCTGATCGAAACCGACACACCAAAAGGCCCGCGTTTGGCCGCTCGATCGGTGCAGCAGGGTCAAACAACCGCAGCGCTGCTGCCCGCCATAATTGAAGACGCTTTGAAAGCGCTACCGATCCCCAAACGTATGCGCTGGGGTGCGAGTCGCAATGAGTTTGTTAGGCCCGTGCATTGGTTAGTGGTTATGATGGGGGATGACGTGGTCGACACGGAAATCCTCGGTATTAAATCCAGCAACCAAAGCCGTGGGCATCGTTTCCACAGCCCAGGTAGCATTACCGTCAATGCAGCAAACTATGAAGCCGAGCTCGCGACAAACAAGGTTGTTGCTGATTATGACAAACGCCAACAGCAAATTGCAGACGCAGTAAATGCCGAAGCAACACGCGTTGGTGGACACGCAGTAATCGACGAAGACCTACTGCACGAGGTTACCGCGTTAGTTGAATGGCCAGTGGCACTAACCGGAACCTTCGAAGAGCGTTTTCTTGAGGTGCCAGCGCAAGCACTGATCTCCAGCATGAAAGAACACCAGAAGTACTTCCATCTATTGGATACTAACGATCAGTTAATGCCGAACTTTATTACCGTCAGTAATATCGAAAGCAGCGATTCATCAAAAGTCATCGATGGCAACGAACGTGTGATTCGTCCGCGCCTCAGTGATGCAGCGTTTTTCTTTGAAACGGATAAGAAACAAACGTTGGAATCCCGTTGTGAACAACTGAAAAAAATCGTCTTCCAAAAAGATCTTGGAACGGTTTATGAGAAAACCCAACGTATCGCTCAACTCGCCGCCTACATCGCCGAGCAAGTTGGCTTCAACAGTGCTAAAGCCGAACGCGCCGGATTGCTGTGTAAATCTGATCTGGTGACTGAGATGGTGTTTGAATTCACCGATTTGCAGGGCACCATGGCACACCATTATGCCTTGAACGATAACGAAGACGCCGAAATCGCTCAGGCATTACAGGAGCAATACTTGCCGAAAGGGGCAGGGGACGCACTGCCAGAAACACAAACCGGTATCGCCCTGGCATTGGCAGACCGTGTTGACACATTGATTGGCATCTTTNGTATTGGCCAGCAACCAACCGGTAACAAAGATCCATTTGCACTGCGCCGTGCCAGTTTGGGTATTCTCAATATCATCGTTGAGAAAGATCTGCCGCTGGATCTGAAGGATTTGTTTGAAAAAGCACGCAGTCAGTTTGGTGAGCTAAAAGACGTCAACGTTGTTGAAAACGCCTTGTCTTACACCATCGAACGTTTCCGTGCACACTATCAGGCACAATCGATTAAAACCGAAGTCTATCTGGCTGTTGCAGCAAGAAATATAAGCAACCCGTTAGACTTTGATCAGCGAGTCCAAGCTGTTAACTGGTTCAGCCAGCAAGACGAAGCCAGTGCATTGGCCTCAGCCAACAAACGTGTTGCCAACATACTGGCGAAAAATGCCGAGGAACCGATCAGCGATACTATCAATGATAGTTTGCTTACCGAAACCGCTGAACAGGCACTCGTCGAACAGCTTAACGCTTCAGCCGTTGTTGTTGAGGCTGCCAGCGCAGACGCTAACTATCGCGCAGTGCTCGAAGAGCTAACAGGCCTGAAAGACGTCGTCGATAATTTTTTCGATAACGTCATGGTTATGGCTGATGATGCCACGCTAAAAGCAAACCGTTTGGCAATCTTGCAACAACTACGTAATCAGTTCCTACGGGTGGCTGATGTTTCATTACTAGCCGCAAAATAGCGGCTAGTGGTTCTGCCACTGATACCTGTCTACTGATGAAAACCCTGATTCTTGGTCTGCGCTCCAGCCTGTTTTATATCTGTTACGTTCTGCTAACGGCATTTTTCTCTGCCACAACAGCGCTCATGCTGCCGTTTGTGTCGTTTAATTTCCGTTTTCGTTACTTATCCTACTGGTCACTTTCAGTGATCACCGCAGCCCGCTGGATATGTGGCGTCAGCTACGAAATCCACGGCAGGGAACATATAAAACCCGGCCAACCGATGGTGATTATGTCGAATCATCAAAGCCAATGGGAAACCTACCTACTGATGTATCTGTTCCGCCCGGTCAGTATCATTATCAAGCAAGAGCTGTTGGAAATACCTGGATTTGGTTGGTCAATCAGTAAGTTAAAGCCTATCGCTATCAATCGTGATAGCCCCAAACAGGCGCTGAAAGACATTCAGGCACAAGGCATTCAGCGTCTAACGGAAGAGGGGCTACCGATTATGATCTTTCCAGAAGGTCATCGTCATCACCCAGAAACGCCCGGTAAATACGCCCGTAGCGGCGCACAGCTGGCGTTAGCTGCTAATGTTCCCGTGATGTATGTCAGCCATAATGCAGGCTATAGCTGGCCTGCAGACCAGTTCCTCAAGTACCCCGGACACATTACAGTGACGATCAGCCCGGTAACACCGGTTGACGGCCAAACATCCAAACAAATTATGGATGGTGCAAAACAATGGATCGAGGATTACGTGGAACATCCGACACCTGCTGACAAATAGTCAGCATCTTTTCTGACTGACTCCCTGCCTAGACCAGCCGATATTGGTTTAGGCATTTACACTTCCTTTGCTTTCTATTCCTCTCACTCTAACCTCTCGCTCCCCGCCCAACTCATCAATCCGGTTCTCGGTAGAAAACCTTCCCTCAGACATATCTATTAAGCCATCGCACGCCAAAAAACCGCTTAATCATTTCAGAAGTGTAAATACCCGCATTTATCTATTCGGTCATTGCTATATGTTCGATGTTTCAACAGCCACGGTAAGGGTCAGCTTCTGCTGAAATCTAACGATCAAACTCAATAATAAGGTCTGTTGAAAAAGAAACTGAAGGAACACAGGAACGAGAAAAAGAAGTGGGGTGGGGGGAGAAGAGAGAAAAACGTGGATTGTTAAGAGCACAAATTGATGCTTCGGCATTGCACCGAAGCATCAAACCAAAAACGGTTAAACGTCTAGGTTAGCCACTTTCAATGCATTTTCTTCAATAAACTCTCGACGTGGTTCTACCTGATCACCCATCAAAGTTGTGAAGATCTGATCCGCAGCAATGGCGTCTTCAATCGTCACCTGCAGCATACGGCGTGATTCAGGATCCATTGTGGTTTCCCACAGCTGATCAGGGTTCATCTCACCCAACCCTTTATAACGCTGGATTGAGTAACCGCGCTTGGCTTCTTTCAACATCCACGCTAGGCCGTCTTTAAAGCTTTGTGTTTCAAAGACTTTATCACCGCGCTTAAAGTAACCATCCGCTTCGATCAGACTAGCGATCTGTACGCCGACTGCTAATAAGGATGCATATTCTTTTGACGCAAAGAAATCTGCATTAAATAGATGCCCATGTGGCATACCGTGCGCGACAATAATGATGTTCGGTTGATAAACCTGACGCTCTTCATCGAAGACAACCTCGCCGTCAAAGCGGTGGCTACCACTGGCAATATTTGATTCCAGATATTCAACCAGCGTATTCGTCCAAGCGGTAACACGCTCTTGGTTCACAAGCTCATCTGACGACAGCGCCTCATGGTAGATCAAAGCTTCTAACACATCGGCAGGGTACAAACGTGACAAACGTTTGATGGTAGCCATCGCACGATTGTATTCAGCAATCAATTCTTCCAAGGCTGTACCACCGATACCCGGCGCATCTGCATTCACCATAATGGCAGCACCATCCATCGCGTTCTGCAGCATGAATTGATCCATTGCCTCATCGTCTTTGATGTATTGCTGCTGTTTACCTTTGGCAATTTTGTACAACGGTGGCTGAGCAATATAGATATGGCCGGCTTCGATCAACTCGTGCATTTGGCGGAAGAAGAAAGTCAGTAACAACGTACGAATGTGCGAACCATCAACATCGGCATCCGTCATGATGATGATCTGATGATAACGCAGTTTTTCGAGATTAAATTCTTCACGACCAATACCACAACCTAGAGCGGTAACAATGGTACCGACCTCTGCTGACCCTAACATTTTATCAAAACGGGCTTTTTCGACATTAAGGATCTTACCTTTCAACGGCAAGATTGCTTGCTTAGCACGATCACGCCCTTGTTTGGCAGATCCACCGGCTGAGTCACCCTCCACCAGGTACAGCTCAGACAACGCAGGATCTTTCTCCTGGCAATCTGCCAGCTTTCCGGGCAAACCAGCGATATCGAGTGCGCCTTTACGGCGTGTCATCTCACGTGCCTTACGGGCCGCTTCACGCGCTCTGGCAGCATCCAGCATTTTCTGCACAATGCCTCGGGCTTCACTCGGGTTCTCGGAGAGGTAATCACCCAATTGCGCGTTCATAGTGCTTTCAACAGCAGGTTTTACTTCAGAAGAAACCAGCTTGTCTTTCGTTTGCGAAGAGAACTTCGGATCAGGCACCTTGACCGATACAACAGCCGTCAAACCTTCACGCGCATCATCGCCAGTGGTGTTAACTTTATCCTTTTTACCAATCCCTTCATTCTCGATATAGGTATTCAAACAGCGAGTCAGAGCACCTCTGAAACCGGCTAAGTGAGATCCACCATCACGCTGTGGAATGTTATTGGTATAACAGAATATATTTTCTTGAAATCCATCATTCCACTGCAGCGCAACTTCCACACCAATGTGGTCTTCGGTTACATAAGAGAAATGAAACACTTTGTTTAATGGGTTTTTATTGTGATTCAGATACTCAACGAATGCAGACACACCACCGTCGTAGTGAAAGGTATCTTCTTTTCCACTGCGCTCATCTTTAAGAACAATACAAACACCTGAGTTTAAGAACGACAGCTCACGCAAGCGTTTTGCCAGAATCTCATAATGGAATTCAATATTGTTGAACGTGTCAGGAGACGCATGAAAGGTCACCGCTGTGCCTGAAGTATCTGTATCACCAACAACCTTCAATGGATGTTGTGGTTCACCGTGACGATAGATTTGTTCATGCAGCTTTCCACCGCGATGAATTGTCAGCTTAAGTTCTTTGGATAATGCATTAACAACCGATACACCCACACCGTGCAAACCACCTGAGACTTTATAGGTATTGTCATCAAACTTACCGCCGGCATGCAGAACTGTCATGATAACTTCTGCTGCTGAAACACCTTCTTCATGGATTTCAGTTGGAATACCGCGTCCGTTATCAGATACAGTCACAGACTCGTCCGGATGGATGGTTACCCGGATTTCAGAACAAAAGCCCGCTAATGCCTCATCTATCGAGTTATCGACAATTTCAAACACCATGTGATGCAGACCCGTACCATCGTCTGTATCACCGATATACATACCAGGGCGCTTTCTAACGGCATCCAAGCCTTTCAGCACCTTTATATTCGAAGCATCGTAATCTTGTTCGCTCATATTCTTAGCATCTCCTTAGGCGTTTATATCGCCATTAGCAGTGGATATTTTACCATGTTCCACGTGAAACATCNGTGCTTTTAATGGCATATTATTGTTGCCCAACTGGGTATCAACCGACGTAATAAACGCCTGGTATTGTTCATCGTTAATCACTGATAACACCGCATTCAAGTGCTCAGTATCAAGCTCTGCAGGTAAATCATCCAAGAGTAGCACAGGGTACCTTGCCATCGTTTGTTTAAGCGTCTTTGCCATCGCCAATTTCAATGCACATATCAGCGACTTTTTTTGACCTCGCGACAGCACATCGCGAGCATCCATTTTATTGATGGTGATATGTAGATCCGCCCGATGAGCACCAAGTTGCGTCCGTTTATAACGGATATCTTGGCTCAAGTTAGATCGAAATTTATCGCTGAGGCTACCTTCATCAAACCAATCTGTCGGCATACTTTCACAGACATCATGATTAACACGATCCCACCCGGTCTTAAACCCTAACGCAATGTCAGCGAAGAGTGGGTCAAACATTTTTGCATACTGAAGAAAATGGATATTGAATACTTGAAGAAACGCCAACCGATATTGGGTGATTGCAAATCCGGCATTCAGAATATGTTCATCCCAGACGTCATATTCATCTTGATTCGAGTGACCGGATTTAAGCAATTCATTACGTTGTTTCAATGCTCTGCTGTAAATACGCCATTGATGATAAAACTCATGTTTCACGTGAAACACACCCCAGTCGAGAAATCGACTTCTTACCGACGCTGATCCATCGAGCAATTGAAAAGCTTCATTGTCGATCACCAAGATCGGTAATACCTGTGAAAGCTCCGCCAAACTATGGATACCTTCACCATTAACACGCACCTGAAATTGATTCTGTCGATTCCGACGAATACCAATCCGATGATTCAATCCGTGTCGGTCTTCAGCCTCAATAAAAACCGATAAGGTTGAATCTTCATGATTGATCACATGCGCAATTTTATGGCTACGAAAAGAACGGCCCTGGCTCGCTAGAGCAACAGCCTCAAGAAATGACGTTTTTCCGGAACCATTTGGCCCCACCAATAGATTAAACGACTCGAAACCTTCGAGAGATACATGGCTAAGGTTACGTACCTGATCAACAATTACTTTCTTTATGAACATAAGCGCAGGAGCATGAGAATAGGGTAGAGAGGAAGGAGTAGTGTATTGCGGGGAAAGGCGAGGCCTGAATTTACGTATGAACGCAGTTCAGGCCTTCACAGAACGGCCTTAGAGGCGCATAGGCATAATTACATAGAGTGAATCACTATCGCCAGTTTCTTCGACTAGCGCGCTGCTATTGGAGTCTGATAGCGTGAGCTTAACGGATTCACCACTTAACACACTTAACGCATCCAACAGATAGTTGACGTTGAAACCAATTTCTAATCCATCACCCAGATACTCAACAGCCACGGTGTCTTCCGCTTCTTCTTGCTCTGGGTTATTAGCCTGAATCGTCAATGCACCCTCAGCTAACAATAAACGGACACCGCGGTATTTTTCATTGGACAAAATCGCTGCGCGGCTAAAGGCTTCTTTCAGCGCTATGCGAGAGCCAATAACAACCTTGTTACCGCCTCGCGGCAAAACACGTTGATAGTCAGGGAACTTGCCATCTACCAACTTAGAAATAAAGGTGAAAGACTCTGTGACGACACGCAAGTGGTTGTGACCAAAAAAGACCTGCACGGAATCATCTGGCGACTGTAACGACCGTGACAGCTCGATAATCCCCTTGCGCGGAACAATAATTTGTTGTTTGCCGTCGATGTTAACCTCAGCATTTTTCAACTCACACAAAGCCAGGCGATGCCCATCTGTCGATACAACACGCAGTTGATTAGACTCAAGTTCCCATAACATGCCATTCAGGTAATAGCGCACATCTTGTTGCGCCATCGCGAACGCAGTTCGATCCAATAAGCGCTTAAATTCACCTTGTAGCAGCGTAAACTCAGCGCTGGCCTCACCTTCGTCAACGTTCGGGAATTCGTCAGCCGGCAAGCNGGCTAACGTGAAGCGACTACGACCGGAGCTCACAACGACCTTTGACTCGTCCGTGACATCGATCTTGATTTCACAACCATCCGGTAACGCCTTACAGATATCCAGCAGTTTTTTCGCCGGTAAGGTAATCTGAAAATCATCCGTCGCACTGGTGTCGTCCAGTGTCACTCGACTCGTTACTTCAATCTCAAGATCGGTGCCTGTTACGGATAACAGCTGACCTTTAACATCCAGTAATACATTCGACAGAATTGCCATGGTTTGACGGCGCTCAACAACGCCAGCAACCAAAGACAAGGATTTCAGCAATGCTTCACGTGGAATAACCAATTTCATCTTTTCTACCCTGTACGTAAATTTTAATCTTTCCCGAGTGCAGCGCGTAACACATGCACTTTTGTTTATTTGTACTGCGAATTAATTTCTGCGTATTCGACACAACCCGGAGGCTGTATCGAATATGCATGGTCATCAAGTGGTAAGAATGCGCATCAAGTTTTTAACGTCTTCACGAATATCACCATTGGTTTCTTTCAACTCAGCCACCTTACGACACGCATGTAAAACCGTTGTATGATCTCGCCCACCAAAAGCATCGCCAATTTCTGGCAAACTATGACTGGTCAATTCTTTAGCCAACGCCATCGCAACTTGCCGCGGGCGAGCCACGGATCGATTTCGGCGTTTTGACAAAAGATCTGATACCTTGATCTTGTAATATTCAGCAACCGTTTTCTGAATGTTATCAATACTCACCAAACGGTCTTGTAATGACAACAGATCTTTAAGAGACTCCTTGATGAGCTCAATGTCGATCGGCCGCGCTTTAAAGTGCGCTTGAGCAATAACACGCTTCAATGCCCCTTCAAGTTCACGAACATTCGAACGCAATCGTTGTGCAATAAAGAACGCCGCATCTCTGGGTAGCTCCATATTTGCCTGATCTGCCTTCTGTAAAAGAATCGCTACACGTGTTTCCAACTCAGGGGGTTCAACCGCAACGGTCAGCCCCCAGCCAAAACGGGATTTGAGACGTTCCTCAAGCCCTTTAATTTCTCGTGGATATCGATCACAGGTCAGAATGATCTGCTGACCACCTTCAATGAGTGCATTAAAGGTATGAAAGAATTCTTCCTGAGAGCGTTCCTTGTTTGCGAAAAACTGAATGTCATCGATCAGCAGCGCATCAACACTGCGGTAATAACGTTTAAAATCGTTAATCGCGTTGAGTTGCAATGCTTTTACCATATCCGCAACAAATCGCTCGGAATGCAGATACACAACTTTGGCATTCGGTTTTTTCTTCAGTAGCTCATTACCAACGGCGTGCATAAGGTGAGTTTTACCAAGACCAACACCACCGTAGAGGAAAAGTGGATTATAGGAACCACCGGGGTTTTCCGCGACCTGCATCGCTGCTGCCCGGGCCAATTGGTTTGACTTACCTTCAACAAACGTTTCAAACGTATAGTTATTAATAACGTTGTTTTGTTGCTGACCTGCACCCGCGTTTGGCGATGGCGGAGGAATGTTGTCAACCGGCGGCGGCTCTCTGTTGGCAAAAGTATTTTCCTGACCAGATACCAGATGCGGATTACTGTCTTGAATGACCGAAGCAACAGCCGCCTGTTGATTACCCGAGGCTTGATTGGCGATACCATCACCTGCACCAATAGGGTAGCGATCATAAGAAGGAGCGTTGACGCTAGGACGCTCAGCAGCCTTCACCGCCGGCGGTTCAACATCAATAATGCCACGGTGATTATTATCACTGTGGGTGGGTGATTCCATATAACCGGCGTTTTTATCCGAGTTCGACGAGATGGTCGCTTTACCGGGCGATGATGTGAGATTAGACGCACCGGCTTCATAACCTTCAAAGCGCCCAATATCCTGCCCTGCTGACGGCGAAGCAGATGCATACCCCCCGGCCGCCGGTGCATCACTTTGCGAACGCTGACTCAATTCATCAGCCAATACAACCGCAGCGGTCAAGCCCATTCCTTGGCTTAATTGATTCAGTAATTCGTTAATGCGGGGCAAATATTTATTCTGAACCCAATCTTTTACAAATCGGTTAGGCGCAATTAAGACTAATTCCGGCAAGTAGTTCAGATTCACCTCAAGCGGATTTATCCACGTTGAGAACTGCTGGGCAGGCAATTCTTCGTGCAAGATAGCAACACAGCGTTGCCAGACTTCATTCGCTGACACAAGCAAAACGTCCGTTCTATTGTCAATGCAACTCTCATCGGCTCTCTATATGACTATAAGAAGCCGACCAATTATTCGTCGTGATCGATAAACCAAACTCACTACCTGATAAACCTAAACCTGCGCAAAGAGCGAACCTAACTTGAAGCATTACAACTTCAGAGCGGCGGCACAGAATAACAATAGACGCGAATTTAACGTCGACCCTGCGTGAGATCCTCAGCAATGCAGACTGTCATTTTTACAACGACAGCCGAAGCAACCTTCGAACAAATCTCATCAACACAATCATGCTCGCAATTTCTACTTTGTTTGGTTGATCAAATGAACTGTTTCACGACCCAACATCGTATTGATTACCCACAATTACTGCTGGCAATAAATATAATTTCCGATTGCAGCTCATCTTTAACAATGAAAGAAGGGCGTGCATTACTCATAAAATAGGCACGTTCACTTCATCCACCAGATTGAGGCACTCGATCGGAAAGAGCGCACGCCGATATGGCTAGGTTCGAAAAAATGCAGAAATAAGCGCCGCTATAAGAAAACCTATTCACAGGTTGGCAAACGTTATTTTCTGTCACATGGACTTATTCTATAGCTGTTAATTAAACTTATCCACAAACACATCACTTTTTTAGCATTGAATTTATTATTGTTTAAATTCAACAACTTACACACAACAACCTACAACTATAGATGTTATTTATTGGCACTACACTTGTTGATAAGTTGTTTGAAAAAATACTTCCGGGTAACACAAACATTCGATATTGCAAGGCACTGTTGAAATAATACTCAATTTAATGACTCCGCTTATTCGCCCCTGCCAATCAATATGCTCTTAACCGATTATTATAAATAAATAGTTTATAGCCGACGGACATGTTGTTTTTTTGCGCGGTAATCTCTATAATTCGCCACCCTTAATTCAGGCAAGTTTAACGCTAAGTACGGTACTGAACATGAAAAGAACATTCCAACCTAGTGTGCTGAAACGCAAACGTACCCATGGTTTCCGTGCGCGCATGGCAACAAAAAATGGCCGCAAGATCATTAACCGTCGTCGCGCCAAAGGTCGTGCTCGTCTTTCTGCGTAATTGCTGCACTACTGCATTACTATAAAGAAAGCGGAACCAGCATTGGATAACTCAATAACGAACATCCATTCCCGTGGCGTCTGATTCCTACGCATTTAGTAAGTCCAGACGTCTGCTGAACGCACCAGATTACAAAGCAGTTTTTGATAACGTCGATTACAAGGTCTCTCGGAAGGCCTTTTTGTGTTTGTCAAAAAATAATACGCTTGACCATCCTCGGTTAGGGCTCATTATGGCGAAAAAAAACGTTCGCTATGCTGTGCAACGAAATCGGATAAAGCGTATTATTCGTGAGTCTTTTCGGCTGCATCAGCATGAGCTGCCACCGATTGATGTGATCGTGCTTGCAAGACGCGGATTAGACGACTTTACTAATGCTCAGCTGCATGCCGAATTTGAACAGGCTTGGCAGCGAGTAACGAAAAAATTTAACCAAAGCCAACGTGACTAACGCGGGGAAACGTCGGGAATCGTACACGCTTGTTACTCTGATCGCCTCTATCGTTCACTCGTAAGGCCACTATTGACAGAGAACCCCACCAACGTGTGCAATGCCACAGTCAGATCATGATCAGACTCGTTGACAATACGTTACTACATCTTCGTAAGGCAGCGCTGAAGTGTTTGTTGGCTTTAGTACGTTTTTACCAGTTATTTCTATCTCCTATACTTGGAAGCCATTGTCGCTTTTACCCAAGTTGTTCCCACTATTGTCAAGAAGCGCTGATCGAACATGGCATCGTGCGTGGACTTTGGCTAAGCACAAAGCGTATTTCCCGTTGTCACCCGTTCTGCGAAGGCGGAGTGGACCCAGTACCTAAAAAGAGTCAATAAGCATGGATAAAGTCAGGTTAGTTCTGTTAGCCGCCTTTGCGATGGTCAGTCTGATGCTGGTTGTCGAATACGGCCAATTCAGAGATGCCAAAAGCAAAGAAGCGCTGATGCAACGCCAACAGGCAACTCCCGTCGCTGGGGCAAGCCCGGCCCAAGGCACTGACGAAGCGATTCCAACCCAATCTAGTTTGCCTACCATTACTGGCGGAACCGACGACGTTCCAACACTCTCAGGATCAGAGCTTTCGATCGATGAACCCCGTGTTCCATCAAACCGCTTAATCGAAGTGACTACCGATAACTTCGCCATCAAGATTAACCCTAAAGGGGGTGACTTGGTTTATCTGGCGCTACGGAAGGAATCAGCACGCCTCGACACGCCTGATATCCCATATGTACTGCTCGAAGAAACCCAGGAAAACACCTACATTGCCAGCTCCGGTCTAATCGGTGCCAATGGCACAGACACAGCTAAAGGACGCCCCACCTTTCATAGTGCGCAAAGCAAATACCGGTTAGAAGATGGCAAAGATACGCTGCAAGTCGACCTGACACTGCAGCAGGGCGATGTCAGCTTAATCAAGCGCTTTACCTTTACCCGTGATGATTATCTGATTGATATCGATTACCTGATTAACAACCGCAGCAGCAGCCCGTGGAAAGCAGCTTTCTATGCGCAAATTAAGCGTGATAGCAAACCGATGCCCGAAGCTGGTGGCGCCGGAATGGGTATGCAACCCTATTTAGGATTCGCAACACGTACACAGGAAGACCGATTTCAAAAAGTGGATTTTGAAGATATAGAAGAAAAAGCCTTCAAAACTCAGATCGAAGGTGGCTGGGTAGCCATGATCCAGCATTATTTTTTGAGTGCCTGGATTCCGGATGCAAATACAGAAAACAGCGTCAGTATTTTCCGCGCCAAGAGCGGGTTTAATTACGCAAGAACAACCACGCCAGTCATGGTGGTAAAGGCTAACGACGAAGGAAAAATCCACAGTGAATTTTATGCTGGGCCAAAGGATCAGTACCAATTAGAGAAAATTTCTGAAGGCCTCGATCTCAGTGTTGATTATGGTTTCTTATGGATGATTGCCCAGCCGCTGTATGCGCTGCTGTTCTTTTTCAATACCGGAACATTACACGCCTTCGGCTACAAACTAGACATCTTTGGCGGTGTCGGTAACTGGGGCTTCTCTATTATCCTGTTAACCATTTTGGTTAAGGCTTGTTTTTACAGCTTGAACGTCAAAGCGTATACCTCGATGGCCAAAATGCGGGCAATTCAGCCGAAAATGCTGGCACTCAAAGAACGCCTTGGTGATGACCGACAAAAAATGTCGCAAGAAACCATGGCGCTGTATAAAAACGAAGGGGTTAACCCTCTGGGTGGCTGTTTACCAATGCTGGTGCAAATGCCAGTATTCATCTCCCTTTACTGGGTATTGTTGGAGTCTGTAGAACTACGCCACGCACCTTTCATTGGCTACATCAAAGATCTATCAGCGATGGATCCATATTTCATCATGCCTTTGATCATGGGTGCCAGCATGTTTATTCAGCAAAAGCTGAACCCACCACCACCAGATCCAATGCAAGCCAAGATTATGCAGTTCCTGCCAGTAATCTTTACCTTCTTCTTCCTGTTCTTCCCATCAGGATTGGTATTGTACTGGGTAGTCAACAACTGCCTGACTATTGCTCAGCAGTGGTTTATTACGCGTCGCATTGAAGCGGCGGCTAACTCCTGACACACTCGAATCTGACGTTGTGTTAGCACAAGACACCATTGTCGCGATTGCCACCCCCGCAGGAAAGGGCGGGGTTGGTATCGTGCGTTTATCCGGTAAAGACGCGCTCACCATCGGTGAACGTTTAACTCAATCCGCACTTAAACCACGTTATGCCCACTTTACTGGGTTCTTCGAGAACGCCTCATCCACCACTGATAACTTGCTGGATGAAGGCATTGTTATCTATTTTAAAGCCCCGCATTCTTTTACCGGTGAAGACGTCGTCGAACTGCAAGGCCACGGTGGTCCCGTATTGCTCGATGCTATCGTCCGTGAATGTATCCAACAGGGTGCGCGGATGGCAAATCCCGGGGAATTCTCCGAACGCGCGTTTCTCAATGATAAACTCGATTTAGCACAAGCCGAAGCCATCGCAGATTTAATCGATAGCAGCTCACTAGAGGCGGCCAAAAATGCCTTGCGATCACTGCAAGGAGCTTTCTCAAGTCATATCCATCAATTGGTTGAACAAGTTACGCATCTGCGTGTATTTGTTGAAGCAGCGATTGATTTTCCCGAAGAAGAAATCGACTTCATTACAGACGGGCGCGTTTCTGAACAGCTTTCAGGCATCAAACAGCAATTAGCATCTACGCTGGAAAGCGCACGCCAGGGCAGTATCCTGCGTGAAGGTATGACGGTGGTTATTGCGGGGCGCCCGAATGCCGGTAAATCTAGCCTACTAAATGCTCTGGCAGGGCATGACGCGGCCATTGTCACAGACATTGCAGGCACTACTCGCGATGTTCTCAAAGAACAGATTCACATTGACGGTATGCCCTTGCATATCATTGATACCGCTGGCCTTCGTGAGAGTGCGGATATTGTTGAACAAGAAGGCATCCGTCGAGCTTGGCAAGCCATTGAACAAGCCGATGCGATCTTGTTAGTCAATGATTCAACCACCACCGATATGACACTACCAGCCTCAGAAATCTGGCCGGCATTTACCCAGCGGTTGCCAAGTTTGGATCATTTAACCGTCATTCACAATAAGTGTGACCTCTCCGAAGTACAGGCATCAATGGACAACCATGACGGTGTCCCTGTGATCAAATTATCAGCCAAAGCAGGCGATGGCTTGCCTCTATTAACCAATCACTTAAAAGCCATCGCCGGGCTGAATCAGCAAGCTGAAGGGGGATTCACAGCACGTCGCCGGCACCTTGATGCCCTCGAACGTGCGATGCGTTATCTAGATGCCGGTGAATTACAACTCAACAACCTCGGTGCGGGTGAACTTCTGGCTGAAGATTTACGATACTGTCAGCAATGTTTATCCGAAATTACTGGGGAATTTTCAAGTGATGACCTTCTCGGTGAAATTTTCTCCAGCTTCTGTATTGGCAAGTAGCACGATACTGCTTCTACACGCATCTCTGTGCACCCCACACGATTTTTGATTCCCTAAACAACACATCTAACCCCTTATCCGACAATCCTTTGCTCTACAGCACCTACGAAATGATGCCTTCCATCGATCCGTTCGTACTCTTATCGTCCGATTCGATGTCTTGAGTACGTTTCTAATAACGTCATTAAACACAGGTAGCCGACTGCAAATTCATCAATCCAATCCCTACAAAACGTGTTATCCACGTAATACACGTATATTCAACACACATTTTCCCAAAGAAACACCTAAAACTATACTTATACACACATCGCACAGGGTTACCCACAGAAAAGCAAGAGGGTGAGGATAGTTTTAGCACCAGACTGTGCATAAACAGGCCACATACCCACAACCACTGATAATACCCAACGTATACGTCGAAAACCATCCCGTTAGATACCGGTTAATCTCCATCTTAAGCGCAGTGAAATTACGTGCTTATGATTACATTAAGTGCTTGTTTTATTTGCGATTTGCGAACATATACACAGTATTTTTCGCTCTAGTAATAACTAAATATATCTCTATATATACATCTCTATATATACATAAATACTTATCTATATATTTCTTGTAGTAAAACTACAAAAAACAGATTTCAGCGTTGATGGCGCGGATATACTGCGACAGGTATAATATGCAGCTGTTTTCAAATCGCGTATCTCCGTGATTGAACGTCAACCCAGGACCTTTTTGTGAAATATCCCAAACATTTTGGCGTCATCGTGATTGGTGGCGGCCATGCTGGTACAGAAGCAGCATTAGCCAGTGCGCGTATGGGCGTTGATACCTTATTACTTACGCATAACATTGATACGCTTGGTCAGATGAGTTGTAACCCTGCGATTGGTGGTATCGGTAAAAGCCATTTGGTGAGAGAAGTCGATGCTCTCGGCGGAGCAATGGCTCGTGCAACTGATGAAGCAGGGATTCAATTTCGGGTACTAAATTCACGAAAGGGACCAGCAGTGCGTGCAACACGAGCACAGGCTGATCGTGCATTATATAAAGCCGCGATTCGTCGAATGCTCGAAAACCAGCCACACCTGAGTATTTTTCAGCAGTCCGCTGATGACTTGATTGTTGAACAAGATCAAGTCCGCGGAGTTGTTACCAATATGGGTGTTAGTTTCTTTGCTGATGCCGTGGTATTAACCACAGGTACCTTTCTCGGTGGCAAAATCCACATTGGTTTGGATACAGCTTCAGGCGGTCGTGTGGGTGACCCACCATCGATCGCGTTGGCCGATCGCTTACGGGAATTGCCTTTTCGTGTTGATCGATTAAAAACCGGGACACCGCCTCGTATTGATGCGAAGACCGTCGATTTTACTGACCTTCAGGAGCAGTGGGGTGATAAGCCCGAGCCAGTCATGTCATTTATGGGCTCAGTACAACAACACCCTGAACAAGTTTGCTGCTGGATTACGCATACCAATGAAACTACCCATGAAATTATTCGCCAAGGATTAGATCGCTCGCCGATGTATACCGGCGTAATTGAGGGTATCGGCCCGCGTTATTGCCCGTCGATTGAAGACAAGATTCATCGTTTTGCCGACAAGTCTTCCCATCAAATATTTATTGAACCGGAAGGCCTGAATACCCATGAATTATATCCAAACGGTATTTCGACCAGTTTACCTTTTGATGTACAGGTTCAATTGGTGCGTTCAATCAAAGGATTTGAAAATGCGCACATTACCCGTCCGGGTTACGCAATCGAATATGATTATTTTGATCCGCGAGATCTTAAACCTTCATTAGAAACTAAACTGATTGACGGTTTATTTTTTGCAGGTCAGATCAATGGTACAACCGGTTATGAAGAAGCTGCCGCTCAAGGTCTATTAGCAGGTTTGAATGCCGCTCGGCGTTTCCAAGAACTAGAAGCCTGGTGCCCGCGACGCGATGAAGCGTACATCGGCGTCTTAGTCGACGACCTAATTACCTTGGGAACGAAAGAACCTTACCGCATGTTTACCAGTCGCGCGGAATACCGCTTGTTATTACGTGAAGACAATGCAGATTTACGCCTGTCAGAAAAAGCGCAGGAACTAGGGTTGCTTAGCGACGAGCAATGGCAGTGTTTTAGTGACAAAAAAGACGCGATTGCATCTGAAAATGAACGCTTGGGGAAAGTCTTTGTTCAGCCAGATTCAGCAGAGGCTGACGCTTACAACCGTTTGATTGATAAGCCACTCACCCATGAATACAGTTTGAAAGATTTGCTGAAACGTCCAGAAATCGGTTACACGAATATTCAAACGATCAGCGGATCCCCGATCGACAACGATCAAGTTGTTGAGCAAGTTGAGATACAAAGCAAATATGAAGGTTATATCGCTCGCCAAAGTGATGAAATCGATCGCTTGCGCCGCTACGAAAATACATTGATTCCGGAAGCATTGGATTTTCATCGTGTTAAAGGCTTGTCTAATGAAGTGACGGCCAAACTTACCGATGCAAGGCCAACAACCCTTGGGCATGCACAGCGTGTACCGGGCGTAACACCGGCAGCAGTTTCATTGTTATTGGTCTATTTAAAGAAAAACGGAATGCTGGAGCGCGTTAACATTGCCTGAATTTAGTAGTGAAATTGCGGCAATTGCCTCCCGCCTCTCGCTGACACTGACAGAAACACAAATTGATCAGCTCAGCAGCTATATTCAACTCTTGGCAAAATGGAATAAGGCCTACAATCTGACAGCGATACGTAATGTCGATGAAATGTTGGATCGGCATTTGCTCGATAGCTTGAGTATTGGCGCCTATATTGACGGACAACGTTTGATTGACGTTGGCACCGGAGGCGGTTTGCCTGGTTTACCGTTATCGATCGTCTACCCGGACAAACACTTCACCCTGCTGGATAGCAACAGTAAAAAAACGCGTTTTTTGAAACAAGTCGTTATGGAGCTGAATTTGCCCAACGTCGATGTTGTTCATAGCCGCGTGGAAGCGTTTCAACCAGAGAATGTATTCGATGCTGTTTTAAGCCGTGCTTTCGCCTCATTAGAGGATATGGTGGTTGGTTCTGAACACTTGTTGAGCGCAACAGGCGTCTATCTCGCGATGAAAGGGATCTGGCCGGAAATGGAGTTGCAGCCCATAAATAAACCTTATAAGGTGCAGCCTATCGACTGGCCGGGAAATGATCAGGAACGTCACCTCGTGATTATTTCTCAACAATGACCATATTCCGCATCTTATCCAACACAGGTTGTAGGGGATTTACATGACCAGAGTGTTAGCTATTGCCAACCAAAAAGGTGGGGTGGGTAAAACCACCACAACAATCAATTTGGCGGCATCATTGGCGGCAACCAAAAAGTCAGTTCTGTTGATTGATCTCGATCCTCAGGGCAACGCGACAACGGGGTCTGGCGTGTCAAAACACGACCTTGAGTTATCAGCTTATGATGTGCTGATGGGTGAGGCAGCGCTGGAAGACAGCATCGTTCTCGGTTCAGAAGCCGGATATGATGTTCTAGGCACCAATGCCGATCTGACCGGTGCTGAAATTGGCATGTTAGACATGGCCGATAAAGAACTGCAGTTGCGTAATGCGTTGCAAGATCTCTCCAGTAATTATGATTTTATCCTGATGGACTGTCCGCCTTCACTCAACATGCTGACAATCAATGCATTGAGTGCCGCTGATGGGGTGATTGTACCCATGCAGTGTGAGTATTATGCATTGGAAGGCCTCACCGATTTGATGAACACCATTGAGCATGTTCGCAGCCGAGTTAACCCAGCCCTCAAGATTGAAGGCATACTGCGCACCATGTACGATCCACGCAATAGTCTGACCCGTGATGTATCGGAACAATTGGAAAGCCATTTTGGTGACAAAGTGTATCGCACTTGTATCCCGCGCAACGTTCGTCTGGCGGAGGCTCCAAGTTTTGGCTTACCTGCCATCATATACGACAAAGCATCTCGCGGAGCGATGGCCTATTTGGCGCTTGCCGGCGAAATGATTCGCAAGGAAAAGCACCAGGCGCAGCCTGCCTGAGGCCCGTTTAACCGAACAGAGAGACAAACATGGCAGCAAAAAAACGGGGTTTAGGGCGTGGACTGGATGCACTGTTGAGCGCCAATTCTACCTTGGCCGAGGCCCACAAGGATGTCGACACCAGTGATCAAACACCGGATAACGCTGCTAGCGGTAATCTGGCATCCGGTCACAGCGATCTGCGTAATATTCCGATTGAATATCTGCAGCGTGGTAAATACCAACCGCGTAAAGATATGTCGCAGCCGGCATTGGAAGAACTCGCTGCGTCGATAAAAGCACAGGGGTTGATGCAACCGATCGTTGTGCGCCCACTAGGGACCAAGAAATTCGAGATTATTGCCGGTGAACGCCGTTGGCGAGCGAGTCAGTTGGCCGGTTTAGATACCGTGCCGGTTATCGTCCGTGATGTTGCTGACGATGCAGCGATCGCGATGGCGCTGATTGAAAACATCCAGCGCGAAGATCTTAACCCGATTGAAGAAGCCATGGCGTTGCATCGTTTGCAAAGCGAGTTTGAGCTCACCCAGCAGCAGGTCGCTGATGCGGTTGGTAAATCCCGCTCAGCGGTGACTAACTTGTTGCGCTTGATGTCATTACGCGACGATGTGCGCCGTATGCTTGAACATGGCGATTTAGAGATGGGCCATGCACGTGCACTGCTGGCATTACCGAAAGAACAGCAATCTGCGGCTGCCAGTACCGTCGTCGGTAAAGGTTTATCGGTGCGTCAAACGGAATCTTTGGTGCGTAAGCTTTTGCAAGATGCGGAAGAGGTCGTTGAAAAAACCGAACCGGATGCTGATATTCGTCACCTTGAACAAGAGCTTTCTGAGAAGCTCGGATCGCCTGTTGCTGTGCAGCATTCAGCCAAAGGTAAAGGACGTTTAGTGATTAAATACAGCAGCCTTGACGAGCTTGATGGTGTGTTATCACACCTGCGCCGTTAATCGATTGGTTTCTTATGCCTTGCGAACGGTATCAACGTCCGCCTTGAGGCAGATCAAAATTGCTTGAAGCAGTGGTTTTAAATCCCTATAATGCGCCTCGCTCTTCTCCTCAGTTGCGCTTGTTGGTGCCTGCGGAAAGATATGAAGTAACAAAATTAGATGTAGCCGATTTAAGGCGCTGACGTGGCGGATTTCGACCAAGCGACCTCCAGCAATATATCAAAACCAAGTATTCAGACTCTGATACTGGTTGATGTCGTTGTAATCGCGGTTTTATTTTCAGGAATAGCCTTTTTTGAACGTCAGTATGCTTTGGCGGCGATAACAGGTGGGCTGATCTTTTTTGTCCCGAATACCTGTTTTGCCTGGATGAGCTTTCGAGTTATGGGGGCGCGACAAATTAGACAAGTCGCCCATCGATTCTATCAGGCTGAGATGACCAAATTTGTATTGACGATGGGCCTGTTTGCCTATGCCCTGACTCAATTGCCATCGATAGACCGGATGAGTCTATTTGCTGCTTATATCGTTACTTGGCTGATTCACCAGCTGGCAGCATTTCAGATACTCGGTCGCCCGGCACGCGGTAATTCATGACCGACGTGCGCACATCGATGGCTAACGGAATTTAAAATTAAAAGTTGGGTACAAAAACAATGGCTGCGAATGGCGAATCTTTAACCAGTAGTGGTTATATCCTGCATCACTTGCAGAATCTAACTTACGGGAAGTTGCCTGAAGGGTACATCCGTGATGGTCATGTGCTTGCACACGACACATGGACGTTTGCACATACTGCACAAGAAGCAACCGATATGGGCTTCATGGCGCTGCATATCGATTCTCTCGGTTGGGGTGTGTTCTTGGCCGTGTTTATCAGCCTGATTTTCTTTTCGGTTGCTAAAAAAGCGAATTCTGGCGTACCTTCAGGAATTATCAACTTTGTTGAGATGGTCGTTGAGTTTGTCGACAGCACCGTTAAAGATACCTTTCCGCACCGCAGCCGTTACGTTGCGCCGCTGGCACTGACCATTTTTACCTGGGTTTTCATGATGAACTTCATGGATTTGATCCCAGTTGATTGGTTGCCACTTCTCGCCGCTAAATTGACCGGCGACCCGCATTTGTATTTCAAAGTTGTACCGACCACGGATCCAAACGTGACGTTGGGTATGGGCTTTACCGTTTTCTTCTTGATGATTTTCTTCACCTGCAAACAAAAAGGCGTTATGGGTTTTGTTAAAGAACTAACATGCCACCCGTTTGCGCCACCAACAAAAGGTGTCGGCATTATCGCTGCGCCACTGATCATCGTCTTTAACTTTGTGTTGGAAACTATTTCGTGGATTGCCAAGCCAATTGCATTGGGTCTGCGTTTGTTCGGAAACATGTACGCCGGTGAAATTATCTTTATCCTTATCGCGCTTATGTACGGCGCAGGTATGGCTCTTGGACTGTTCGCTGGATTCTTACAGCTGGGCTGGGCCATCTTCCATATCTTGGTTATTACTTTGCAAGCATTCGTCTTCATGGTTCTGACAGTTGTTTATATGTCCATGGCATTCGATGTTCACGAAGAACACTGATTAAACGAATTACCAACTTTTTAAACTTTAACTTTAAACTTAAAACTCTCAGGAGAAATAAAAATGGGTCTAGCTCTTATCGCTGTTGCTATGTTGATCGGGTTTGGTGCTTTGGCTACTGCTATCGGTTTCGCAATGCTGGGTAGCCAGTTGCTGGAAAGCTCTGCACGTCAGCCAGAAATGGCGCCAATGCTGCAAACCAAAATGTTCCTCGTAGCAGGCCTGCTTGATGCGATTCCAATGATCGGTGTTGGTATCGCTATGTACATCCTGTTCGTTATCGTTCCTGGTCTTGCTTAATTCGATATTGCGTAAACCGTTTTATTGAATTTAATCCAAGCAAAAGCAGAGGTGCGGGATGAACATTAATTTAACATTGATTGGCCAGTCCATATCATTCTTGTTCTTCGTTGCATTTTGCATGAAGTTCGTTTGGCCTGCGATTACTAACGCAATGGCCGAACGTGCTCAAAAGATTGCTGATGGCTTGGAAGCAGCCGATCGTGCTGAGCAAGATAAAAAGCTTGCTCAAGAAGGTGCTGTTAAGAAATTAACAGAAGCCAAACACGACGCTGCGGCCATCATCGATCAAGCAAATAAGCGTGCCAACAAAATTGTTGAGGAAGCCAAGACGCAAGCCCAAGCTGAAGCCGATTTAATTAAGGCATCTGCTCAGGGTGAAGTCGAGCAAGAAGTAAACCGTGCGAAAGAAACGCTGCGTACACAAGTTGCCACTTTGGCAGTTGCGGGTGCAGAAAAAATTCTTGAAGCAACGGTTGATGCTAACTCTCATAAAGAGATGTTAGATAAGCTGGCAACCCAACTATAACGAGGTTTTCTAATGGCGGAATTGAGTACTTTAGCAAGACCCTATGCCAAAGCAGCATTCGGTTTCGCTTTAGCCAATCAGAACCTCGATGCCTGGGCCAAGATGCTGAACACGCTGGCAGCGATTGTATCGAACGATAAAGTCGATGCAATTTTAAGCTCGCCAGCACTCACATCTGAGCAACAAGTCACGGCGATCACCGCAATCTGTGGTGATGAACTAACAGAAGAATGTAAAAATTTTGTTAGCCTTCTCGCTGAAAACAAGCGTTTGACTCTTCTTAAAGAAGTTACTGAGCAATTTGTGTCGCTGAAAGCGCAACATGAAAAGTTCTGTGACGTAGAAGTGACAAGCGCTTATGACGTTGACAGCGAAGTCGAAGAGAACCTGGCTAAAGCGCTTAGCAATAAGCTCAACTGTAGCGTGAACATTCAAACAACAGTTGATAAAGATCTAATAGGCGGCGTTGTAATTCGTGCAGGTGACTTAGTCATCGATAGCTCGGTTCGCGGTCGTTTAGCCAAACTCACTGAAGCCATGAGCTTGTAGGGGTTTGAGGGATATAGCATGCAGCAACTGAATCCATCAGAAATTAGTGAAATTATTAAGCAGCGCATCGATCAACTCGATGTGTCTAGCGATGCAAAAAACGAAGGTACAATCGTTTCCGTTACTGACGGTATCGTGCGTATTCATGGTCTGGCTGACGTAATGTACGGCGAGATGGTTGAATTCGACGGTGGCGTTTACGGTATGGCACTGAACTTGGAGCGTGACTCCGTTGGTGCAATCGTATTAGGTGACTATCTGTCTTTGCAAGAAGGACAGAAATGCCGTTGTACTGGACGTATTCTTGAAGTACCCGTCGGTCCTGAATTACAAGGCCGTGTCGTTGATGCTTTGGGTAACCCAATTGACGGAAAAGGCGCGATTAACGCAAAAGAAACTGATGCGATCGAAAAAATCGCACCCGGTGTAATTTGGCGTAAGTCGGTTGACCAACCTGTTCAAATTGGCCTGAAAGCCGTTGATGCGATGGTACCAATCGGTCGTGGTCAGCGTGAATTGATCATCGGTGACCGTCAGATCGGTAAGTCGGCGATTGCCGTTGATGCGATCATCAACCAAAAAGGTTCTGGCATTAAGTGTGTTTACGTTGCGATCGGTCAGAAGGCTTCTTCTGTTGCCGCGGTTGTACGTAAACTGGAAGAGCACGGTGCAATGGACCACACCATCGTGGTAGCAGCGACCGCATCTGACCCAGCGTCAATGCAGTTCTTGGCAGCTTTTGCTGGCTGTACCATGGGTGAGTACTACCGTGATCGTGGCGAAGATGCATTGATCATTTATGATGATCTGACCAAGCAAGCTTGGGCATACCGTCAAATCTCCTTGTTGTTACGTCGTCCTCCAGGCCGTGAAGCATACCCTGGTGACGTTTTCTACTTGCACTCACGTTTATTAGAGCGTGCTTCTCGTGTTTCTGAAGAATACGTAGAGCAGTTCACCAAAGGTGAAGTGAAAGGCAAAACCGGTTCTTTGACTGCATTGCCGGTGATTGAAACTCAGGCTGGTGACGTATCTGCATTCGTACCGACCAACGTAATCTCGATTACTGATGGTCAGATCTTCCTTGAAACCGATATGTTCAGTGCGGGTATTCGTCCGTCAATGAACGCCGGTGTTTCTGTATCACGTGTTGGTGGTTCTGCACAGTCAAAAATCATTAAGAAGCTGTCTGGTGGTATTCGTACCGCATTGGCTCAGTATCGTGAATTGGCTGCATTCTCGCAGTTCGCTTCCGACCTTGATGATGCGACAAAAGCACAGTTGGATCACGGTGAGCGTGTTACCGAACTGATGAAACAGAAGCAGTACGCACCTCAGAGCATTGCTCAAATGGGTGTTGTACTTTACGCAGCTAACGAAGGTTATTTGAACGATATCGAAGTCAACAAGATTCTAGACTTCGAAGCGTCTCTTCTGTCTTACATGGATTCTGAGCATAACGATCTGATGTCAGATATCGTTGCGACCGGTAAGTGGAATGACGAAACCGAAGCGACCTTTAAGTCTGCTATCGAAACGTTCAAGGCAACACAAACCTGGTAAGTGATCTTAAAGGAGAGCAACGCTCTCCTTGATCGCTTCTGCGTATAGAGGTCGAAATATGGCTGGTGCGAAAGAAATACGTACACAGATATCGAGCATCAAGAGCACGCAAAAAATCACCTCAGCTATGGAAATGGTTGCGGCGAGTAAAATGCGTAAAGCTCAAGAACGCATGGAGGTTGGAAAACCTTATGCGCGTCGTATTCGCTCGGTAATTGGACACATAGCCAATGCAACACCGGAATACAAACACGCTTATATGGAAGAGCGTGAAGTAAAACGTGTTGGAATTATCGTAGTTTCATCCGATCGGGGTTTGTGTGGCGGTTTGAATACCAATGTATTCAAAAAAGCTGTCCAGGCAATGCAGGAGTATAAAGCGCAGGGCGTTGAAGTCGATGTTTGTACCATCGGTAGCAAGGCCGCAAGCTTTTTTGGTGGTTTAGGCGCGAATGTTGTTGCCGCCGCTAAAGACATCGGCGAACAGCCGGTGGTTTCTGATTTGATCGGAGCCGTTAAAGTTATTCTCGATGCTTTTACAGAAGGTAAAATCGACAAGGTCGTGCTGGTCGGTAATGAGTATGTCAATACCATGACCCAGGCGCCTCAACTCGAACAATTACTGCCTTTGGAAGCTAGTGAAGAAACCCAACGTCAACATTCATGGGATTATCTCTATGAACCAGACGCGGAATCTTTGCTGGACGGGTTACTGCTTCGCTACATTGAGTCTCAGGTTTATCAAGCAGTTGTAGAAAATGCCGCGTGTGAGCAAGCCGCTCGTATGCTGGCGATGAAAAGTGCAACTGACAATGCAGGCGACATCATTGATGAACTGCAAACGATTTATAACCGAGCTCGTCAAGCCGCGATTACTCAAGAATTGTCTGAGATCGTTGCTGGTGCAGCAGCTGTATAAAGTATTTATGCTGAAACCAGAGGGTTTCAGCTCAACAGATTTAATTTTTAAGAGGAGCCGGAAATGAGTAGCGGACGTATCGTACAAATTATCGGTGCGGTTATCGACGTGGAATTTCCTCGCGATGCGGTACCACAGGTATATGATGCCCTGAATGTAACACAAACGAATCTAACCCTTGAAGTTCAGCAGCAGCTGGGTGACGGTGTTGTTCGTGCGATTGCTATGGGTTCATCAGAAGGTTTATGTCGTGGTTTGGATGTATCCAACACACAAAAGCCTATTCAGGTTCCAGTGGGTCCAGAGACGCTTGGTCGTATCATGGACGTATTGGGTAACCCTATTGATGAGTGTGGCGAAATCGGTGAGAAAGAGCGTCGCTCAATTCACCAAAAAGCGCCTGCTTATGATGAGCTTTCAGCTTCTGAAGACCTGTTAGAAACAGGTATCAAGGTTATCGACTTGGTTTGCCCCTTTGCGAAAGGTGGTAAAGTTGGTCTGTTCGGTGGTGCCGGTGTTGGTAAAACCGTTAACATGATGGAATTGATCAACAACATCGCTATTCAACACTCCGGTTTGTCTGTATTTGCCGGTGTTGGTGAGCGTACTCGTGAAGGTAATGATTTCTACCACGAGATGCAGGAAGCTGGCGTTGTAAACGTTGAGACTTTCACCGAGTCGAAAGTTGCGATGGTATACGGTCAGATGAATGAGCCACCGGGTAACCGTTTGCGTGTTGCTTTGACTGGCTTGACCATGGCTGAAAAATTCCGTGACGAAGGTAAAGACGTACTGTTGTTTGTTGACAACATTTACCGTTATACCTTGGCGGGAACCGAAGTATCTGCTCTGTTAGGTCGTATGCCTTCAGCGGTAGGTTACCAGCCAACATTGGCTGAAGAGATGGGTGTTCTGCAAGAACGTATCACTTCAACCAAGACCGGTTCTATCACGTCTATCCAAGCGGTATACGTACCTGCGGATGATTTGACTGATCCATCACCAGCAACCACATTTGCTCATTTGGACAGCACCGTTGTACTGTCTCGTGATATCGCATCTAAAGGTATTTACCCCGCGATCGATCCTTTGGATTCAAGCTCACGTCAGCTTGACCCACTGATCATCGGTAGCGAACACTACGGCGTTGCTCGTGATGTTCAGGGTGTTCTTCAGCGCTATAAAGAACTGAAAGACATCATCGCAATTTTGGGTATGGACGAATTGTCTGAAGAAGACAAACAGGTTGTACAGCGCGCACGTAAGATTGAGCGTTTCTTGTCACAGCCATTCCACGTTGCTGAAGTATTTACCGGTAGCCCGGGCAAATACGTATCCTTGAAAGACACTATTGCTGGCTTCCAGGGTATTTTGAACGGTGATTATGACGACCTGCCGGAACAAGCGTTCTACATGGTTGGCACAATCGAAGAAGCCGTCGAGAAAGCGAAGAGCCTGTAAGGGCTCTTTGCAAGCAACGTACATATAGGTAAATATATGGCTATGACAGTACATTGCGACATCGTAAGTGCAGAGCAATCGCTCTTCAGTGGATTAGTTGAGATGGTCATCGCATCCGGTGACAAAGGTGAGTTGGGCATACTTTATGACCACGCACCGCTTCTTACAGAACTGATTCCTGGACCGGTTCGGTTGATCAAGCAAGGCGGCGAAGAAGAAGTACTTTATGTATCCGGTGGATATCTAGAAGTACAACCGACTCACGTGTCGATTCTTGCTGATACCGCAATTCGTGCTCACGATATTGATGAAGCCGCAGCGAAGAAAGCTGAGGATGAAGCTCGTCGTGCGTTGACCAACCAGAATGCCGAGATGGACTTCACTCGCGCATCCGTTCAGTTGGCCGAAGCGATGGCGCAAATCCGTGCATTAGAAATGCTACGTAAGAGAAGATAACGTCTTATGACAGTTATTTGATGCTTACGACATCAATTTGAAAAGGGCAGCCTCTGGGTTGCCCTTTTTTTGTTTGCAAAGCCCCTAGCCCTTTGCCTTGCCTGTGAGTTGGCGTTAAACTGGCGGCCCTCCAAGGATAGTTGTAAAGTGACTCACTCGTGAATTCCCAGATCGTTGTGCTGGCTGCCGGCAAAGGCAGCAGAATGAAATCCCATCTTCCTAAAGTTCTGCAACCCCTCGCAGGTCGCCCGTTATTGTCACACGTGATTGACAGTTGTTCGGTGTTACCCGGTGCGCAATTGCATATTGTAGTAGGGCATAAGGCTGAGCAAGTACGTTCGACCATCGAGCAAGAGCTCCAAAACCCGCCTGTGATGCATTGGGTTGAACAAACAGAACAGCTCGGTACCGGTCACGCAGTTCAACAGGCATTACCAGGGCTTTCTGATGACGGCATAGCCTTGCTGTTATGCGGTGATGTGCCGCTGATATCAGCGACAACACTGCTAGAACTGTTTGATAAGGTATCAAACACTAACATGGCGTTATTGACGATCGAATTGGATAACCCGTTTGGTTTTGGCCGAATTGTTCGTGATGACAATGGCCATGTGTGTAAGATCGTTGAGCAGAAAGATGCCAACGAAGCTATTCAGGCCATCGGTGAAATTAACACCGGTATGATGGCTATCAAGACATCGCATCTGAAACAACTGTTACCACAGATTTCAAATGACAACGCTCAGCACGAGTATTACCTAACCGATTTAATCAGCCTTTGTGTTGAAAATGGAATTGGTGTTGAAGCGGTACAAACGAACGACGAAATTGAAGTCATGGGCATTAACGATAAAGTCCAATTGGCTTCGCTCGAACGCGCCTATCAGTATCGTCAAGCCGAAGCTCTGATGCGTGAAGGTGTGACTATGGCAGATCCATCACGTTTTGATCTACGCGGTAAATTGACGGTGGGTATGGACGTGTTTATCGATGTCAACTGTGTCTTTGAAGGCCAAGTTGAGTTACAAGATGGTGTCACTATCGGTGCGAACTGCATTATTGGTTCTCCAGGCGAACAAGTGACGATTAAAGCCGGGACTGAAATCAAGCCGAATTCAATGGTTGAGGCGGCGCACATTGATGAAAACTGTACCGTCGGACCTTACGCGCGGTTGCGCCCAGGCACGGTACTCAAATCCGGTGCAAAGATTGGTAATTTTGTCGAAACCAAAAAATCGGTTGTTGGCAAAGGCTCGAAGGTCAATCATTTGACGTATGTGGGTGACACCCAAATTGGCGAATCCGCCAATATTGGCGCTGGAACGATTACCTGTAATTACGATGGTGTGAACAAATCTGCAACCATTATCGGTGATAATGCGTTTATTGGTTCTAACAGTTCATTAGTTGCGCCAGTAGAGATTGGCGCAGGTGCGACAGTCGGTGCCGGTTCAACAATTACGCAGAGTATAGAAGATGGCGCCCTCGCCGTAGCGCGTGGACGACAAAAGAATATCCCGAATTGGCCCAGACCGAGGAAGAAGTAAATGTGTGGGATCGTAGGAGCGGTTGCAAACCGTAATGTCAGCAAAATATTGCTCGAAGGCCTGAAACGACTGGAATACCGGGGTTACGATTCCGCCGGCTTGGCTGTGGTAGATGATCAAGGCGCACTAGCAGTTTGTAAGCGCCAGGGCAAAGTCGTTAACCTTGAACATGCTGTTGAAGACAACAACGTAGTCGGCCATACCGGTATTGCACATACCCGTTGGGCAACACACGGCAAGCCAAGCCAAAAGAACGCGCACCCTCATGCATCTGCAGCGCGTGTTGCAGTCGTGCACAATGGCATCATTGAGAACTTCGCACAATTACGTGAACAGTTGGAAGAATCGGGTTATCACTTTGAGTCTGATACGGATACCGAAGTCATCGTTCACCTACTGCATCAAGAATTGGCAGATGGATATAACCTGTTAGATTCTGTTCAACGGGTTATTCCTAAGCTTGAAGGCGCGTACGGTCTTGCAACATTCTCGATTGATGATCCAAACACGGTTGTCGTGGCGCGAAGCGGTAGCCCATTAGTAATTGGTGTAGGCATCGAAGAAAACTTTATTGCATCTGATCAACTGGCGTTGCGTCAGGTTACCGATCAGTTTGTTTATTTAGAAGAGGGCGATATCGCAGAAGTACGTGTCGACGGTTTTGAGATCTACCAAGACGGTACTCAAGTCGAGCGCGAAAAAGTTCAGATTACCGCTGCGGCAGATTCAGCAGACAAAGGCGAGTTTCGCCATTTTATGTTGAAAGAAATCTATGAGCAGTCGGCTGTTATCAAAGACACGTTGCAAGGACGAATCAATCAAACTGACATTGTTGAACAAGCGTTCGGTGCAGATGCCAAGTATGCATTGGAAAATGTAAAAGCGGTTCAGATTGTTGCCTGTGGCACGAGCTACCACGCAGCAACTGTGGCGAAATACTGGATAGAGCAGTACGCCAATATTGTTTGCAGTGTAGAGGTGGCTAGTGAATTCCGTTATCGCAAAGTTGTTGTTCAACCAAACACTTTGTTACTAACGATCTCTCAATCGGGTGAAACAGCAGATACGTTAGCTGCTTTACGTTTGGCAAAAACGTTAGGCTATATCTCAACGATGACTGTCTGTAATGTTGCACAGAGCTCTTTGGTTAGAGAATCTGATATCGCACTGATGACTCACGCCGGGCCTGAAATCGGTGTTGCATCGACTAAGGCGTTTACGACACAGTTAACGGCTTTGTTACTTCTTACCGTTTATCTTGCTAAGCATAACGGCATGAAGGCTGAAGAAGTTAAAGACATCGTTGAACAATTACATCGTTTACCTGAGTTGATTGATCAAGCCATTGAGCTAAACGATACCATCGAAAGTGTCTTTGAGAGCTTTGCCGATAAACACCACGCTTTATTCCTTGGTCGCGGCATTATGTATCCGGTAGCAATGGAAGGCGCGCTTAAGCTCAAAGAGATTTCTTATATTCACGCCGAAGCCTACCCTGCGGGTGAGTTGAAGCATGGTCCATTAGCGTTGGTTGATGACAACATGCCTGTTGTGGCTGTTGCACCAAATGATGAACTGCTGGAAAAACTGAAATCTAACCTGGAAGAAGTTCAGGCACGCGGTGGCCGCTTGTTTGTATTTGCTGACCAACATGTTGAGTTTGCATCGTCAGAAGATGTCGAGCTAATTAAGCTGCCCAATATTCCGGAAATACTGGCACCGATTATCTTTACGATCCCGCTGCAGTTGCTGTCGTATCATGTTGCCTTGTTGAAAGGAACGGATGTTGACCAACCACGCAACTTGGCAAAATCAGTAACGGTAGAGTAGCTATCTGCCGACAGCCTGCTGATAATTAGATTCTAACTATCAACCAAGAACCTCTGTTGTTAGCCAATGTTGGGCAGATGATAGAGGTTTTTTTGTATCATAAGAAAGCAAATGAATGCTATTTTGAAGCGCCGATTTTCCGAACAAAAATTTCGGGCTACCGATGTTGTGCGCTTGAATGACGTGCGACGGAGGCCCATGATTTTTGCAGAAACCAAGAGCCTCCTTTCAAATTATTGTGCTTGTCTACTACAGCGATAGCTGCCAGCCAAACGTTAGTCCCTGCTCCGTTGCTAGCTGTGGCCCGTTTAGATCTTGGTATACAGGTGCGGTATATTCCAACGCTAACCGATTGCCAACCGGCAGTACGAAATTAAAACCGATCGCGCCAGAAAACATTTGGCCGCCGCGTAGGTCAGTACGTGCGGTTGGAATAACGGCTGGATTTAAGCGCTTGTCTTGGCCGTTAATATCTCCCCAGTAGTCATAGGCCAGCCGAATCGATCCACTGACCCACGATGCAAAGGGCACGGCAAACCAGGATTGTGCCTTATAACGATTACCGAGGCGGTAGCCGCGACTGTTGTTGCCGGTTCTCAGTGTGGCAATAAACTGCGCGCCAAATGAAAAGTCGTCATGCAACGCGCTGTAGGTGAACCCTGGCATTAGATCATAGGTGCCGGAGCCTAGCTGCATGGGGTAGGGAAGCACAACCTTGCCCATCGGTGTGACACCGTCTTCGTTGATAGATCCGGTTGGAAAGCTGGTGCCAAAGTTAAAGTGAAAACGGTCGCGGCCGTTATCCATCACTTTATACAAGGCCTGTGCTTTGATGTCGCCAATACCACTGGTTTCTGTGCGAAACTCTGCGCCCATGCGGGTAACGTGGTCCATGGTCATATCAAGGTAGGGAATCATTAACGCCCACGTCAGATCGTCTGAGCTGGCGTACATGGCACCAAACATATGCATGGTCATGTCCATTTTGATGGGAGAGACCATAAAATCTTCGAGTACACGGTCAGTGGAGACCTTCTTAGTACCGATCTGATTGCCATCCATTTGCATGTACATCGCACGGTAGGAGAACATCCACTCGCCTTCATTGTGCGTGTGATCACCCATGACATCGATGGGAGCGTGGCTGTCGGGACGAGAGGTATCCCATTCATGGGCAACGGCGGTGGTTGCAGAAACAGCCATGGTCAGGCCAACCCCGATATTGGATACGGTTTTTGTAAAAGACATAACGCAGTGGCTCGGTTTGTAATTTTGCGCGATAGTATACAAAACCCTGACAAAACCGAGTGCGACATAATGTCGCATTGTTATTCCTATATCGCATAATAAACTGACCTAATGTTCTTACTTCGTCGTGATTCCGCGTTTACTGACCCCAGACAAGTGCTTCGTTTGCTGTCATGGCTACGATTGGCTGCGTTTCTTGTGGTGATGAGCCTGTTGGCTATTGCGCAATGGGCGGGTATCGACGCCTTACAAGATGCTATTCATTGGCGTTGGATATTTGTCGGTCTGCTGTTAAGCATCCTGCTCAGCGGTGTTAGCATGATGCTGCGGAATACTTTGATTGATAATCGGTTGCTATATGCTGTTATCTTATTGGATATTCTCGCGTGGTTTCTGTTACTCAATGCCAGTGGCGGCTCGGTAAACCCGGCGGTTAGCTATTTGCTGGTCTTATTGTCGATCGCTGCGCTGTCTCTGTCGATCTCCCAGTCGGTTACCTTGCTTGTTGTTATCATGGCGTTTTACACGTTGATGATGCAGTACCAGCCGGCAGAAGGGCACCAGCATATGTTTGGTTGGCACCTATGGGGCATGTGGTTGTTGTTTCTGCTCAATGCGCTGGTCATGTTGGTGGTTATTGAATTACTGATTCACAAGTTGGCGCAAAAAGACCAGGCCATTGCTCGGTATAAAGAAAATACCGTGCGTTCTGAGCAGCTAGTAATGATGGGCACGATGGCGGCAAACATTACCCATGAATTGGGTACCCCATTATCAACCATTGCCATGTTAACGGCAGAGCATGACAACGAGGATGCCGATCTTATTCGTGAGCAAGTTGAGCGGTGTAAGCAGGCATTGGGTCAGTTAAAAGCACTGGGTGATGATCAGCAGGCGAGTCAGTCTCTGGATAGTTCGGTATTTTTCGAACACCTACGGCAGGAATTACTGCTGATACAGCCGGGTGTAGCGCTCACAATCGATGATCAGCTACAGCAACCTTTTCGGGTAAGTTTGTTGTTGAACCAAGCGTTATTAGCATTACTAAACAATGCTTCTGATGCGTGTAGCAGTATTGTGACATTGTCTGCTTTTGAACAAGACAGCCGTTGTGTGCTGACCATAACACATGACGGTGATGGCATTAGCGAAGCACTCATTGAGCAGCTGGGCCTCACGCGTGTAGCTTCGGCGAAAAATGGTTTAGGCATTGGTTACTACCTGGCCAATGCATCGATTGAACGCCTTGGCGGTACGTTGACGATTCGTAACTTGGATGTTGGTGTTGAAACCCGCGTGTTATTTAACCGTGAGGCGCTGATTGATGACTAATATGGCTGAAAACGAAGCACTTGTTGTTGTGTTGCTAGAAGATGATGTTAGTTACGGTGGTGTTGCCAAACGTTTGTTAGAAAAACGCGGGCATGAGGTTTTTTGGGCCGAAGATTTGACCGGCTTGAGCCATATTCTGAAGCAAGTTACCGATGCTGACATGGTGTTACTGGATCTAAAACTAGCTAACACAACATCTCTGGATAGTGTTGCTACGGTGCGTCGGCACTATCCTCACGCCCGTATTTTTATGGTGACGGCGTATGCCAGTATTGCGACCACAGTAGAAGCGATGAAACGTGGTGCTGATGATTATTTGCCCAAGCCGATAACCATTGATGAAATTTTGCAAGCGTACTATGGCGAAAAGGAATCCGAGCCTTCTGTTAATACCAAACCGATATCGCCGAAACGGTTAGAGTGGGAGCATATTCAACGGGTGTTGCAGGAAAACAACGGTAACATCAGTCGCACCGCCGAACAACTCAATATGCATCGACGTACGCTTCAGCGCAAACTGCAGAAAAAGCCGGTAGACGAATAGACCTTCAACAGAACTTGCGCTAACTACATCGTCTGCACATCATTAAATTTCGATGCTGCGATTATTTTTCGAAAATATATTTAAATATATTTAAATATATTAATAGTGTTAGTAAACCTAATAATAATCATTAGGTTATATCTCTCTACTTGTTCTTATCTAGAACAACAAACACGTTGTTGACCCTGTCTGATAGATGTCATTAAAAAATATAATTACATTATTAGTTGTTTTTATTTTTTCATTGCTGCTTAAATAACCTCAGCTAGAGTATATAAAATACTAGAAAGCACTGATTTTTAATGACGTACTGCTCGTCGTTAATGGCGATTGATATATTGCAGTTAGCCTTTGCATTGGACTTTTATACATCGATTTGCATTTTTTAATCCGGGGGTGAAGGCAGTCGTGAGACATTAATCTAGCGTAACTAGGAGCAATAGAAGTGTCTAAGTGAATTTTATATGAAAATTTTTCCGTAACTATAATATATGGACTATATAACAAACGTTAGATTCATGATGAGCGGAATCATGTGGTTTAACGATCACCATGTAAAATATTAAGTCGATAGATAACGCATAAACCATTAAGTATCTGAGCGTGATTTTTTATGATGTATTACATTTTTTATCACGATAATTACATCGTAGTATCCAGTACAGAATGATTGGCAAAAATCGGTAAAGGGATTTTTTGCGTGATATTGCGCCTCGTGGGAAGTGCGCATGTAGATAGTTGTGCAAGTGCTATAGCAATGTTGGTTGTCTTCTTTTATCTATGTGATAGCAGTCAATGGGGGTAATGTAATTGCGGTTGTTTGAGAGTTCGTTATGGCTAACGTATTGTTTTTGAATGCCACGGTGTGCCAGCTTGCTATTAATTTAAATAACGCACTTCAGAACCAAGTATTAGATACACCGATGTGCTTGAGTACTCCGGTGAGTCATACCCGTCGTGCCGCAAGCAGTGTTCACCTTATGGAAGTAGGTGTTGACAGTAATGCTCAGCTGGTTGGCAGCTCATTATCTATCGCAGCAAATCCGGGTAAGGATATTTTTGGCGGTAATTCATCGGATAACATTGTGGTTGTTTTCTATGAATCCTCGGATAGACCTTGTTTGTTTAACATTAAGTCTAGCGTTAGTACTGTATCGAATTTATACCTTTATGTGTTGGGTGACACTATCGCTGCGTGTGATCAGAGCGGCATCAGTGCAGATATTACCGTTACCAAACTTAGCGATGCAGAAGCTGCACAGTTAGTTGTTCAGATGGGGATACCATCACACACGTTTACTCCGTTGAAATAGCTGTTGAATCAAAAAAGGATTATTTGATGAGCTCTACCATTCGTTTTGTAAATTGGATGCCTGAATCCGTTACACCAGTACTTAATCAATCGATGCTATCAGACTTAAAAACATCAACGGCGGCGCATAGTTATTTTCCCTATTCCATGTCTGTGCCTCGTCAGCCAGATCAACCTCCTTCTGCGGGCGTGTGGGGTAATACAAATAATCTTGTTGTTAAGTCTGGCGGAAAATCGCAGATCTACAACAATCTGACCGAACCCGAAAACAGCGCACCAAATCAAGAATTGATACTGTGGGTATTCCCCGATTTTGTCATTTTTTCTCAATTTGAGAAACAACTCGGAGAAAAGGTTTTTCCGGGATAAACCAACGGCCAAATGGCCTTAATTAGCAAAAGGAAATGAACTATGGCTACCGCCTATTTTATTAATGCGACTCCAACAAAAACCAAAGTGCAACTCAACACAGGTAACCTGAATAGTCTTGCACCCATGAGCGTTGATTCATCTTCAGAGGCTGTCAGTGCCCCGGCATGGGGAGCAGACATTGCAGCATTTGTGTCTCCTGATACATTTGCCGGTGATAACAAGGTCAATGAGCTTTTGTATAGCTCACAGCAAAGTGGAAAAACTCGTCGTTATAAGATTACTTCGTCAGTTTCTACAACACTGGATCTATATTTCTTCTTATTTGAAGACACCATTGTTGCTGAAGATCAAACCGGTTCTTCTGCAAGTATTCATATTGAACATATCGAAACCATGGAAAGCGAGTTGGCATAAACTGAATCTGTTTGTGATTTGACCATCACCGGTGACGTTGTCACCGGTTACAAGGAGTAGTTTGATGAGCGCCAGTACGTATGTTTTAAACGGAACAGATAAGACCACCGATATTCGAATCAATGGTGGGAACTATCAGTCGATGTCAGCTTTGAACCTTCAGACGGGTAGTCTCGATCAAACAACTAAATTTTTATTAGACAGAAACCCTGCACCAGGCACACTGGGGTTGGGTGAAAATGAAGTGATTGTGAAGATAAACGGTACAATCACAACGTACACAGTGACCCTTGCCGATAGCATATTGATCACGTTCGATGTCCAGCTGATTGTATTTGAAAATACTATCGAACCTAAAAATACAATTAGTACCGAGGGTTTTACCGTAACACTAACGTCTCAATCCAATGCGACATTAGCGATTTCAGAAGCACAACAAACGACTCGATGTGTCAGACACCTTAATGCGTTCGCTACCAGTGCAGCCGAAACACTTCAGTTCACACGTATTGCGACCAACGAAAAAGCCGCCCTCTATCAAAGCGATTTGAATCCCACAAAATCTGGCACTCTAGCTTTTACCTTCTTTTACCGTTTTGCAGATGGCTCAGATGCACCGGAGGTTTTGTCCCTACAAGCTTCCTATGACGATAAAGGGGCTTATGTATTTACTGACGACAATATTGCCTCCGAATCCTTGTTGACTGAGCTGAATAGCGTGCTCACGTCAGATTCACTGGGATATTCGCGGGTTGCATGGCGCCGTAACAGTGATGATTACAACGTGATTCAGGTGTCTGTTGTTGCTGCGATAGTTGCTAACGCTAATTTTGAAATCGGTACCTGGAACCTGCTATTAGCTGAGCGGGCGACGTTAACTCTTGAGGCTGAGACACAAAGCATTGTCATTCAAAATGTATCTGGCGAACAAAATTTGGTAGTGCAGGTGAAAGAAACCGGTGTACCTCAACCGGTAGGATCTAACCCGTCTGAAGTGTTGATTCCACTAGCCGGCGATCAGCGAGGTAGTATGATATTGGCTTGGGATTGGGGTCACTATTCCCTTTCTCAACATTACGGTGGCAGTCAGCGATTATTTTTTGGCAACTCAACTGAAAAAGCAGAGGTGGCGCAATACCCGCTGTTTATTCCCGCACCTGACCCTGGGCCTTTTGCTGATATCGATTTGTACTTCCACGTGTATCTGCAACCATTGGCAGAGCTTGACGACAATCGCACCCGGTTTTCTCTCGATTTACAGCAGGAAAACAAGCTAACAGCTCATTATCTATCGACGACAACGAATACTCCCGTGTCATTGACGCCGGATAGCAATGCTGCAATGACAGCAGGGTTTGGTTGGGCAATTAATGCGGGGGACGAAGCCTCGGATCGTTACCTATGCCCCGTCGGTGCGTATGCTGTCGTTGGAGATGGTGCCGAAAAACGTTTGCAAATACGTGGTGGTGTCAGTGGTACTGAATATGTATTGGTTGAAGCTAATGATGTCTTGACCTTTAAGAGCCGACAACCGGCCTTTGCTCAGGGTTATACACCGGATGGCAGTGCTCCAGTCAAACTCGATGATACGCTAACTACCAGTTGGGTAGAGGTGAGCTTGCGCCAACAACAAGCGACAGCAGACGGCACACTGATTGACACTAGTTACTGCGCTCAATCGTCTGCATCAACCTATTTCGGCGCAGAGCTAAATCCTTCATACCAATACCCAATTGCTGTCGGCGCCAGTCTTTTGCGCTTTTCTGAGCCTACCGACCTGACACTATTTCCCATGTTGCCATACGGTGGTGTGTTTTATTCCGACGCTGATCAGGGGATAGAAAGCCCCAATCCGGATTTGTCCGCAGATAATCTCGATGCCATTGAGCAGCAATTAATTGCGCCGCTTCGTCGCTCTACCTTGCAGCCCTTTTTTGACGCGGTTTATGGCCCGATCTTTTTCGATACATCAACTAGCACTGCGCTGGAAGGAGGCTACGCTCGCACCCCGTTGGGTCTAGTGGCGGGATTAAATACATCTGTTGCAGCACCAACGCCCGCAGGTACTATCAAGGATATTATTTTAGCGACAAGCCCGCAGATCCAAAACCAACGGTTGGTATTAACGGCAAATGATAGCGGCGTTGTCAATCCAGTATTCAGCAACAATACATTGAACGACACCCTGTTCATGGTGGCAACAGATGCTGATGCGTTGGCACCCTTTGCCAATGAAATTAAGCTCGGTGACTTTACCTACGAGGTCAATCTCGGTAATCAGACCAACCAGGCAATAGCCATTTTTAAATTTATACCCGGTGTCAGCGCTCGTACACTAATCAATGACACATATGCCTGGACCAGCCTGACGGGCGATACTCCTGATGCTGATGTACAAAAACGTTTGCAAGCATACATTCAGGCTGCAGACGAGGGTGGCGATTTATTTGAAGCGTTCCGGCAAATGATCGACAACCCGAACTGGAATGGTTTGTTGATATTCAATTGCCCGCTCGATTATCAGGCACTGCCGCTGGATATACAGATCCTGCTCGGCGGCATCTGTGGGCAGCTTCGGGCACATCACTTTGGCGTGAATATCAACCGGGTTGGTGCCGATGGTGCCAATGTTGAATACAGTTCACTGTTCTCAGTGATCAATTATGAATCGATATTCGGCGATTGTAATCCACCATCGCAGACTGGCGATCCGAGTTTTCAAGTACTGAAGCTGAATGTTCGTTATGCCAACAGTAAGCTGGCAGTGTTTGATTCCCAGATAGCATTCAGCATACAAAGATTGTTCGAGAGCCAGGTGACATTAAGTGTTTGCCCACCGACTGATTATAAGGACACGGGTACGATTGTTATTGATGGCGTTTATACGCTAAATGAAGATGGTACAGGATCGTTAGTGTTTGCCACTACAGACTTGCGCAGTTACACCTATGATGCTGATAGTGATACCTATACGCCGTTGACGGCGCAGTCAGTAACCAATGCTGCGCTGGTACCCGTTACGCGAAAAGTGGGCACTGGAGATTGCACCACGATAGCTAAGTCTGCATTTCGTATTGATGGCTTGTTGGCATTTCAGGCTGACGTCGGTGGTGATTTATTTTCATTCGGTGTGGTCGTAGATGGTGTTCCTAGTGAAGGGCTGGCGATTACCGCATACGCGTTCGACATGGATACCTGCATTAAGTCAGACAACACGGCAGAGATATTAGGCACCATTGCCGCCAACATCGATAACCTGAAAGTGGATCAGGTGTTAACCAAAGCCCGTGAAAACAGCTTTGATGAAACGTTTCCCAGCCAGATCCAAAGTCTGATATCTACCCCTGACGGATTGACACCTGCACGCACTGGTGACTGGCAGGTTAGCGTTTCAGGTTCAGACTTTGACGCCTCACCGCGCTTCAGTCTCGTGTTTGATGTGCCTATGGGCATTTTGGGGATGTTGTTATCGACCAAAACCGACTTAACAGCCCGCATAATGATTGGTTGGGATCCTCAAGGTAAAGACAATAAACAAGTGGGTGCCGTATTGCAGTTACCGTCAGAGGTCGCTGGCCCGGGTGGGTTTGAGTTCCAGGGTATTATCTCAACCAGTTTTGAACGCGTGGATTTGAATCGCATTACTCTGAGCTCAGGCACCGGTGGTGATGACGTTAAGGTATATGCGCTGTACTTTGTGTATTTTCAAGGCAGCTTGCTGAATCTGTTGTTTAACTACGACCTGTCGCCAAAAGATTTGGGGTTCTTTGGCGGGCCGACGGATCCAGGCGGCAGTAACTCCCTGTTTTTTGTCGGTAAGTCGACGGGTAAAGATTGGAAAGGTCCAACCATGAGTGTGACCTTGGAAGACGTACCATCGGCGTTTTTGGGGCGCTCATATGAAATAAAAACAGATCCGACTAACCCTAATGTTATTAGCGATGCCTATGACAAGCTCAATCCTTTGGTCGAAAAAACGGTCGAGGAATTCATTAATATCGTTTATGCCAACCGTTCACTGTATAACGCCGACGCTGGTATTGCGTTCGGATTACAGTTTGACTTCAAGAGCCTGGCGTTAACCGCATTGTTGCATGATTCAAGCTTTTACGGCGCACAGATAAAGATCACACCTTCGAAGGATAAAAAAGGTGATGATAGTACCAAGAAGGTTGCGAATGACTCCCACCGTGAACTTAATCATATCCCGATTACCCCAAACAGCGACAACGCCAGTGTAATTCTAGCTGAGGACAGTGATGGCGAAGAGAAGATGGGGTTTCTTGATCAGGTCGAAGGTCTGACATTTACTATCATCTACCGCAAGGTCAGTGATCAGGTCGGTGTGTGGTCTGCCGATATCTATTTGAATTTGGGAACGATCAATATCGGTACCTTTTCGTTATCGCTACCAAACTTCAGTGTTTCGATCTGGACTAACGGTGACTGGCGTTTTGCCATTGGCTGGCCGTTCACTGGCAGTAATGCACACCCAATCACGATTCAGTTTCAAGCCGGTCCGATTCCGGTGATTGGCCAGGCAGGTTTCTACTTGGGTAAACTCAGCAGTGCGGCAGCACCGGATCAGTTTGGTGACGAATTTAATTTGATTTGGAGCTTTGGCGCAGGTGTATCCGGTGGCGTCGGTAAAAAATTCAAGGAAGGGCCTTTGAGCGCTGAAGCGAGCGTTATGCTGTCGTTGATTCCACAAGGTTTTCTGGCGTCATTTGATGGCAAGATGACTGATGATGGAGTTGACTATTGGTGGTGGGGTATCGGGTTATCGTTAACCGGTAAGGTTGGTGGCAAGGTCGATTTCAAAATCATTGTTGTGCAGGTGTCGTTAACGATTTCTGTTAATTTGGCATTTGCTATCGAAACGGCACACAAAACGCCGCTTACTATGAATGTTACTGTAGAAGCGAAGGCTTCGATAAAGATTGTTTTTGTAAAAATCAGCTTCTCTTTTAAAACCAAGCTGGATTTATTTACCTTTACTTTTGGCAATGGACCAACGGCCAGTCTCAGTGGGCCCACGCCGCAGGCTGCAGCAGCGCTGTTTAATAGCTCAGTATTGACGCGCGAAGCAATTCATCATATCCGTCAGACTGGCGACAACACACCACACAACTACCGTGCGCCCGGTCCGGCGTTTACTTTTGATATCAACACGACAACGCCGGAAACGATTGTTGTCGATTTCTTGCTACAGACGACGTCTATCAGTCAAGACGGTTCGACGTGGGCACCACAAGGGGTTGCGACACTGGTGCTTGAATCGGGTGATCAGGCTTCACCTTTTGGCAAGCTCTCGAAAGGGTTGGCACAGTGGCTCGTCAGCTCTTATGGCGGTGATGGCAGTTTTGATTCTCAATTAGCAGCGACAGCCGCCGCCTTGGAAGACGGGCGTTTTAATGATGCAGTTGAATCAGCACTGTCGGAGATGTTTGTATTCGCCATCAGCGCAGCCGACTACAGTGCCGAAACCGCAACCGTCGGTATGGTTATGCCAACCAGTTTGGTGATTGCCTATAACAATACCAGCACATTGGCGAATCCACTGCATGCCTGCTTGGCAGATAATCGCTTACCGGGTAACTACGAGCAAATGGTCCATGCCTATTTTGAGCATGGTCGTTCAGATCTCAACATCAAGGCTACAGAAGACGGTGATGGCTCCATTGCACAAACCCTGTTTGATGGTTATTTCGTTGTCTTGAGCCAACAGCTGATCCAACTGTTGATTGAAACCGGTGCGCCAGATTTAGATACGGCATTGTCAGAGATCAGTTTGAGCGATCTGGGTGGATTTGTATCGCGCTTTATCATGGGGGGAGTTCGGTTACCTGATCCTACTGATCCGAATGTATTGACCGCATTGTATCTGTTGACCAGCCAGCAATTTGGCTTACAAAAATCCGGTGATAATTGGGTGCTGGATGCGGCGATCAAGGAGACTGGCGATACGCCTGACTGGATTACAGTTGCTTCCGATACCACCTCTCGCTTAGATGATAGCATGGTGCATACCATCGGGCCGCAGAGCCAACCATGGACCATTGAAGCGTTACCTCCGCTAGCCCTTGAAACACCGCATTATCCGATTAACAACAATACTAACTGGCAGAAGGGTGATGGTGTCGAGCGCATTATTAACTTGCTGTCCGAAGACATAAAACAAGGCATTTTTGATTGGCAGAATGCTCAATCTAATGACGGTGGCCCCTGGCTATCGCTGGTGCTTCAGAGCGGTGATGATACCGGTGGCCAGGCCGATCTTTCTGCACCGGGTACGCCCTGGGAGGCCTCGGCAGCATTATCATTATCTGTGGAATTAGCAGGTATACCCGATGGCTCTGGCGAACCGGGGGCTATTTTGCCGAATATATTCTCAATATTGGGCACGAATGAGGCCGACAGAACCTTATTGCAGGACCTTCTGGATGACGTTGAGGCCGGATTAGCAACCATAGATTTTGCTGACTTGTTAGCCAGTGCCAGTCGCGGAAATTGGGAATCCACAAAAGCGCCGGAAGTTTTGGTGCGGACCGATTTATCAACCAACAGCTTGCCGCCTGCAATGACAACAGACGATGGCGAAGGTGGTACTCAAGGGTGCGCTAACTATGCAAAACCGGCAGAGGGTGGTGATGAACTGATTCGTTTCTTGCGTCTGATTTGGGAGGTCTCTGTTAACCACAGCACAGGCTTCTTCCTACAAGTGGATGGGCTTGACCTTAGTCAGTTCGAAACTGGGCCTGCTAATTTCACTTTATTAATCGGTTTTGGAGAGACTGGAAGTACTGTTGCTGCTAAGGGCTATCAGAACGCGTTAGTGGGCAAAAAACCGGATGCGGACTCCGGTATCTTTGCTACATTGGCTTCGGATGACGACGGTACGCCGATTCAGGCGTATGTATCAGCCTATCCCGGTGGTGATGTCGGATGGAATATCAGCTGGCAAGATGCACCCGACGAGGCAGCAGCGGATAGTGGTGATTACTTGCTTAGTTTGTATCAGATGGCCAGCTATCGTATCGAAGCGATTAACGATAAGCCTGTCGACAATCCATGGAGCCGGCCACTGAACGCTGAAAATACAACCCCGGAAGGTAGTGACCAAACCCAGTGGAACTTCCACACGGTGATTTCCAACGACCAATTAAACACGTCAGGCAATCGTTATGCATCTGTCGGCGATACGATTAATGTCGCCATATCGATGGAAGATGTTTTTGGTAATAGCTTGCCAGATTCGATGGTGCGCACAATCGATCTGGACATTGTCTATAACGACAATATTCAAGGAATCAGTGATTGGCCTGGTTCACAGGCCAGCTATGTCATCACAAATGACAAGGGCGTTATTCTGTCGCTTAATCTGGCATTCGATCCAACGATTGTTCAGGATAGTGATGGCAATGTCGATCCAGACCAGCTGGCGCGAACGGTGGAACAATATGCGTTGATCAAGGATCAGCTGATGGATCCGAATATGAATGCCGGTATCAGTACCGCAGAGATACTGAATAGCGGCCTCATCATCAAACAGATCGATCAATCAACAGTGATATCTGGCCTTGTCGCCTATATCGATGGGATTTCGGCCTGGTTAGCCACAGGAACAACGGGCACGGCTCCCGCTGCGTCCATATTGTCTGCCTTTTTGGAAAAAGACTATCCGACGAACTGGCCGGGAGACTTGCAACAATTGACCGTCTCATTGGCACTGACACGTGATCATGTTACTGATGATATTGCTGAAAAAATGCCTGATGTGCGCCATGTATCGACACCGGTGCAACCGGTCGAACAAGCCAGCACTGAAGAAGATCCGTCAGGATTAACCAGTTTTGCGGATAATTTTGAGTTGGCTTACTTTCCGTTTGATGGCAGTCAGGGCGTCATCAAAGTTGCCACCGGTACGGATAACGATATTACCAGCCAGACGTTTGGCCGGCGCAGTATCTGGATTCAACGTTGGAGTGATAATCAGGGAACGTCGGTAAAAATCCTCAATGACGATGATCATCCGCCGATTTTTTATGCGCCTCCACCGTTGAGTACGCAATTGATTACCCGAACAGTCGACGATTTGCGTAATTATTCAGATCCCGACAACTGGACACCACACAGCCAGGTTTTCAGCAGTATTGATTTGGATGTTTGGGGAGAAAACTTCCTGGCGACGGTTGAAACACTGTTTAGTCCGACAAAATCGACGGCGACGGCGGACGCTTCAACACCACAAACACCACTTTATGATCCGTTTGTAGCGAATAAAGAGTCGCTTGCCGAATCTGTCTCATCAAGCATTGAGTATGTTTATGATGAGGCCGAAGGCACTGGCGATCCGTCATCGGCTCGTGAAACCTGGAGACAGGCGTTGCTGCGCACGTTGAATAACGATTATGGGTTTTCAACACTCACACAGCTAGAAGCGCTTGTGAAACTCAACGGTGAGATTGAGCCTGATGGTGATCCGAATAATCCACCTCTTTTATTCGGTGCGGTTGAAGCAGCAGGGGGCTCGGATGACAAGGCGTTACCTTACGCGCTAACACCGGCAACCTTGCCCTTGACGCAAGGCACTAACTGGTTAAATACGCTGGTGTCTGCAAGAGATCCGTCGGCGCAGAGAGCATTCACGCTGGATCTGGATTATCAAGTCAATCAAATCGAACACCACCGTGATGGGTTGGCAGCGAAATGCGGCTATACACCGTCGAATTGGTTGACCTTTATTCTGCAGCAAAACCCTGCCGAAATGCCACAAGGTCAGGATAACACGCTGACTCAACCGATTGGCACGACACGTATTCCGATTCCATTAAGAACCTATCCGCCATTACCTAAGTTGTTGCAGGCTGCGGCAACCAAGTCGGCAGAAATTACCACAATCGCTGATGCCATGACGTGGAATCTGGATTTGACCATTGAGCGATCTAACGCAGATCAGGACACATTAAATCTGCTGTTGAGCTTTAATGAACAACAAAATGCGTTTGATATTGAAACACCGACCCTAATGCAGTCGATTGATCGGTCAGCACCAAAAGATCTGGTAGAGGCCCTAGCACGATTTGAGTATGAATATCCGCAGTTAGCTCCGTATATTGATGCGATAGTGACTAACCCCACTGATCAGTCCATCGCAGCAATGCAGGAGTTTTCCAGCCTGATTGGCAATGTTGCAACAGCGTGGGCGAGTTGGGTATCTCCGCAGGCTTTAACGGCAAATACATTGTCCGCCAAAGCGGGAGGGGACCCAGAAGTCTGGCATTTTGCCATTCAGGATGTTGAAAACAGTACAGACCTGCAAGTGAAGGCCTCTTGGTCGATTGGTGATTCTGCGCCACCATGGCCGACAATTGAAGGTTATTCTCTCAGCGGTAGCCCGGATGCCAATACGGCGATTTATACGCCGGACTCGGATCGTTTGCAGACACTGAAGGTGAGTTGGCGGAATTTTTATGTGCTCGATTATCAGAATGTTGTGCCACAAGCTTACACCGAGCGTAACCGCAACCTGGCTTTGCCTCCGCAAGATACGAATCCGAATTTCATTTATCGTACAGAGACCGTGAGCTGGCCAACACCGATTGTGCCGCTTCTGGTCGGAGAAACAGTAATGACGTACCCGTCAGGTGACAGCCTGTCGTCAGCGATTAATACAATGTTGTTATCCATGATGACACCTCCAGAAGGTAGCCAGACAAATGGGTCGAGTACACAGTTAGCTTATGAATCCGCGATTGAATACCGTTACGCCGTTATGGCAAATAAAGGTGATACAACCTATGCGCAGTTACCTGTCTTTTTGTTAGAGCAGACGGTTAGCAACGATGAGACGTCAACAGCTGCAAAAGCAATCGCCGATAACCTCAAGCTGTGGCAACAAAATACGCAAGCGTCATCGACCTCGAGTAGCTTGAAATTTGTGCCAACGGTATTTGCAACAACGATCGTATCTGATTCAGATAGATTACCGTTGGTACAATTTGCGGGATTGGCGATTAATATTCCCGATGATAAAAGTTGGTGGGATTAATCAGCAGGCTAATCTAACGGAGAGCAATGGCTGTGGTGGGCTATTGCATCTTTGTACGTTTGAATTAGCAAATGTTTTGAGCAGTGTTGAGATGGCACGGGCGCAAAAATAGAAGAGTCTATAGGAGACGCGTAAAGTCAGAGGAAGTGGGGGAGTAAAGAAGAAATAAAAACACAAAATTCGAAAAATAAAGTAACAGCGATAGACGATAAAACACTAAAGAATTAGGAAAGAAAAAAAGTGCTCCTACCGGAACACTTTTTTATAAGTGTGAATTATCGGAAGTTCGAAGAAAATTCACACCATCTATCGGTCATACAAAAACGCAGAATTACTGTGGTTTTTCGTCAGCAGGTGCGTTTTGGTTTTGTGCTTCCGGATCAACGATTTCCAACAGTTCAACTTCAAATACGAGTGTTTCGTTAGGGCCAATCTTGGCGCCTGCGCCGCCTTCACCGTAGGCCAAGTCAGCAGGGATGAAAAGTTCGTACTTTGAACCAACAGGCATCAGCTGCAGAGCTTCTGTCCAGCCAGGAATAACTGCACCAACACCAAAGGTTGCTGGCTGGTTACGGCTGTAAGAGCTATCAAACTCGTCACCGTCTAACAGTGTTCCACGGTAGTGAACAACAACGGTATCGTCAGCAGTTGGTTTTTTGCCTTTACCTTCAGTAACGACTTTATACTGCAGGCCAGAGTCGGTGGTTTTTACACCGTCTTTCTTAGCGTTTTCAGCCAGGAACTTGTCGCCTTCAGTTTTGTTTTCGTCAGCAGCGGTTTTACGCTCAGACATTTGCTTTTCCATTTGCTCTTGCTGGAAAGCCTGCATCGCTTGCATGATGCTTTGCTGATCTAGTGCTGGCTCATTGCCTTCAAAACCATCTGCCAGACCTTTTTCGAACGCGGTTTTATCCAGTTCGATGTTTTGCTGACGGAAGTTGCTGGAGATGTTAAGGCCAATGCCGTAGCTAACTTTAGCAACGTTGCTGTCCAGAGTTACCGCTGGTGCTTCAGCTTGGGTTGGCTCCGCTGGCTTCTGCTCGTTACAGGCTGTCAGTGCGACAGAGGCAGCGATAACACCTGCCAGAATTGTTTTATTCATGAATTGCTCCAAATTCCAATGGTTGTCATTCTTATGTAAGCGCTTAGTCTAGCATTGCTTCACAGTTAACCTAAACAGCACTACAAAATATAGGAAAAATGTTAATTATTTAATATTGTGCTTGTTGCTCCGCACGCTTGTTCATCAAAGTTTGAACCTGCTTCGCATCGTTGATCAGTTTCTTGGTTGATGCGCCGTCCAACGTTAGTGGGTTGGCGCTTCGTGATGTCGTTTGTTCTTTCGCATCGCTGTTTTTCTGTTCCTGGTAACTATTGAGTATCTTGCTTAGTTTTTGGTCAGGTTTTGGCATCGATAATGAACGGTCGGTGATTTCAACCAGCTCAGCGTTTATTCCTGGCCCTGGGTGTCGTTGTGAAAACTGCAAATTGCCGTGTTTATCCTGCCAGCGATAGACCATCACTTTCTGGCGACCCGTAATGGTGTCGNTGTTCCACCACTGTTTCATTGATACCCATGCACGGGTCAACCAACTCTGGCTGGTTGTGACGGCATCTTTACCCAGACTGACCGGGTTGATCGTATTCATGTTTATTACCGGCTCCCCCGATGGCCCAGGCAATGTGCTCATCAGGACGAGGGGAATAATTAATACGATACAGACTTTTATCACCAATCGGATCGGCGAAAATCCTTTTTTAGCCATGGGTCAGACTCTTTGTTCTGTTGTCAGTTCTGCCATTGATCAGCGGTTTACCGGGGGTTTATCGTGAAAGCGCCTGAACGAGGTCGTTTATCGCGGTGCTATCGTCGTCTGTCCGGTCACCCTGCAAATGGCGCAGATAGTGGGTAAGCAATTCGTGGACCGGTACAGATTCTGTAGAGGAGGGAACAGCGTCTGAAAATCCGGTCTGTAAGCCGCTGCTCAAATTTTGCGAAAATCTGAACAATTCATCAAGTTCTTTGTACTCCGTTTTTAATTCCAATTGGAGATAATCTTGATAAAGATGCTCATCCATCGTCTTCATCTGCTCTCGCGAGGCTCGCAAGGGCTGCAGGCAAGCCTGCCAGCGATCACTGATAGCGACAAGTTCGGGCCAAAGTAATAAATCTTCAATAGAGGCGCCGTGTTGTCCAAGCCAGCATAATGTGATGAGTAAATTGATGTCGGCATCAAACGCTGTTTGCCACTGCATTAACGCATCTTTCACGTGGCGGCGTTGCCACAGGGTGTTAGCAAACTGGATCAGGGAATTTTCGATTGATGGGCCGAATTCATTGGGTTCTTGCATGAGAATCCTGTGGAAAAAGAGTACTATGGCGCGATGATCAGTTTAAAACAAATCTCGCTTCAGCGTAGCGGTAAAACGCTGTTTGAAAAAGCCAGCCTGACACTCTATCACGGCCAACGTTTTGCCTTGATAGGGGCCAATGGCTGTGGCAAATCCAGCCTGTTCCAAGTCATATTGGGCGGTTTACAGCCCGATGCAGGCGATATCGACTTTGCCGGTGATCTTCGTATCGCCCACATGGCCCAGGAGGTCGGTCATTCAGACCGCAGTGCCTGCGATTACGTGATTGACGGTTTTGCAGAATTGCGAAAGCTGGAGGGGCAATTAGCCGAAGCCGAGGCAGCGGATAATCACAATGCCATGGCCAAAATCCACGCACATCTGGATGCATTGGATGCCTACACCATTCGCTATCGAGCAGAAATGATTTTGGCCGGTTTGGGTTTTGCGGTCACCGATGTTGATCGATCTGTAACGGATTTTTCCGGTGGTTGGCGAATTCGACTGAATCTGGCCCGCGCATTATTGTGTCCCAGTGACGTGCTATTGCTGGATGAGCCGACGAACCATTTGGATATCGAAGCCATTCATTGGCTAGAGCAATGGATTTCTGCCTATCACGGTACAGTATTACTGATCTCCCATGACCGGGACTTTATCGATGCCAGTGTGAATCACATCGCACACGTCGAAGATCATGATATCAAGGTATACAGCGGCAGTTATTCGGATTTTGAGCATCAACGGGCTGAAAAGCTGGCCCAACAGCAAGCCATTCATGTAAAACAGCAAGCCCGCGCGAAAGACTTGCAGCGTTTTATCGATCGTTTTCGGGCGCAAGCGACCAAGGCTAAACAAGCCCAGAGTCGTATTAAAGCCCTTGAACGTATGCAAATGGTGGGTGCGGTGCGAGAGGCATCGCCCTATCAGTTCAAGATACCGTGCAGTGATAAAGTAGGCAGTCCGCTGATCAATGCGTTTGATTTGGATCTCGGGTATCCCGATAAAATTACCGCCAAGAAAGCGCGTTTTTCGATCTTGCCGGGCATGCGGTTGGGTTTGTTGGGGGTTAATGGCTCGGGTAAATCTACCCTAATCAAAACCTTAGTGGGTGATTTGGAGCCTCGGGGTGGCGAGATGACGTGCTCAGATACCCTTCGCATTGGTTATTTTGCCCAGCATCAGCTCGAAGCATTGGATTTACAGGCTAGCCCATTGCTGCATTTGCAGCGCCTGGATAGCAAGGCCCGCGATCAAGAATTACGTGATTTTCTCGGTTCGTTCCGTATTCATGGGGATATGGCCGTTGAAACCATTGGTCATTTTTCAGGTGGAGAGAAAGCTCGCCTAGCGCTAGCACTGGTCGCTTATCAAAAGCCTAACCTGTTATTGATGGATGAGCCAACCAACCACTTGGATATTGAAATGCGAGAAGCGTTGGCCGATGCGTTACAGCGCTTCGAGGGTGCCGTGATTCTGGTGTCGCACGATCGGTATTTGCTGCGCCATTGTGTCGACGAGTATTGGTTATTACGTCAGCAACGCTTGACCGAATTTAATGGTGATTTAGACGACTATTACGCCCTACAAGCCGATGATGCCAAACTCGCGCAACAGGCCAAAGGTGAGGGTGACGACACGGATCAGGTGTCGAAAGAAAACAAAAAACAGCAGCGTCAACAAGCCGCGCAAAAACGCGTCAAGCTGGCACCAATTACCAAGAAAATTCAGCAATTGGAAAAAGCCATCGAGAAATTAACCAGTGAGCTGGATGATTTACGCGAGCAGCTTTCTGACCCAGATATTTATGCCGAAGCGAACAAAGCACGTTTGCAGCCGCTAATGGATAAGGAAACTCGCATCAAACAGCAATTGGATGATGCCGAAACGGATTGGTTTGAGCAGCAAGAGTTGCTGCACGAGATGGAAGCGAGCATCGACTAACCGGATAGCTTACTAGTCAAGCATCTGTGGTGTTGGTATCTAAATAAACGAGTGAGCGTAACGCCTTGCTTGTTTAGATACCGACGCAAACGGCGCCAATTATTGTCAATTAGCCCATCAACTGGCCGGGTAGCCAAGTGACTAGTTGTGGGAACATAACCAGTAACAACAATACCAGTAGCTGGATGGCGATAAAGGGCAGAACACCACGGTAAATCTGGCGTGTGGCGATATCTGGCGGTGCCACGCCACGCAGGTAAAACAGTGCAAAGCCGAAGGGTGGCGTTAGGAAGGACGTTTGTAGATTCAAGGCGATCATAATGCCGAGCCAAATCGGGTCGATATCCATCATCAATAGAATCGGGCCAACGATCGGCACCACCACAAAGGTAATTTCGATAAAATCGAGAATAAAACCCAGCAAAAAAATCAGTAACATCACTACAAATAAAGCGCCATATTTGCCGCCCGGTAAGTGTTCAAACGCCTGTTGTACCAGTTCATCCCCACCAAACCCGCGAAACACCAGTGAAAACACCGCTGCGCCGATCAGAATCATAAAGACCATCGAGGTGACTTTAAGGGTGGTGGTAAAACTATCTTGCATGGCCTGCAATGTCATTTGTTTGGATAATAACGCCAACCCTAAGGCGCCGAAGGCACCAACCCCAGCGGCTTCGGTTGGGGTGGCGGCACCACTGACAATGGAGCCCAATACCAGCACAATCAGGAATATGGGGGGCAACAGCCCGGCCAGTAGCTGCCAGATTGACTGGTGTTTAATCGTCTCCGTTGTCACGGCATTGGGGCTCTTCCACGTGTGTAAAATGATGTAGGCGATATAGCCGGTAACCAGCATCATGCCGGGAACAATAGCCCCGACAAATAACTCACCGATCGACAGCGTCTTTGGGTTGAACACCCCTTGCGCCAGCTGTGCCTGGTTATAGGCCGAGGAAAGAATGTCACCGAGTAATACCAGGGCAATCGAAGGTGGAATGATTTGGCCAAGCGTACCGGTGGCGCAGATCGTGCCGGTTGCCAGTGATGGGCTGTATTGATTTTTCAGCATCGAAGGCAGAGAGATCAGCCCCATCGTTACGACCGTCGCACCAACGATACCGGTGCTGGCGGCCAGCAACATCCCGACCAAGACTACTGAGATGCCCAGACCACCGGGAACATTGCCCATCAATTGCGCCATGTTATTGAGTAAACGCTCGGCGACGCGTGATTTTTCTAGCAATACGCCCATCAGAATAAACAAGGGAACGGCGACGAGGGTTTCGTTGTTCATTACTCCGAAGATGCGTTCAGGTAGGGCTTGAATGTAACCGGGGTCGAACCAGCCCATGTAAATGCCGAAGGTAGCGAAAGCAAGAGCGGTACCGGCCAAGGTAAAGGCGACCGGAAAACCAAACATCAACAGCAGGCAAACGGCCAAAAATAGATAAATCGCGATCATGTTAGTCATCTTCCCCTGGCAGTACTAATGTCAGGGCACTGCGACACAGCAGGCTAACGCTTTGTATTAGAAGCAGTGACATTCCTAACGGAATCATGCCTTTGAGTACAAATACCAATGGCAACCCCCCTGGTTCAGGCGAGGATTCACGGATAACTAGCGCGTTGATGAAAAATGGCCAGCTGACAACAATCACAAACAGACAAAACGGTATCAGAAAAACAATGCAGCCGACGGCATTGACCCAGGCTTTATGTTGGTCGGTAAAATGCTGGTAGAAGATATCAACGCGAACATGTTCATCCGCCTGCAAGGTGTACGACAGCCCGAGGAGGAACACAGTGGCATGCAAGTAGATAACAGATTCTTGCAGGGCGATGGAGCCAATATTAAAGCCATAGCGCAGAAATACCACCAGGCAGGTCAGCAACATCATGGCAAAAACCAGCCAGCTGGCAGCACGGCCAATACGATCGATCATGGCATCGAAAAAATGAATCAGTGGCACAGTGACCTTCCTAGTAACCTTGCTGTTATTGTTATTCAGGCGCCCCAATGGTGAGTAAGCGCAGCGCCATTATGCGATAAAGGCAACGATAAAGGCAGTGGTATAGGCAAGGATAAAACCAAAGCTGTACTCATTCGCTCGACGGTAGGTGCGTGCCGCGGAATCCGGTATAATGCTGCGTTGATGCTGAACACCGTACGCTGAGTGAGAGACCCAATGAGCGAAGAAACCCTGATTCACCTGCTGGCCGGCCAGCGCCCGGACGGCGAACTGGTTTATGAAGACGTTCGAGCTGAAGTGGTGGGGGATGGTTGTTATCGCCTACTGGCGTCACCGATATTTGCCCGCGGCGCGGCGAAAGGTGATGTGATTCGTATGATGGCTGCTGGCCGTTTCGAAGTTGAAGGTCGTGGAGGCAAGCTGTGTGTACGCGTGCTCGGTCGAGGTGATCTATCGACAGTGCGTCAGCGTTTAGACGCTCCCGTTAAAGCCATTGAGGGCGAATTAGACTTCGACAGCGAACGGGCATTGGTTTACAACGTGCCGGTTGAGCAAGGGTTCGATGCGGTTGAAAACGCCTTTAACGAAGCATTGCAAGGGCGCGATGATGCCATGTGGTTGTATGCCAATGTATATGATCCGGTAGACGGTGAAACACCGTTGAACTGGTGGCATGACTATCTGGCCAAATAATTCGTAAGGAGACCCCGTATGTTGATGTTGATATCACCGGCGAAATCGCTGGATTTTGAATCCCCGTTGGCAACACAAACACATACCCAACCGGATTTTTTGCCGCAAAGTCAGCAGCTCATTGATGAACTGCGAGAACTGAGCCCACCGGCGATTCAAACGTTGATGAAAATCAGCCCACAGCTGGCCGATCTCAACTTTGGTCGTTTTTTGAACTGGCAAACTCCCTTTACGCAAGATAACAGCCGTCAGGCGCTATTGGCGTTTACTGGCGATGTTTATCAAGGGCTGGATGTCAGCAGCTTCAGTGAAGAAGATTTTAATTTTACCCAGCAGCACTTGCGCATATTGTCTGGCCTTTATGGGGTGCTAAAACCGTTAGATTTGATGCAGCCGTATCGATTGGAAATGGGCACGAAATTTGCCAATAGCCAAGGCAAAAATTTGTATGAGTTTTGGGGCGAGCAAGTCACTGACTATTTAAACCAGCAATTGGCAGCCCAAGGTGCTGATACGCTGGTCAACCTGGCATCAAACGAATACTACAAATCGGTGAAACCGAAATTGTTAAACGCGACAATTGTGACGCCGGTATTTAAAGACTTCAAAAACGATCAATACAAGATCATCAGCTTTTACGCCAAAAAAGCGCGTGGCATGATGGCGGCTTATATCATTAAAAACCGCATTACCGATGATCAATCCATCAAGGATTTTGATATTGGGGGTTATTACTTCAGCGCCGAAGCATCGTCCGATAAAGAATGGGTATTTTTGCGCGACGGCGCAGAGTGAATAGAATCGGTTGATTGCACGACGCTGTACGCAACCGCTAATAAATCCGAACGTGTAGTTGGAGATTGCCGTGTTAATGACCGAGAAACCCATTGCACCGGCTTGCGAACGTAATCGCGATCCGATTCTTGATACCATCAAACCGTTGCTGGCGGATTGTCTGTCAGTGCTCGAAGTTGGCAGTGGTACCGGCCAGCATGCGGTGTATTTTTCGGCTCAGATGCCCAATCTACGCTGGCACACCAGTGATCTTGCTGAAAACCTTCCGGGCATCAACGCGNGGGTGAATGGTGCCGACCTAGTGAACTTGCCCGAACCGGTTGAGTTGGATGTCATGGCCCATTGGCCGGCCCTGCAGGTGGATGCGATATTCACCGCCAATACCTTGCATATTATGGGGGAGCCGGCGGTCCAGGCGTTTTTCGAAGGGTTACCGAAGGTGATGAATGCGGGGGCGCGTGTCATTATCTATGGCCCGTTTAACTACAACGGCGAATACACCAGCGCCAGTAATGCCGAATTTGATGGTTGGTTAAAAGCGCGCAACCCTAGCAGTGGTATCCGCGCTATCGAATGGATCTCTGAGCTGGCTGCGCGAGCCGATTTGGTGCTGACGGGTGACCACACAATGCCGGCTAATAACCGTCTGCTGGTATTTCAACACACGGCCTGAAACAGGCCGTGATCTTGTGCAATGATCAATGTGTATGTCGTCGTCAGTGGCGTTGGTTAGCTATTCTTCAGCCGCCTCGGCTTCCACTTCTTCGTCTGCTTCTGTGTCTTCAGCCGGCGCTTGTTCGCTGTGCAATTGCGGCATGATAGTGCGGTCGAGAAACACTTCCAGATCTTGCAACAACAAGCTTTTTATCTCATCTAAGTTTGCTGGCCCACCGTCGGCGGAGCCAGACTCGACCGTCGTTGTTAGCTCGCGGGCGATCGTGAGTAGGTCTTCTTTGATGGTTGCGTCAAACTTGGGCAAGATCAAACCCAGTTGAATGGTGAAAGCGAGATCGTCGGACATAAAGCACTCCTGAGGACCGGCTGGTGCGGTCTGAGAAAGGGAAGAACATTAAGACCGCGAGATCGATAAATAAATCAGTCTGTGGATTATGAATTTAATTCGAGAGCTGATCAGACACCGGTGCAGGAGCGAATGACCAACGCCAGCATCATGATGCCCAATAATAACCCCATAATCTTTGTGTATTTTTGTGCTTTTTCATTATCCACAGGTTTTCCAAAGCGCTCGACCAATGGCACGATGATAAACAGGGCGGCAAATAGCACCCCCAGTACAATCAGCAGGTTTTCCATAAATGACTCCGTCTTTATTCTGTTAATCCGTCGACGTTGATTTAAACGGCAACGCTTGTCGGGCCTCGGCCTGGTATTTTTTTACCATGGTGGCTTCTTCTTCAACAAAATGCTGAATGGCTCCAAAAAATTCTGGGTCTTTCAGTTGATGATAAGACTCAGTGATCACCGGCTCAAAGCCGCGCATAATCTTGTGTTCGCCCTGTACGCCGGGGTCGAAACGCTGCAACCCTTGTTCAATACAAAATTCAATGCCCTGATAGTAGCAGGCCTCAAAATGCAATCCATCGTAGTCCTTCAGCGCGCCCCAATAGCGGCCATACAAGGTCGTATCGTCGAAAAAGTAAAGGGCGCTGGCAACCAGTGTATCGCCGTCTGTGGCGATTACTAATAAGATCTGTTGTTGGCAATCACGTTGCAGGCAGGCAAAAAATTCAGGGGTTAAATAGCCACCGTGACCGCTGCGTTTGGCATAGGTCATTTGATAGCAGCGGTAGAACTGTTGCCAATGCTCAGCGGTAATGGCATCGCCGGTGAGGCGCTCGACCTCTAGGCCTTGTTCGACGACCCGACGGCGCTCTTTACGTACGTTTTTGCGCTTGCGTGAACTGAATGTCGCTAGAAAATCATCAAAACTGGCGTATTCACGATTGAACCACTGAAAATGGCAGGCAATCCGTTGAGCTGCATGGGTTTGTTGCCACAAGGCACTGTCGTCGGCATTGGGAAACAGCACGTGCCAACCGGAATAGTGACGTTCGGCGCAGGTGCTATCCAAATGTGCGGNGACCTTGTGGATAAGTCTGTGAATTTCCTCGGGGTGATTGAGGGTATGGCATAACCTTGGGCCAGATGCAGGGGTGAAGGGAATGGCTGCGATCAGCTTAGGATAATACTGTAAACCGTATTTTTGGTAGGCTTCGGCCCAGCTCCAATCAAACACGTATTCGCCGTAGCTGTGTTGCTTCAAGTACAGTGGCATCAAGGCGATCAGCTGATCGTCATCAAATATCAACAGGTGATGGGAATGCCAACCGCGGGTGTCGCCAATACATTGGCTGTGCTCCAGTGCGGAAAGAAACTGGTGGCGCAAAAACGGATAATCACTACCTACGACGCGATTCCAGCGTTCAGCATCGATACTTTCCATGCTGTGAATAAATTGACAGCGCACCTTGGCCTCCGGTGTGGGTAAGGTGTTTTTGATCGACTAGCGCACGGCATAATCGACGGCGATACCAACAAACAGCACGGCACCAACCCAGTTATTGTTTAAAAACGCCTTGAAGCACTTATCATGGTCGTAGTCGATGATTAAAAACTGCTGATAGGCGAACAAACAAGCCGCAATAATGGTACTGAGATAGTACACAATGCCCATATGAAACCGGTAGCCGATCAATAGCAGTGCAAAGACCACGAAAAGTTGCAGCACGGCCGTGATCAGTCGATCAAAGTCACCAAATAGAATAGCGGTAGATTTGACGCCGATTTTCAGATCATCATCACGATCAACCATGGCGTAAAACGTATCGTAAACCACTGTCCAGACGGTGACCGCGACGTAAATAATCCACGCCTCCTTAGGAACATCGCCGGTTTCTGCAGCAAACGCCATGATAACTGCCCAAGAAAATGCAGCTCCAAGAAAGACCTGTGGGAAATACGTATAGCGCTTCATAAACGGATAACAGCCGGCCAATAATACCCCGCCGAATGACAATCCGACGGTTAGCCAGTTGGTAAACAAGACCAGCACAAAAGCTGCGGATACCAGCGCAACGCATAGCATCAGTGCTTCGTCAGTGCTCACTAACCCAGCGGCAAGTGGGCGATGCTGCGTGCGTTCGACATGGCCATCTATATTGCGGTCGGCGTAGTCATTAATCACGCATCCGGCTGAACGCATTAGAAACACACCTATGGTGAAAATCACCAAGTTAGGAATACTCGGGATGCCGTCAGCGGCTAACCAAAGGCTCCACAGTGTGGGCCAAAGTAATAAATAGGTGCCGATGGGCCGGTCAAACCGCATCAGATCCAGATAGTGGTGGATATGGGCTTTCTGCAAAATCATAAAAGGGCAAACCGGAAACAGTCGATGAATGGTCGGCCGCTATTATAGCCTGAAGTTGGCAGTTATCTCGACGGGGGCAACTGGCCCAGTTCACAGGCTGGTAGGAAAATTTCGGCGACCAGCAGCTGTTTACCATAAATATGGAACAGTGAGCGGCGACCATAAACGGTTGCGCCGTTAGTCACACGATGCAATGCGCTGGGTTGGTTGTGTTTTCGAATCACCGCAATATCAAAACGGCTTCGACTCAAGTTCGGGGCTTTAAATAGCAAAGCGCCCAGAGCGCTGTCTTGCAAACGCCGTAAAAAGCGTAAGCGCCCGGTGAAGCTGGCGGCAGGGATGACACTACGGGCATACACCCACGGGGTGTCGTGGCACAGCAATAATACTTCACGAATCAGGGCATGCTGTCGTGGCGGAATACCCAGTGCCTGTGCTTCATTTTGTGTCGGCAAACGCCAGCTCTGACGGAGTACTTGAACTCGGAAATTGCCGTGGCTGGCTGCAACTAAGCGAGCAGTCAGCGACGATGTGTCCAGCAGCCACGGCCTGACACTGGCCGGCAGTTGCTGCAAGGAAAACTGTCGCTGGTCATACCAGCCCAAGCTGTTGAACATAAAACACCCAGATTGCAATACGGCAATAAGAATGCGCCACCGGGCGGCAAGTTTCAAGCATTGAACGGCTCACGCCGCATCTGGTGGCACTTTGAAGCCTTAATCTTGATCAAAAAGTAAGCGGAAAATCGTGCCAGCACAGCGTCTCACTCTTGCGAAATTCGAATCTGCCGGTATAGTGTGCACTCCTCAAAAACGTGTGAAATCAGAAGGTTTACGAACGATGGCTCAATGGGAATGTATAGTTTGTGGCTGGGTCTACGATGAAGCAAAAGGCGATCCGGATAATGGCGTAGCGCCGGGAACCAAATGGGATGACGTGCCCGAGTCATGGTTGTGCCCAGACTGTTGTGTTGGTAAAGAAGATTTCGAATTGCTTGAAGGCAGCGAAAGCTCACCGGCCGAAGAAGCCGCTGAAGAAGAGCACAAAGATGACAAGCCGATTGTTATTATCGGTTCAGGTCTTGCTGGCTACAACCTAGTGAAAGAATTCCGTAAAGCGGATAAAGAAACACCAGTTATCGTCATCACCTCTGATGATGGTCGTAACTACTCTAAGCCAATGCTGTCGACTGGCTTTACTAAAGGTCAGGATGCTGACGCTCTGGCAATGTCTGATGCTGGCTCTATGGCCAAGCAGTTCCATTGCAGCGTTTGGACCATGACGCGTGTTACTAACATTGATACTGCGAAGCAAACTATCACTGTTGGCGGTGCTACACACATTGATTACAGCAAGCTGGTTATTGCTTGGGGTGCTGAAGTTATTCGCCCAGCGATGGAAGGTGATGCGTTGGATCAGGTTTACTCGATCAATGATTTGATGGATTACGCTGAATTCCGCACAGCAATCAAAAAACAAGACGTTAAGAAAGTCGCAATCATTGGTGGCGGCCTGATCGGTAGTGAATTCACTAACGATTTGATTAACGGTGAGTTTGAAACAGAAACCGTTGACCCTATGGGTTACTGCTTGCCAACACTGTTGCCTGAGCAAGCCGGTAAATCTGTACAAAATGCATTGGAAGCCAAAGGTGCTAAGTTCCACTTCGGTCCATTAGAGAATGGCGATTTCGGTCCGGTTGCAACGGCTGTGAATAAATCTGACAACGGCGTTGTTGTATCACTGAACAACGGTAAGACTATCGAAGCCGATGTTGTTGTTTCTGCTGTTGGCGTGCGTCCGCGTATCGAACTGGCACAAGCGGCAGGTATTGAATGTAACCGTGGTGTTGTTGCTAACCGTTTCCTGGAAACCTCAGCCAAGAATGTTTACACCTTGGGTGATTGTGCTGAAATCAACGGCCATGTGTTGTTCTACGTTGCTCCGTTGATGGCTGGCGCACGTGCTCTGGCGAAAACGCTGGCAGGTACACCAACAGAAGTTAGCTATCCAGCAATGCCTGTTACCATCAAAACTCCTGCATGCCCGGNTGTTGTTTCTCCAGCGCCGCGTGACGCTGAAGGTGAATGGAACATTGAGCAAGACGGTAATAATGTGGTTGCTGAATTCCGTAACGCTGCTGGCGAACTGTTAGGCTTTGCACTAACTGGTGAAGGCACGAAACAGAAAATGCGTCTGCAAAAAGAGCTGCCTGCCATTATGGCGTAGTGCTTTTTTAACGATGTAATCAGAAGGGCGCCTAAGGGCGCCCTTTTTTGTGGCTATGTATTCCTAGTTTCTTGCGTCTAACACCTGTGCAGGAATGCGTTGATATGTGAAAATAAAATTTCAAGTTCGATGGTGTCATGCTATCGATCGTCAAAGTTTCATGCAGGAACGTGCCAGTTAAGGGTAATTCATGTCAGATTCCGTAGTATTCACGCGTAATGAAGATATTGTTGAAGCAGAGATCGACGGCGATCTGGTGATGATGAGTATCGAAACCGGTAAGTACTTTGGCCTAGATCCCATTGGCAAACATATTTGGCAGCTAATGGAACAACCGACATCTCAAGCGGCGATATGCATAGAGTTGCAACAGCACTACGACGTTTCTGAAAGCCAGTGTTTAGAAGAAGTTGAGAGTTTTTTATCGCGTATGGTCGAACTGGGTGTGGTCGAAGCAGCATGATTTGGCGTTTTTGATGAAGAAGATTTTGCGAAAATTCAAAACCGCTGTGCGTATGCCATTATGCGAAAAATGCTGGTTTGTGGTGTTGTACCCGCTCAGTGGCGTTATTGAACTGGGTAAAAATGTACTGCCTTTTGCCAAAACACATCGATTGCTTGGCACCAGTTACCGTAATTACCAACTCTCAACCTTGGTAACCGACGAACAGCTTCATCGGGCTTGGCGTATTGGCCGAGTTTGCGCATTGATTGAACGAACCACCCCTTGGCCAGCTATGTGCTTGGTGCAGGCGCAAATGGCGCGCATGTTGCTTGGTTACTACCGTATTCCCTATGTCATCCATCTGGGGGCGCGAATCGCTGCAGAGGATGATGCTACGGAGATGAAAGCCCATGCCTGGGTGAAAGTCGGCCCACGTGTTATTGCCGGCGCCGGTGGATTATCAGCCTTCGGTATCGTGGGCACGTTTGTGGCGCCGGATGTTCTGCCGTCAGAACATGGGTAACCCAGTGGCTAAGGGTATTCACCGTTATTTCCAACGTCTAACTCAGCAAGTGATACAACGACAGGTACCACATGCCCTGTTGAGTTGGCGTTACTTTCAGCGCAACCCATCGGATTCCGTGCGTCAGCACCGGCAGGTATTTTTAAAGGCTTGGCCACAACTTCCTCGGCCTGCCTGGTGGTTGATTGCACTGTATAGTTATACTCTTTGGTATCTGTGGTTTGCGCCTGTGTATATTCACCGTGCGTGGACGGCACACCGAGCGCGATTATTAACTGACGAGGGCGTTAGTTTCTGGCGGCATTTGGCTGATTTAATCGCGCTTGCCTATGGCCATGGCATTCCACCGCTAAGTTATTATCAGTATCGATTGTATCGCATTGCCCCCGTGCATTGGCTAGATTTTATCTTTGTGCATGAGTTGCCGCAGTGGCATCTGGTGCAATCCCCTACAATCAGCCGACGTAGCCAACAATGCATGCTGGATAAACTATCGATGGCACAGGCACTGGCAGAGGCCAGGCTGCCAGGGATACCAACAGTCGCTCAGTTTGCCGCAGGCGATCGGTTATCGAGCGACTTTTTGTTAAAACACACGGCGTTGTTTTTTAAACCCCTGCGCGGTAGTCGTAAGCGGGGCTGTATGACTTTTGTAGGTGAGACGTTGGTTGTTGAAGATCAGACGCTGACTCAACCGAACCCGATAGAAAACGCATTGAACGATGGATTCGCGCAAGAAGATTATCTTGTGCAACCGTTATTGATGAATGCGCCAGCGCTGGTTGTGTGGGCGCAGCGGCTATCGATAGCCGAAGCCATTGGTTTTGATCAGCTGGTGACGTTTCGATTGGTAACTCGTTATCGAGACGGCATTGTTGATTTGTTAGCGGCGACGATTGAGCTGCCGATCCGTGAAAATCACGGTTTTGTTCATGCTTTGCAGTTAGAGACCGAGACTGGAGCCATCAAACCTCAGAGTCTCGCGCTTACCGAAAAACACTTGCAAGAAAGTCGCCATTTGATGACTGAACGATCCGCTGCTGATACACCGATGACGGTACCAGGTTGGCGGATGTTGGTGCAAACGGTGTTAGCGGCGCACGTTGAGTTTACCGATATTTATACGGTTGGTTGGGATTTAGCACTGACAACAGAAGGGCCGGTGGTGATTGAAGGCAATGTCAATTGGGATGTTGTACCCCACCAACGTGGTGGGGACAGGCCACTAGCTTCGATTTTATCCGGGGCTCTCTAGCAAACGGATTGAAGTTGGTGGTCTTGTTGATCGCACGACTCGCATACAGGGTTAGCTTGGCCCCTTACTTGCTGACGGTTCATTGGATTGGGGTGTGTTTTTGGAGTCCGTGTATTCGGTATCTAGGGCTCTGACAGAAGGTGCTTTCCACGGTTGTTTGGTGGTTTGTGTAGGCACTATGGCAGTGTCATTAGTATTCATGATCGTTATGTCCTTATATTCATTGTGTGCGATTCAACGTAACAGTCATCGATATTTGGTAGCGAGGGCCGATGTTATTTCAGTACGCGAATTTTCCGTGTGGGTATCAATACTTAACACCCATATTATTTATTCAACAGCACTATATTGATGTTTTTTTAGATAGATTTCCACCGTATTTTTAAAACCTCTGCCATAAACAAGCATTGTTGATTCTGATGTCAGTTCACTTAAACACACTACATCCGCTCTAACAGAAACTATTAGGTCACTAGTTCATAGTCATCGAGTTGCCGTAATAGATCTAACTCTTTCATTGATGCTCTCGAGTGTTTGCTGTAAATCTCCAGTGTTTCCCGATCGACATAGGTATGACACGATGCGTGTTCAGGCAGATCGATTGGGCGATCGTTCTCGGTATTGTCGCGGACGGGAAAGTCTACATCCGCTTTGCGGCGCCATTGAATTTTAGGGGTCGTAGTCCCTTCGAGTATGCGACGAAATGGATAACGTTCAATGCCGTTTTTGATTTTTAAGCGGGCGGGCAAGCTATGTGAAAACTCCACTAAATCGACATCCAGCATGGGGAAACGGTACTCAATCCGGCATTGCCGCGCACAGAGTTCGCTCTGTGTTAGCCGGTTGGTCACACCAATTTCGAATAATTCGCGTTGCTCATAGCCTTGCACAGTTGAGCGGCCATAGTTTCGAATAAAATTTTCGGTTTTCGTGCGTAGGCCGTATTTTTGCTGCCACATGGGTTTCACATAGTGGTGTTGCATACGTGTATGTAGGGCATTTTCCAGCGATTGGCCTTTCAGCTTCATGGTAAAAAGATAACCCGGTGCCCACTGGCTCAATAAGGTGGTGGCAAAGCCTTTTAACGGGCGATAGCGATGATCACTGCGGTAGCGTTGTCGTTGAAATCGACCGAGTTGAATCAGCTGGCCTTTGGCGGCTAACTCTCGGGCATATTCATAGCCAGGTGCTGTGACACAGTGGTCGCCACCCCAACCGGACAACATGGTGCGGATGTGCTTCTGTTGGGCTAACACACAACGATCAAACCCAAAATCAAGTGTATTCAAGGTGCCAAAGTGTTGGTTAAATTGCTGTTTTTGCGCGTTATTATCGATACTTTCGATGGTGTTGCTGTCGTGCCATTGACCGTCGATATTGTCGTGTAGATCTAACATGTCAAAAATATCGGCGTAAGTGGCTGCCCACGTAGACTGGGATTCTTCGGTGAGTTTTACAGACTGATAGGAATAGGTATGCAAGGTTTTTGGCGTAATCGCTTGCGCGGCGTAGCCGGCAATACCGTTGGAGTCCAAACCCTCACTGAGTTCGCTGGCTATGGGGTAGGCACTGTCGGTTCTCGCGACCACCGATTGTGTAAAACGTCTTTTTAGTTCCTCGATGAGGGCTTCATCATTGAGGTCGTTCCAGTGAGTTTTTGGCGTTAATGTCCAGTATTGATTAAGTTTGCTACCTTCCGCCGTAATCTCGAGCGTGTGTGCTGGCGGTAATATGCAGATATTCGGGTTGGGGGATTGAAATGCCGAGCTAATGACACTCCATAGCGAATCGACTAGCCACTGTTCGCTAACGGTTTTTCGATCACATCCGCCACTGGTAAAAAAAGCATTGTGTTCATTACTGAGCATCCAGCCTTGTTCTGTGTGGGCATAGAACAAGGTTTTGACACCAAAGTGGTCTCGGCCGCAGAACAGTTTGTTTTGCTGCTCATCCCAGATGGCAAAAACAAAATCACCACGCAGATGTTTCACGCAGTCATTGCCCCAATGTTGATAGCAGGCCAGTATGAGCGCGCTATCGCCAGAGGGCACACCCAATAGTAATTCAGCGGGTAATTGCTGGCACAACGATTCGCGGTTATCAATGCGAGCATTGGCCGTTATGGCCAATTGTGCGTTTGTTGTCGCATAAACGGCATCATCATTGTTGATGGAGGTATTTTTTAGTAACGCTTTGCCCAGACCGAGTTGTAGGTTGTTGGTGTGCCAGTGTGAAATGGCATCCGGCTGCCAATAATCTGATGCGGCCAGCATGCGATCAAGTGTGGGTTTTACATCGGTGTTGGCGTCTTTCCAGATAACATGGATAGTACTCATACGGCGATGGCCTCTGCGTCAATCAGCGATGTTGGGTTACCTGCGCTATCGATGTAACCCAGCTCTAACATAACATCGAAGTGGTCATCGATAATGCGAGCGATTTGTTGGTCAGTCAGACTATTTTGCCAGTCACCGACAATGCCTTTGCGGAAAAACTGTTGGGTGTTGGCGGGCGCTTCTTTAAAACGAGATTCAGCTTCTTGTGCTTGCAGCTTTTTCATCTGACTATTGTTGATTGCATTCGCTAATTGTTCATCCGTTGCTGAGATGTCGAGAAAGTCAGCGATGGCGCGAAAAGTTTTTTTAGGCTGTTGCTGCATATCTTCGTAACGCACCATTAGACGATTTAAGGATGGAGCAGATAACCAGCTTTGTGTGTGTGCTGACCAACTCAGCAGTTGCTGACGAAGTTGGTTGTAGATGCGCTTTTTACCGCGACAAAACCCGTATACAGGGTTGGCGAGAGACTCAATCGCGTTGTCGATGCTGCATTGATTATGGTTTGCCAATGAAATAGCAACGTCTAACGGGTTGCGCACAATGACGAGGGCTCCGCGAGTCGCATCCACAGGAATCAACGGTTGGTTATCGCTGAGGTAGGTGTAGGCGTCGTGAATCTTGTGATAAGCATCGTCACCGGCGTTACTGGCAAGCCAGCGGTAAGCCGCTGGGCGCAATTGATCGACTTCGTCATGAGACAGCTCGTCGATATCAATTCCCAATGCCGTTGACACCCATTCTCGGCTGCTGGCGATAGCACCTGTTTGCAGTGCGTTAATATCGACGGGTTGTTCTGAGTCGCTCAATAGATTGGCGATAAAGGTGCGTGTCCACGTGTTGCCGGATTTTGGATAAGACGCGAGCCAAAATAGTCCGTTATCGTTGGGTGTGTCCATCAGGCAACATCCTGCTGTTTTTCCTGGTTGAGGTCTTGCAGAATGAAGTCCACGAGTTCATCGAGCTTAAAGCCCGCGTTCGGTCGCGTAATGCGTTTAACATCAATGCCTGCTGCAAGTTTGGAGCATTGTGCAAAGTGCTGTTTTTTAAGCCCCATGCCTTCGGCATAAAGTCTGCGGTAGCTGTTGTGCTTCAGCGGGTTGAGTTTATCCATGCCGGCTAAGGTATCTAGCTCGAAGGTGTCTTCATTGTGAGAGTTCAAAATATAAATCGCTCTCACCGGTAGTGCTGTGTCGCAAAATTCGTTGCGAATCGGCACGGCAAATTTGCTGATTTGAAGGCGAATACGATCTAGATCTTCATTGTCTATCGCCAGCTTTTGGGTACTGTCTTGCCAGAGTTTTAGTTGCGGATACGCCGGATATACAACCCCTTGTTCGTCAATCACTGCCAGATCATCGGCCAGTACCTGATAACCACGCTGTTGAAATGCCCCCGCCAGTGTTGATTTTCCGGCACCGGAAACACCGGCGAAAATAACGCACTCATCACCGATGCGTATCGCATTACCATGAATCACCAGCCGATGGCGTTGGTACATAATCGCACCGAGACATGATCCTAACAGATACAGTTTGACGCTCTGTAGGTCGGCATCCGTTGCGGGTTCTACGACGATGTGGCTGCCTCGGCTGATATGAAAGCGGGCAATATCGGGGATGTTTAGCCATAGTTCATCAGCAGCGGCCTGACAAAAAGGGTATGTCGTGTTCGGTTGTTCGAGACCGTCTTTAGACACATTCCCTATGCTGATGGAAATATCCGGGCTGGCTATGGTTGTGTTGAGTTGAACTAACGGGTGCAGCGATATCTCGCTATCGATAGTGAGGCCGAAGGCCTGATAAGCGGTAGTTGTTGGCATTCGACTTCCTGAAGGCTAATCGGATAGTCCACTGCAGATAGAACGATAAGTGTATTTACAGTGGAATAGTCGATTATAAGGTGATTTTGTCGACAGAGTCTATCTTGGACGAGAGATGATTTAGCTAGGCCCAGTTATATTGAGCATCGATTCACTTAATGAATTATTTTTCCCGCCGTTTGTATTTTCAGCTTCTAACTCGATAACCTGCGGAGCATGCTAATTTTTACGAATGTTGTTTGGCGTAGAAAGGTTTTCGGTATGTTTATCCATGTTTACGTCCATTTTCCATTTTTAGGTTATTCGAATTTGACTAACGAAACATTCTAGTTAGTGTTGTCGAATATAGTCAAAATATGTGTAAATATCGAACAGTTATAGTCGTAAATTCGAGGAAGATGAGTGACACCACAGGAAATGACAACACTTTGCCGGTTAGTTTCATTAGATAGAAACGCGCAGCAAATAGCAGAAGACATATTACTACCTGGATTTGATAGCCTGTTTGTCGAACTCACTGATTTACGTGAGGCGATTGATCAAATTATTCTGGGCAAGGCCGCGGAGCATCGGAGTATAGTCGGTCAGCGCGCGGCTCGTGTGGGTGATTTAACCGCGGATCCGAAGCTACGTAAAATGTGCAGCCAAGTGATGGGGTCCAACAAAATTTCTGCGGTTTATCCGATCGGTCATTGTTGGAAAATTTCCCGTATTGTACTGAATTACCTCGAATATGTTATCTCGGGCAACGAGGTGCCGTACTTTTCTGTACTCAAGCATTATATTAATCAAGGCGGTCTTCTAAAACTCATTTGGGGCGAACTACGACAAGAATACTTGCAAACGGCGTTACAAATTGGCCCACTTTACGTTGACCTTTCGAACGATACGGTTGATATCCATAAGCCTAAAACTATGTGGTCTTCACTTAACGACTCGGGTTTCCAAAACCTATCGTCGTTTCAGGTGTATGCGGGTTTGACGCAGACCTATCAGGGCTATGATGTGTATTTGAATACCTGCTTTCCTGAGTTGGCGTGTGTTTGTCCGTTGTTGGTGAGAAAAATGTCTGCCCCAGACAACATCGGCTTTTCGAGAAATTTATTTATGGCGGGTATGGCAATGGAGAAAAATTGGCAACCCGTCGAGCATTTATTTGAAAATCCACAGGCGAATGGACAGCTTATAAATAGTGTTGATGTAGCGGATTTTCCAGATTTTTTACCTGATCTGATCCGAAAATCACAACATGCAGATTTGTTAGTGTTCAATGAGTCGGGCACTGTCGAGCCGGCTATGGCGGCGATTCATCGTCTGAAAAAACTCAGCGAAAAACAACAATTGCAGCAGTTTAATCGACGATGGCATTTAACCCATTTTCTCAACTGGCGATTTTCTTCATTGGAACAAATCGAGTTGACCGCGTAGTATCGGCGGTTGTCTCTCGGGGCCAATAGTCATTAGGTCGTTTGCGATCTTCACAAGAAGTTGTTCGAACCGAATAAGAATGAGTTTTCCCTTTTTTATGCCACGACAATTACAGAATGCGGCGCAGCCGTTGGTCGGCTTGTTTTCACTCGCTGGAGATAGTGCAGAGGCTCAAGGTCTGCAACAAACGCAGAACTCGATTGATGGCGAACGCTTGGAACAACAAGTCGCCTGGCATCGTGTTTGGGGTCACTGGCCCGCGTTGGCATCACAGCTGAATACGGATGATCATGATTACGGCAAGCTGACTCGTCAGTCGAATCTGAAGAAAATGCAAGGGCTTATGCAAGTCAAGGCGATACAGGAGATTCACGCAGCCTTGGTTGACGTATCGGTGGAGCATCTCTGGCTCAAAGGGCCGCTGCTATCCAAACGTTTGTATGACGACTTTACCGTAAGAACGTCAGTCGATCTGGATTTTATTGTTGACCCCAACAATGTCTCGGCGGCTGATCAATGCCTGCGTGGGCTGGGTTATGTGCCAATACATATCGATAACGTTGCCGTTAGTTGGTCGGTCATTCGCTTTTATCTCAAGGATCTCAGCTACCGACACCCAGCAACGGGGGTTTGTGTTGAACTGCACTGGCGTTGGGATATCTTCCCATCGATGATGCCTATGTTATTTGATGATGCCTATTCGCGTTGCCGAAGGATGCAGGTCGGTAAACACTCACTGTCGGTCATGGGTCTTGAAGATGAGCTTATCTACCTCTGTATGCACGGATCCAAATCGTGCTGGGCAAGATTGCAGTGGCTGCTCGATATTCAAGCGTTAATTTTGCAAGGGGATCTGGATTGGAAAATTATTGAATCCAGAGCTGCTGCGCTGGGTATGTTGCCCGATATCGTTACAGCAATTCTGTTAGTGGAAAAGGTGTTTGAGCAATCTGTTGATGTGGATTTTATTGATGTTCACCGATGCAGCCCTGTTGTGCAAAGGAATTTGTCCGTGTGTTTGCAGACATGGTCAGCGTGTGATTATCCGCCACTGCAAGCTCGGCTTCTACATCGACTGCGTATGCGCCAATCGTTGAGGCATAAAGTGGATTTTTTCATGCGTCGATTAATCAGTGTTGATGACGCATTGTTATTGCCTGAATCGCTCCAGACGCCTGTCACGACGACGCTGCTTTGGCCGTTATTATTCTGTTCACGCGTGTTGTCGAGAAAGCCCGCAGTGCTCTCAAATTAGGAATTATTCATGCACTTTATCCGCCGCGTATTGGCGTTATTCACCGAAGTTTATCAATCTGCCCGCAAAGACGTCTTGGTCTGCTTGCTGGCGATGATGGCGACGTCGGCTATTCAGGGCGTAGGCTTGATGTTATTGATACCGATTCTGGCGATGGCGGGGATTGGTGATGCAGATACATTGGCGCTGCCGGCATTTATTCAAGAATGGCCGCTATTGCGACAGTATCCGTTGGAATTGATGCTCAGCGGTTTTTTGGTACTGGTATTACTACAAAGTGCTTTGGCGCGTTTTAGCATGATCAACAATCGTCTTCTGCAACTGGAGTATGTCGATCGTCAGCGCAAGGGACTCATCAGTGCAATCACTCATGCCCATTGGCAGTTTTTGATTGAACGTGACAAAAGTCAATTTGAGCATGCGCTGATATCTGATATCCAGCGCTTGCAGACGGCGGTGTTTTCGATGTTGCAATCAATTTCCAATGTGTTCTTGATTGGTGTCTATATTAGTGTCGCCATGTTGCTGTCATGGCAGGTGACGTTGTTAGCGGTGTTTGTCGGTGGTGTACTTTGGGTCGGTATTGCCATTCGCAACGGCAGCGTTCACGATCTGGGCAAACAACAAACCGCGACCCATAAAGATATCCACCATACATTGAGTGAGTATCTGGCGGGTATGAAAGTGATTCGAAGCCACGGTGAAGAGCATCAGTTTCAGGGCTACTTCTCCAATAAGCTGACGGATGCTCGCCAGCAGCAAATCGATTTTATGCGTAACCACTCGCTGAATCAGCTGACATTTAAATGGGGCGCGGCATTGAGCCTGTGTTTGTTATTGTATTCTGCCGTTTATGTGTTCAACGTTGAATCAACGCTATTGGTAGTGATGGTGGTTGTATTTTCGCGTTTAATGCCGATGCTTTCGTCGTTACAACAGGCGTTTCAGCAAGTCGTATTTGCTTTACCAGCCTATGATAATTATCGCCAGATGATGAATGATATCGCGTTGGCACAATGTCCGGAGCCCAAGAACCCTGCAACATCTATCGCGTTGAAAGATGCATTGTCGTTGCGGAGTGTTTCATTTGCGTATAAAAACAAATCGCCGCTTTTTGAAAATATTGATTTGCGGATACCGGCGAATAAAACCACGGCAATTATTGGCCCTTCAGGTGCGGGCAAAACGACCCTAATCGATTTGCTGATTGGTTTGTTAGCGCCCAGCGCTGGAGAGGTGTGTATTGATGGTGAAAAACTATCCGCGGATAACCTGTCTGCGTGGCATCATCAACTGGCGTATGTTCCGCAAGACTCTGTGTTGCTCAGCGATACTATTCGCAACAATCTAACCTGGGGAAAACCTGGTTTGGAAGACCAATTGGCCGTCGTGCTAAAAGCGGCCTCTGCGGAATTTGTATTCGACCTCCCGAATGGCCTAGATACCCTAGTGGGCGATCGAGGTATGCGTTTGTCAGGTGGAGAGCGTCAACGCATTGCGTTGGCTCGGGCGTTGTTACGTAACCCCAGTGTGCTGATTCTGGATGAGGCCACTAGCTCGCTGGATGTTGATAATGAATCACGTATCAAACAGGCTATCGATGCGATATCCGGCAATCTAACGGTGATTATCATCACCCATCGGATCAATACCATTGATAATGCGGATGTCATCTATCGATTGGAAAACGGTCAGATACAGTTGCAAGAAAGTGCTGTAGCACTGGTTTAAATGCGAGCGGGTCTGACCTGACGGGTGCTGAGCGTTTATTGAGAATGTTAGATTGCCTTTCGCGACACCGGCAGGGGAATCCGGTGTTTTTGCAGGTAGTTGGATGACAATGTCCAGTCCTCAAAGTAGGTGCCAAACCACTGATCCCATAGTGAAAATAGCGCCCCGTGATTGACCATGTAGCCGCGCGGGCAGTGGTGCATTTTATGGGCGTGGTTATCCATAAAAATAAATCGGAGCCAACCGATATTGAACGTGTGATTGGCGTGGTGGGTCGCTTGTAACTGTAAAACAAACACGTAAGTTATTAACAGCGATGTCAAATCCATGTCCATTAACGCCGCTATCACACCGAGGCTGACTTGAAAGCCGGTGATGGACGTGTCAAAAAATGAGCTGACGTTGCCCCGCAGAAAATCCAGCACTTCGACTGAATGATGAACCACATGAATTTTGCGGAACCACTTTTGCACAGGTTTTTTGCCATGACCGTGATTCAACGTGCGATGAATCCAGTAGTAGGCAAAATCGGTGGCTAATACCGCGACGGCAATCATCCAGCCGCTGGCGGCGCTGGGTTCTGCGACGGTGATAAGCGACATTAGTGCGCCGACTAAAGTCCAAACTGTGATAGCCGTGATTGCTCCTGCCACAACGCCTTTGAGAAACACCAGTGACAGGCCTTTGCGCCAGGCATCCAAGGTTCTGGTTGGCAGGTCAACGGATGGCTCATGCTCTTCAAGCCAGACAATCACCAGTAAATTCACCACGCTCAAGAACAGAAATGCGCTGATCACAATCGATTCGGAACGCCCAAATACCAGTACCGTTGTGATAAACGACAAAGCCGGGCCGAAATGTACCGCCAAGCCCAAAGCTTGGGAGCCTCTCTGTTCGGTTGGGATACCGCTTTTACGCGGCAGTAGTGACAATTGTGAGCGTTTGGTAAACACAGGCCAAACACCGAGGCGAGTGTCATCGGATTGGGCATACAACATGAAGGCCACCTTGGCTGGGAATCTGGCCGGTATTCTTCGTGATTTCCAGCGTAGGTCAAGGCAACACCCTGTTGCAAAAACGCTGTGTATTTTCAAAATATAACAATAGCTTGCCAGCCGTTCAGCGTTTATCTACGCAGTGGATCTCTGAACGTTATTCTGTGGATGCTGATATCAATGAGCAATTCTTCGCCTTTTTTGTCAAAACGAACTCGCTGCGTTGAAGTCTGATCGACTAGGTCGTCGCAGCCTTGAGATGTGTGCTGGCTCGACCATACTTTATCCACTGTGAGTGGGCGCTAGTGGTTGCTCAATCGCCGTTGTTATCCACGCTGCTAACAGGGACGCGAGAATTATGGAAAAAACAGCCCTAAGCCTTGAGTTGCTGACGGATCTTCACCAGAACGATGCTTGTATAGATCACTTCCTGAACCGGTTAAAAAGCACCAAGGGGCTAGACGATGCGCATCTGTTGCATCGAGAAGGTGGTGTTTATGTGTGCCTGCATTTTGATCCCAACCTGATTCCGCTAAGCCGGATACAGCGCCTGGCAACTGAAATAGGCATTGAATTTTCCAGTCGCTTTCGTCATGACCGTCTGCCGGTTAATGATCTGAATTCCGCCGACGCTGCAAACACGTTGGCAGAACAGCTTGGTGATTTACCCGGTGTTTTGCATGCGGATGTCAGTTATGCCGCAGGGTTTGCAACTTTTGCTTATGACTCTGAACTGATCTCATTGGAAGCCATTCGCCAGCGTATTGACAAGCGCCTGGTCGGTAGCCACCACCGGCAATCTCAAGCTCACCCGCACACTCATCCGAACAGTCATACCCAATCCCCATCGTCGCAGGACCATGCACATGATCACGGCCACGGTCACACTCCTGAGTTTCTGCCGGAATGGATTCAGCAGCGCTGGTCGATGGTGCTGGTGACGTTGGCGGGAGTGAGCTTGTTATTTGGTGCAGTCGGGAGTTTTGGGGGGTGGTATGGGCCTGATATTGTGTGGGGCTTTTATCTATTAGCGTATGTATTTGGTGGCTATGACGTTGCTTCTCATGCGATTCCAGGGTTGTTTCGGGGCCGCTTTGATACCGATATTTTAATGCTGGCTGCCGCCGCGGGTGCTGCCGTATTGGATCAATGGGGCGAAGGGGCCTTTTTATTGTTCCTGTTTTCGATTGGCCATGCCGGTGAGCATTACGCGTTGGATAAAGCCCGTCATGCGGTGTCCGCCTTAACGCAGTTGATGCCGGAACAGGCAACCAAAGCGGTGGGTGATGATTGGGTGGCGGTAGCGCTCGATCAGCTGGCCGCAGGCGATACGGTGCGAGTATTGGCGGGTGATCGTATGCCGGTCGATGGCGCGGTGATTGATGGCAGCAGCCACTTGGATCAAAGCGCCATTACTGGTGAAAGTAAAAGCGTGCGCAAGAGCGTCGGTGATGATGTATTTGCTGGAACGATGAATCAGGACGGGGTATTGATCGTTACCGTCACCCGGTTGGCAGGCGAATCGACACTGGGGCGTGTGATGAAGCTGGTCGCAGAAGCCCAGTCGCAACAAAGCTCAACACAGCAGATGACGCAAAAATTCACCGCCTGGTTTGTCCCTACCGTGCTGGTGGCGGTGGTGCTTTTGACCGCGATACCGCCATTGTTTGGCTGGATGACATTAGACCAGAGCTTTTATCGCAGCATGTTGCTGCTGGTGGCGGCCTCTCCCTGCGCATTGGCCATCGGTACCCCGGCGGCGATGCTGTCGGGTATCGCCCAAGCGGCCCGCAATGGGGTGTTGATTAAAGGCGGTGTGCATTTAGAAAACCTCGGGCGATTGCGCGCGGTGGCGTTTGATAAAACCGGTACGTTGACGCAGGGGCAATTTCAGCTAATTAGTGTGCAAGGTGTTGACGGGCTAACAGAAAACGCCGTGCTGGAAGCTGCTGCAGCGTTGGAAGCACAGTCGACTCACCCCATTTCCAAAGCCCTGATTCAGGCTGCCGAGCTGCGCCAACTGCAATGGCCGGCTGCTGAAGATGTGCAAAATCATGCCGGTAGTGGCCTCTCTGGCAAGGTCGATGGTATTGATGTGCGGCTTGGTAAACCCTCGAATTTCGCTTTAACTGTCACACAGCAAGCGCAGGTTTCGACGTTGGAAAAACAGGGTTATACCCTCGTGATGGTTGAACGCGATCAGACCTTAGTCGGCTGGCTCGCGTTTGGTGACCAAGTGCGTGAAGACGCCAGCAGTGCACTGGCGAAACTGGCGGATTGTGGTATTCGTCACCGCCTTATGTTGACCGGCGACAATGCCGAAGTCGCAGCGCGTGTTGGTGAATCCCTTGGCCTTACCGATGTGCGTGCGAATCTTTTGCCAGCAGACAAGCTGCAGGCGATTAACGATCTGAATAGTCAATATCATCGGGTTGCCATGGTCGGTGATGGTGTCAATGATGCACCGGCATTAGCGCAGGCAAATGTGGGTATTGCGATGGGCGGTGCGGGCTCGGATGTTGCGTTAGAGACGGCTGATGTGGTGTTAATGGCCGATGATCTGAGTAAAATTCCGTTTGCCGTAAAATTGGGGCAGTTGACCCGCAAAATTGTCCAACAGAACTTGGCGATCGCACTGAGTGTTATCGGTTTGCTGATTGCCACCTCGGTGCTGGGTGTTGTCGATTTAAGCGTGACTGTTATCCTGCATGAAGGCAGTACGTTAGTTGTTGTGATGAATGCATTACGACTGTTGGCGTTTCGTGACTGATTGCAAGAAAGATGGCATGCTTTTGTGAAAGCAGCGGCGACTTTGCATTGCTACAATCCTCACATTAGACCCTTCGCTTCAGAGAGAGCCTGCAGCCAAATCTTTGGTTTTAGCTCGGGTGCTGTTGCCGGTAATGATGTGGAATAACAGAAACAATAAAAGGATCGAGACACTATGTCTAAGCTGGCATTACATTGGCAAATACTGATTGCCATTCTTCTGGCGGTTGCCGTGGGCGTGTTGTTTGAGCCCAGTACGCTGTTGTTCGGTGTCTCACTGGATACGATTTTTGACTTCTTCGGTACACTATTTCTCAATGCGCTGAAAATGCTGATCGTGCCTTTGGTGGTATCGTCGATTATCTGTGGTATCTCAGGCATTGGTGATGGCGGCAATATCGGCCGTGTAGGTGGTAAAACCATTGGGTTTTACATGGCATCCAGTCTGTTGGCGATATTGGTTGGCTTGTTGTTCGTTAATATTTTGCAGCCGGGGATTCATGATGGACAGCCTGTCGGTCAAACCCTGAATCTGACGATGGTAGGTGACCAACTGGAACAACAGTTGTCACGTGTTGAAGGTCGTGATGTCGGCGATGTGGTGGATGTGTTCTTGCGGATGGTGCCGCCGAATATTATTGCTGCGGCTGAATCGGGTCAGATGCTCGGTTTGATTTCGTTTTCCATGTTGTTCGGCTTTTTTATGATGCGTGTTGAGTCACCGTATCGCGAAGCCGTCTCGAACTTTTTTAACGGCATGTTCGAAATCATGATGCACATGACCATGTTTGTGATGAAGTTTGCCCCCATCGGTGTGTTTGCTTTGGTTGCGAAAACAGTATTGAGTGCCGGTGTAGGCGTGTTTGGCCCGCTGCTGATTTTCTTTATCACGGTGGTGTTAGCGCTGGCATTCCACGTTTTCATTAACCTTGCGCTGATTATGCGCTACGTCGCTAAGATTAATCCGATTAAACACTATCGCATCATGTCACCTGTCATGCTGACGGCATTTTCAACCGCGTCGTCGTCGGCAACGTTACCGATGACCATGGAAACGATTGAGCAGGATGGCGGTGTTTCTAACAAAACCACATCATTCGTTTTACCCTTGGGAGCCACCATCAATATGGATGGTACGGCGTTGTACGAATGTGTCGCGGCGATGTTTATTGCCCAAGCCTATGGGTTGGATATTGGCTTTGCGGAACAGTTTTTAATCGTCACTATCGCTCTGTTGACGTCTATCGGTGTGGCGGGGATTCCCGCAGCCAGCCTCGTGGCGATATCGGTGATACTTACCGCCATTGGCTTGCCATTGGAGGGTATCGGCTTGTTACTTGTTACCGATCGCATTCTGGATATGCTGCGCACGGCGGTAAATGTATTTAGTGATTCGGTCTGTGCGGTGTTTGTGGCGCGATCAGAAGGGGAAGAGACCAAACTGGTTTGACGTAGCCGGCCATCAATGATGATCGCCTTATGAAAAAGGCAGCCTTTGTGGCTGCCTTTTTTGTTGGTGTTTTCGCTGTTTGAGAGGCTGGTGTTTGTCGGCAGTCAGGCGACTTTGATGCGCACAATACGCATCACTTCAAAATCCATACCGGCGATACTTTCGGTATCTCGGTAGTACGTGAGGTTAACGCGCTGGCCTTTGAGGTTTTGATATTGTTGCTGGCGACGGAATTTAAACGGCGTATCAATGTCTTCAAGCATAAGCGTATGCAAGAACCAATCGTTATCTTCGCGCTGCACATGTGATACCACTTTCATGTGGTCGCTTTGAGTTAGCTGTTGGTGTTTTTTGAGAAGCTTTTTAGGGTCACTCGCCATGGTATCAATATCGCTGATGGAGGTATGGAGACGTTCGTCGCCTGCCACAAAAAGTTAAAAAAATTATCATGGGTGTGTCATTGCCAATTTCTATGTTTACAGAAACCGAGGGGCTGAAAAATGACGCACCAAACACTTCCCAAGTCGTTAAAAGCCAGAGCCGTCTGGATCTCTGATGTTCATCTGGGTAACAAAGATTGTAAAGCAGAATACCTGTTGCAGTTTCTGGATGCCATCGATTGTGAAACACTCTACCTCGTTGGCGACATCATTGACTTGTGGTCGCTCAAGCGGCATTTCTATTGGCCCGCCAAGCATAATCAGGTATTCCGAAAACTTCTTAAGATGTCGCGCACGACGCGGGTCATTTATATCCCCGGTAACCATGACATGACGTTCCGCGATTATGTTGGTGAAAAGTTTGGCGAAGTTGAAATACACCGTAACTTTGTTCACCAGACCATCGATGGCCGACAATTATTGATGATGCATGGTGATGAGCTGGATAACGTCATCCGTTTCGGTCGTTTAACCCGTTTTGTGGGTGATTATTCGTACGATCTCTTGTTGTTCCTGAACCGTTGGTCACATGTGATTCGCGCCCGCATGGGTTATCCATTCTGGTCGTTAGCGGGCTACATTAAAACCCGTGTCGGCAAGGCCAAAAATGCCATTGATACGTTTGAACTGGCTGCTATTCAATGGGCCCGTAAACATGATGTTGATGGCATTATTTGTGGTCATATTCACCACCCGAATATTCGTTTTGATGATGAGATTGTCTACTGCAACGACGGTGACTGGATTGAAAACTGCACCTCATTGGTTGAGACCCTCGAAGGACGACTGGAAATCATTCATTGGAGTGACCAACTCAAATCTGAAAAAACGTTTGAGTTGATTGAATGGCGTGGTCGCAAATCCAGTGCGGTTGCATGATGTGCACGCAAGTTTGTCGTTAAACCCCTTGCCGCACGCCGTGTAGGCAGCAACGGGTCGCTTAGTATAGGCGCAGTGTTAGGTTTCAACGAGATAGAGTAATTACAGAACAAGAGAATCTTTATAAGAATTAATATTCTTTTATCGGCAATCGGTGTCTAAATTAAGAACTCGCAGGATTCTCACATCGGAAGTGTCGTTAATGCAGCCTACATTCTTTGAAAAGCTCAAAATTGGTACCTATTGCGTTCGAAAAATCATCACCAGTCCCACTTTCAGCGATTACGCACCGGATAAAACCGATACCTATTGCGCTAATCCTTACCCGGTTTATGACCGTCTGCTTTCTGACAAAAAGATCTTTTTTGCGCCGAAATTAGCGGCTTGGGTGGTCGGGGGTGATCTCAACACCATCAAATCTTTAATGCATAATCCTAAGTTGTCGATTCGTTTTCCGGATTGGCGATTTGCACCGCAAAAGCCTTACGAAAAAATGACAGACCTTGAACAGGTTAATGCCAATCTGTTGATGAGTATGTCAGCCGAAAATCATAGTCGAGTTCGTCGCTTGGCTTCACCGGCGTTTAACCCCAGACAGGTAGAAAACCTGACAGCAGATATTCAGGCGATCATTAATACCGAGCTGGACAAGATCAACGGACCGTTTAATCTGCATGATCTTACATCCACTATCCCATTGTATGCCTTGGCCGAATATATCGGTGTGCCGCGTGACTATCAGTCGGAATTCGCGGGTTTAACTGAGTCGATTTTGAGTAGCTACGATCCTAACATCAAGGTTGCCCCTGAGCTCGCGCTGTCAGGTTTGAAAATGATTCGGCATTTGATTGGCGAGAAGAAGCTGCAAGCGCAACAATTGATCGCCGAATATGAATTGCTGCACGATACTGCTTTGTCATTGGACGACTATGTGTCACAGCACACCAAGGAATTTCTGACCAGCTTGATGGTTAAAGTACTGAAGAGTGATGGGGGGCAAAAAATCACCGAAGAAGAGGCGTTATCGTTAGTCGCATCTGCCTTGGCTGCGGGTGCAGATACCACTTTGCATCACATCAATTGGGCCTATCGAAATATACTGCTACATCCGCAAGTGATCCCCGAAATTTTGGCCGATGAATCCGGAAAAACACTCAATAACGCCATTATGGAGGCATACCGCTGGGATAACTTTGCGCACTCAGGCTCAGTGCGTTTTGCATTGGAGGATATAGAAATATTTGGCCAAAAAATCGAGAAGGGTGAGATGATCCGGCCGATGAACTGCGCCATGATGCGCGACCCGAGAATATTTGAGAACCCGAGTACCTTTGACATACATCGTACAAATTTAAAGGATGTCGTGCTCTTCGGTGTAGGCCCGCATTATTGTCTCGGTGCCGCGATGGCGAGCAAAATTACTGAATTGACAATTGGCTCGCTGTTGCGGCGTTTCCCAAAGGCTACGATGATTTCAGAGCCTGAGTTGCGTGATCATTTTATCGCACGCTACATGACGCGGTTGATGATTGATCCAGGGTTGTAAAAGCCGGCTGCTAAACGGAGGCGTGTGTTTCAGACGACCGGCTACGTCGTTAGTGATCAGTCGTTGTTTGATGGCTAATTTCGACGGTTGGCTGATGGAATTCCAGATAGAGAATCCAGCGTTCGGTGTGAGAAGCATTGACAGCGAAGTGAGGCCGCGAGCCGTCAAACACAAATGCGTTGCCGGCCGTATGTTGGCGAAACTCCCCATCCACATTTAGATAGGCAAAGTTGTGTTCGTCTGCGCATCGTAAGGTTAAATGATACTGCAGCAGTTGCTGGGGTTTAAGTTCTGCATGAACGTGCGTGGGCAGCAAGGTTTGTGGCTTCATGCGCACCAGCGCAGCAACATGAATGCCCGACATCGACGCGAGCAAGGCGAGTGTTTGTGGCATCACTGATTGGGTAAACGCAACGGGGCGGTCGTGCAACACTAAACCGAATTGTAGCCAGTTAGGGTTGGGGCCAAATACACCACCAAAGCCTAGTGTCCAGCCATACTCGCCGCCACTATCCATATACTGCAGAATCTCTTCGTGCACTTGCACATGGCTTTTTTGAATGCGATCGATGGGCATAGTGTGGCGTGTTAGTGCTTCAGCTTCATCGGCAATGATGTGCCATTGGCGGGTCAACGCCTGTAATGTGGGAAAGTGTTCAAGGGCATAAAAAGCCGAGGAGACAGGAGGTGTATGCATATCGACCGCCTCAGGTTACCGAATTTACTCGGCCTTTATAAACGCCTGCGCATCGGCTTTTTTATCACTGCTGAAACACTGGATGGATACATTCTGAAATAGCCGATCTTCAATCAACGCCAGTTTGTGCATCCATTTCTTATCGGTAACCAGCACAATCGTTTTGAAATGACGGATGCTGATATCAAACAACAACCGGATCTTTTCGACCAAGGCATCCAGTTCAATGCCGTCGAAGCTATGGATCTCCTGATAGAAACTGATCTTGCGATCATCCGCCGTTGCGTTGCGAATGTCGGTCAGTACCCGCAACATGTCGTCTTCCGATATTCTGCCGCTCCAACTGTACGCCAGATTGTCGGCGATACCGAGATCGATTTTGACCAGCATAATCACCTGCCGTGTTTGCACTTTAACCCGGCAAGTATGGTAGTGGTCATGGGCTTCGGCAAGTATCTCGGGATGGGCCTCATCTTTTGATCGTTAACCGGCGATTTGTTGGGGTTAATTGTTTTTCAGGTGACGTTTGGTTTTTGCCGTTGGTTTGAACGTTAGCGGATCATCGGGCCACGGGTGTTTCGGATAGCGCCCCTTCATCTCCTTTTTAACACTGTCATAGCCATTCGCCCAGAAAGCGGCCAGATCTTGAGTGACTTGCAGTGGTCGCCCTGCCGGAGACAGCAAATGCAATTTCACGGCGACTCTGCCGTTGGCGATAGTCGGTGTTTGTGTCGCGCCGAACATTTCTTGCAGTTTTACCGCCAATACTGGCGGCGGCTCACCGTAATCCAGCGCAATGCGCGAGCCAGAGGGCACCGTTAGATGTGTGGGTGCTTGTTCATCGAGTTGTTGCGGTAAGGGCCAAGGCAGTAAGCTGCTGAGCATATCCGCGAGCGGCAGCGCGGCGAGGTGTCGGGCGTTAGTCACTCGGGCTGCATACGGATCGAACCAATCATGCAGCCGTGCATTCAAGCCGCTATCACTGACGTCCGGCCAACTATCATTATCCGCATCACACAGCAGCATGACACGCTGTTGCCACTGCCGTAGGGTTGGTGTCCAGGGCAGCAGATCCAGGCCTTGTTGTTCAATTGCATGGTGCAATGCCAACAGTCGTTGGTCGTCCGGTAGATCGTTGAGGACACGGCTGCGGATCATCAGTTGCCCGAGATATTGACGGCGCTCAGCGATCAAACGTTGATCTTTGTTGTTCCAATAGACGGTATCTTGCGATGTGATGTCGTTACTCATCAGCGATTCGAGTTGTTCAAGGTCAATGGGGTTGGCTAAGCGAATGTGATCGTCGCGGCTTTTGCCATCTGCGGTTTGCTGACCACTGATCTCAGCAACGGCCAGCCAGGTATGGCGGCGCAGTGCGGAGGTATTTGCGATCATCGCCTGGCGGCCATTGGCGAGTTGATACAGCGTGCCATTGTCGGTGCGTTGGCGAGCGATGCGATCTGGGTAGGCAAGTGCCACCATCGCTGCCGAAGACAGCGGCTGGGCCGTTGCTTCTGCAGTATCGATAACAGCGTGGCAAAGTTGCTCAAACTGCTTCTGCTGCTGACGGCATCGTTGATACCAACCCATCAGCGGAGGCTGTTTGGGTTTGCCGGCGGCGAGAAGCTCGAGGTAATCATCGAGGCCATCGCGGCTGCCGTTGATATTGGGTAGCCGTTCAGATAGCAGCGCCGCGATGGCGGCGGCAGTGCGGGTGTGGCCCGCTTGGTGGGCGATCGTTAGCATATGTGCTAGGCGCGGGTGTGTTGGCATCTGTGCCATTTTCTCACCATGGCTAGAGAGTTTTGGCTGCCCTTGCGTTATATGAACTGCCTGCAATTGCACCAGTAGATCCAGCGCTTGTTGAAACCCGGCTGCCGGGGGGGGGTCGAGCCAGTCGAGTTCGGTAGGATCGCCGACCCCCCAGCTCAGCAATTGCAAAGCCAAAGCGGTTAAATCCGTGTCGAGAATTTCGGCCGTGCTGTGGCGAGCCAGTTGCTGTTGTTGATCTTGTGGCCATAAGCGATAGCAAAATCCGGGGCCGAGACGTCCGGCCCGGCCCATACGCTGTGTTGCTGAGGCTTGTGAGATGCGTTGCGTTTGCAGGCGTACCATAGCGGTAGTGGGGTCGTAGACCGGTTTACGGGCCAGCCCGCTATCGACAACGACATGAACGCCGTTGATGGTTAAACTGGTTTCAGCGATGTCGGTCGCTAGCACCACCTTACGTCGACTAGGCTGATGTCGAATCGCCGCTTGCTGTGCGGTTAACGGCAAACTGCCATACAGGGGCAGGATATCAATGGACGACCCGCCAGACAGCGATGATTGTAAACGTTGCTGTACTTGATGGATTTCACGTTGCCCCGGTAGAAATACCAGCACGCTGTCAGTGGTGTCTGATAGGGCTTGCAAGGTAGTTTCAGTTACCGCATCGACTAAGTCGCGGGGGTGTGGTCGTTGTGGCCGATAGTTGAGCGTCACGGGGTATTGGCGGCCTTCACTGGTAACCACCGGCGCATGGTTCAATAACGTGCTCAGTGCTTCTGCATCCAATGTGGCGGACATCGCCAGTAATCGCAGGGGGTTATCGGTATCACGAAAGAGCGCCCGGCCCTGCAAACACAGCGCGAGCCCGAGATCGGTGTTGAGGTTGCGTTCATGGCATTCATCAAAAATCACCATGGCGATACCCTCAAGAGAAGGATCAGCCTGCAACATGCGTGTGAGTACGCCCTCGGTGATGACCTCAATTTGTGTCCGTGGGCCGACACGGGTGTCCATGCGCATGCGATACCCCACGCGCTCCCCGACCTTCTCATCCAGTAAATCAGCCATGCGTTGAGCCGCATTGCGGGCAGCGATTCGACGTGGCTCCAGCAGTAATATCTTGCCATCACCGAGCCAGCGTTCGTCAAGCAATGCTAAGGGAACACTGGTCGTTTTGCCGGCCCCGGGCGGTGCTTGAAGTACGAGCTCATGGCCGCTTTGAAAGCATGAACGAATGTCCGCCAATACAGTGTGTATAGGCAGTTGTGCCAGTTGTTGGCGGCAGGAATCCGGGAGCGACAGCATAGTGTTTGAATCAGCCTTGGGCAAAATAGTCGGCTTGGTGAATCCAGCGTTGCACGATGGTATCGATATTGCCGTGATGGGTATCCATCAGGGCATGGGCGTAGCGGCCAACAGCGGGCAGTAAATCGCGGTCGCGTTCCATGTCGGCAACTCGAAACATCAGCGCGCCAGTTTGGCGGGTGCCCAACACTTCGCCCGGGCCACGTATTTTAAGATCGGTTTCAGCGATTTTAAAACCATCGTTGGTTTCACGCATCACTTGTAAGCGCTTTTTTGCAGTGTCGGTCAGGGGCGACTGGTACATCAGTAAACAATGACTTTGATGGCTACCACGACCAACGCGGCCACGCAGCTGATGCAGCTGGGCGAGACCGAGACGTTCGGGGTTCTCGATCACCATAATACTGGCGTTGGGCACGTTCACGCCCACTTCAATGACGGTGGTGGCGACCAATAAATCAATGTCGCCAGCGGCAAATGATGCCATAACACTGGCTTTTTCGTTGGCCTTCAGGCGGCCATGCACTAAACCGACACGCACATCACTGAGTTCCTGCTGCAGGGCTTCTGCGGATTTTTCGGCGGCCTGGCAGTTAAGGCTTTCCGATTCTTCAATCAGGGTACACACCCAATAGGCTTGCTGCCCGCCTTGGCAGGCAGAGGCTAGGCGCTGCATGACTTCGTGTCGACGGTGTTGCTCAAGCACGAGAGTATTGACGGGTTTACGACCGGGCGGTAATTCATCGATAACCGATAAATCGAGATCAGCGTAGGCCGTCATCGCGAGTGTGCGTGGAATCGGCGTGGCGGTCATGATCAGTTGATGCGGCACTTGACCACTTGCTGCGGCTTTATCGCGTAAGGCCAAGCGTTGATGAACGCCAAAGCGGTGCTGCTCATCAATGATCACTAGCCCCAGCCGGGCGAATTCAACATCTTGCTGAAACACCGCATGTGTGCCGATCAGCATGTTCAACTCACCTGAGCGCAGGCGTTCGCCAACGGAGGTACGATGTTTTTGTCCGTGGCGGCCCATCAGTAAATCAAAGTTCACTGACGAGTCGTCGAACCATTCCGCGAAGCTATGATAGTGCTGCTCAGCGAGAATTTCGGTGGGCGCCATTAAGGCGACCTGCAAGCCACTATCGATCGCAGCACAAGCAGCCAGCGCCGCGACGATGGTTTTACCGCTACCGACGTCGCCTTGTACCAAGCGCAGCATGGGCTTGCCTTGCTCAACATCTTGATAAATTTGTTGCAGGCTGCGTTGTTGGGCATTGGTTAGTGTAAACGGCAATTGGTCGAGCAGCTGTTGTGCCAATGGGTTGGTGCCACGCAGCACTGGAGCACTGTGTTCGCGGTTTTTCTCACGCAGTTTTAGCATACTGAGCTGGTGTGCGAGTAGCTCTTCAAAGGCCAAGCGCTGTTGCGCAGGGTCGGTACCGTTGTGTAGGGCCTCTAAATCGGCATCTGGGGCCGGAGCGTGTAAGTGCAGCAACGCATCCGCTAAATGTAGATTCAGCCGTTGCAGTTCGTCCGGTAGATTGAACAACGCAAGGTCGCTACGATCTCGTTGCAGCAGATGTAGCGCTTGTGTCATCAACTTACGCCATTGATTCTGACTGACACCTTCGGTAGTGGGGTAAACCGGGGTGAGTCGATCGGGGAGCGGACTGAGAGGATCTGGGTTGATGGTGTATTCCGGGTGCACCATTTCCAACCCCTGACTGCCGAAACGGACGTCACCAAAACAACGAATTCGTTGGCCGGATCGAAACGCTTTTTGTTGTTGCTGGGCAAAGTGAAACAGGCGGATGCGCATCGCTGAGGTGCCGTCATTGAGCGTGACCATCAATGATCGGCGGGCTCCAAATAATACCTGCGAGGATAATATCTCTGCCTCGATTACCGCATATTGGTGTGGTGTCAGCTGTTCAATCGGTGTAATGCGTGTACGATCTTCGTAGCGCAACGGTAGATGAAACAGCATATCGACAATTTGAGTAATGCCGAGTTTGGCGAGTTTTTCTGCCAGCTTGGGGCCGACCCCGCTGAGCTGGCTAACCGGGCTGTAGATAGTGACTGTCATGTATCAGCCTGATCCCTCGTTAATGTTTTACAGCACACTGCATTTATTGACGGCATCACACAGCGTATCAATAGCTTTAAAGCGCGGGAAGCTGGCGCGCCAAGCCAAGGCGACGGTGCGGGTTGGAATCGAATCACCATTGAAGGGGCGAATGCACAGCTGTTCCTGATTGTAACCATATAGCCCCGCAGCCGATAACGGTAAAACGGTGATGCCCAGACCACTGGCGACCATATGTTTGAGGGTATCCAGTGAGGTATTTGCTGAAGCCGCAATCGGGTAGGTTTCTTTCTGCATTTGTTCTTTCAGGTGTGGGCAGGCATTGAGTACCTGATCACGGAAACAATGCCCTTCACCGAGTAACAGAACGGTCTCTTCCGTCAGCTGGTCAATATTGATGGTACGTTGTTCAGCCCAAGGGTGGTCTTTAGGCATCAATACAACAAACGGCTCATCATAGAGTTTGCGAGTAACGACGTCAGATTCAGTAAAGGGCAGGGCGATAAGAATGACATCCAAGGCGGCATCAACCAACTTGCTACGCAGCACTTCGGTGTAGCTTTCTTCCAGTACCAGTGGCATATCAGGCGCCAGGCGTTTTAATTCGGGCAATAAGTGCGGGAACAGGTAGGGGCCGATGGTGAAAATGGCGCCCAGTTTCAGTGGTGTACTGAGTGAATCTTTGCCAGCACTGGCGATTTCTTCCACCATCCGCGCTTGAGAGAGCACCAAGCGAGCTTGCTGAATGACTTGTTCGCCGATAGCGGTTGGGAATATATGATTCTTGCTGCGTTCGATCAGCGAGATTCCGAGCTTTTCTTCGAGCTTTTTCAGCGCGATACTCAGGGTCGGTTGGCTGACGTGACAAATTTCAGCCGCCCGCCCAAAATGGCCGGTTTCCGCCAGCGTGACTAGATAACGTAATTCGGTTAGAGTCATCATCGTTTGTATTCCCAGACTATCACTGGTGCCCAGATTACCTTTTTTAGTGGCTATTGAATAGCAATCGCAAATCACTTTTCAATTATTGAGAAATTTTAGCAATGATCGATGTGGAACTCCCCCCGCTGCAGGCATTAAAAGGCAAACGTGTTGCTTTGTTCGGTTGCGGCGATATCGGTGTCCGTTTGGCGCGGCAGTTAATCGCGGCCGGTGCGTTAGTGCATGCGTACCGCCGTCAGCCTTCGACATTGCCGGCGGATATCCCGGCCACCGCCTGTGATTTTTCCGTACCCGCTACGATGAATGGCATTTCACAGACAACCTATGACTACGCCATCATCACTCTGACTCCGAATCGTCATGAGAGTGATCGTGCGGCAGCGTATCGGCAGGGGTATTTGACCAATCTGTCGAATATTCTCGATGCATTGTCACTGGCGTCGCTGCAAAAGGTGTTTTGGGTATCAAGCACCAGTGTATATGGCCAAAACGACGATAGTGTGGTGGATGAAACGTCGGCGACCGAGCCATTGGGTGAAACCGGGCGTATCCTGTTGCAGGCCGAGGGGCTGATTCGGCAGCTTGGCGACAAAGGGTGTATCGTGCGTTTCAGCGGAATCTATCGAGATACGCATCGTATGATCAGCAAATTACGGGCGGGTGAATTGGCCGCCAAAGTCGATCAGGATTATTACTCTAATCGGATTCATGTTGTCGACTGTGCAGGCATGCTCGGGTTTCTCTTGCAGCAGCACAGTTTAGGCGTCGCGTTGGATAAGGTGTATATCGGCACCGATTGTACACCAGTGCGTTATACCGATTTGGTAGATTGGTTGGCGGAAAGCCTGCGATTGCCATTGGATAAAACATCAGAGGCAAAAAAACCTGCGGTTGGCAGTAAGCGGCTGAGCAACCACCGAATTCTTGATGCCGGTTATACGTTTGTATTTCCAAGTTTTAAAGAAGGGATGCGGGCAATTGCGCAGCAATAGCCATTAATCTAAGGTATGAGCAGTACATATAAATACGGTAGAAAGAAAAACGCTGAAGATTACCGAGAGTTATTGCGGCAGATAAAGAATAACTTCGATCTCGACATCAACACCCTTTGGCAGTGCAGCAACCTGAACACAAGCGCGGGCAGGGTAAGGCTCATTAAAATACTGTTTCATCACATCGTTCACCGCATTAAAGTCACCCAGATCCGTCAGTGAAATATTCACTTTCACGGCATTGGCCAGCGAGCCGCCTGCGGCTTTAGAGACAGCGGCCAGGNTTTCAAATACCTGTTTGGCCTGGGCGCTAATGTCACTGGTGATTAGCTCCATCGTGCCTGGCACTAATGGAATTTGACCTGCTAAGTAGACAGTATCACCAGCGCGAACAGCCTGTGAATAAGGGCCTAACGCTTCGGGTGCTGTGTCAGTGTTGATGGCTTGGATCGTCACGGGATGTTCCTTTTTGTCTGGGTGGATTTTACGCGACTGATGCGTGTAACCGACTTGATATTACGTATATGACGCATGATGCGGGCCAGATGAACCCGGTCTTTCACGCTGATTTCGATATCGACACGGCTGTTGTAGGCATCCACGTCATAGGCGTTGATGCTTTCGATATTGGTGTCGAGGCTGTTGATCTTATTCGCCAGTGTGGCAATCAGGCCTCGTTGGTGTTTGATCTCCACACAGAGTGGGACAACAAATTCGCCTTTGGTTTCGACATTCCAACGTAATTCAATGGCTTTATGTTTGCGACGAATATCTTCTGCGTGCGCACATTGATTGGTATGCACAACTACACCGCGTCCGACGCTCATGTGGCCAACGATAGAGTCGCCTGGCAATGGGTGACAGCACTTGGCAAAGTTCACCATCATGCCTTCTGTGCCTGAGATGATCAGCGCTTTTTGGTTGTCGTCGAGGNCGGTTTGCTGGGCCAAGGCCGGTGTTACGGCGCTAGTGGCTTCTTCATGATGCTCTTCGGAGAGCAACTGACGTGCGGTTAAGTACGCAACCCGGTTGCCAATACCGATATCCTCGAGCACATAATCGAAGTTTTTGTGGCCGGTCGATTGAAGCAGATTGTCAATTTGCTCCTCGGTGATTTCATCGAGGCTGGCACCGAGAGAAACCAGTGATTTGTTCAGCAGACGTTCGCCAAGTGCGACGGATTCGCTGTGGCGATGATTTTTCAATACGTGGCGGATATTACTGCGTGCTTTTCCGGTCACTACAAAATCGAGCCAGACCGGGTTCGGCTGAGCATTGATGCTGGTAATAATTTCTACGGTTTGCCCACTTTGGAGTGGTTCACTCAGTGAAGACAGGCGGCGATTAATATAACAACCCACACAATGGCTGCCGAGATCTGTATGCAAGGCATAGGCAAAATCGATTGCGGTTGCCCCTTGAGGCAGCTCTAAAATGCGGCCTTTAGGGGTAAATACGTAGACTTCATCGGGGAATAGATCGATTTTAACGTTCTCGATGAATTCCAGTGAATTACCTGTGCGTTCCTGAATTTCCAGCAGACCTTGAACCCATTGGCGAGCACGTTTATGGCTGCCGGATACCGCGCTGGAATAATCATTCCCTTGTTTATAGAGCCAATGCGCAGCAATACCGTTATTGGCCATGTCTTCCATTTCTTCGGTACGAATCTGTACTTCGATAGGTACACCGTGGCGACCAATAAGAATGGTATGCAGCGATTGATAGCCATTGGATTTGGGGATCGCAATATAGTCTTTAAACTGGCCGGGGACCGGTTTAAAGAGCGCGTGCATTGCTCCTAGTACCCGGTAACAGGTATCAACCTTGTCAACAATGATGCGAAAGCCAAACACATCCATGATGTCTTTGAAGGATTTGCGTGAGCTTTTCATCTTCTGGTAGATGCTATAAAGGTGCTTCTCACGGCCGGAAACTCGGGCTTCCAGCTTATCTTCATGCAGATGTTCGTTGATGATAAAGCGGCTTTCTTCGATGAGTTCTTCGCGTTTTCCCCGAACTGACTTAACGGCGGCCTGAATCCGGCTAGCGCGCATCGGATACATTCCGAAGAAGCACAGATCTTCGAGTTCAATACGCATATTGTTCATGCCAAGACGATTGGCGATCGGTGCGTATATTTCTAGCGTTTCTTTGGAAATGCGGCGGCGCTTTTCAGGTTTCAATGCGCCTAAGGTACGCATGTTATGCGTACGGTCCGCGAGTTTGACCATGATGACACGAATATCGCGCGCCATTGCCATCGCCATTTTTTGGAAGTTTTCTGCCTGTGCTTCAGCTTTGGTATCAAAATCCATCTGGGTCAGCTTGCTGACACCATCAACGAGTTCGGTTACCGATTCACCAAACTGACGACTCAGTGCTGATTTGCTGACGCCGGTGTCTTCGAGCACATCGTGGAGCATAGCCGCTTGTAGGCTTTCATGATCCATGTGCATATCGGAGAGAATATTGGCAACAGCCAGCGGATGAATTACATAAGGCTCGCCACTGCGGCGGCGTTGGGATTCATGGGCTTGTTCAGCGAAGTAGTAGGCACGCTTAACCTGCCTGACCTGTTCATCGCTCAGGTAGCTAGATATTTTGTCGCATAGCGTGAGAATAGTGAGCATAGGCGCATCACTGGCGGGTTCAGAAGCCATAGCTGCGGCAGTGCTCACAATCGGAGATGCAGTTAGCGTGGTTTAAATAAAACCGTCGGCGTCGAATTCGTCAACGGCTTCATCGGCTTGTCTGATACTGGCAGCGGTGACTTTATTTTCTTCCAGCTCACGCAAAGCAATAACGGTAGGTTTATCACCTTCTTCTGGTACTAGTGGCACGTGACCACCGGTTGCGATTTGGCGTGCACGCTTAGATGCAACCATTACCAGTTCAAAACGGCTGTCGACTTTACTAAGACAATCTTCAACAGTAATTCGTGCCATGGGGTAGCCTTTAATGGTTGGAATTTATCGAGCAGTGCAGTATATGTGAATTCAGGCTAATTGTAACTAGCTGAACATGCAATGCTCGGTTCGGGTTTATTCGCCAGCCAACAACGCTTTTAGCAAATCGGCTGACTTTTGTTGCTGCAATTCAATGCGGCAACGTTGACCGGCGATGATCGCGGTCAGTTCATCCAATGCGATATCAAAGTCATCATTGATGACCAGATAATCCGCTTCAGGATAGTGTGATATTTCGTCCTGGGCTTCGGCCATGCGCTTGGCAATAACGGCTTCGCCATCTTGTCCGCGTCCAGTTAGGCGTTGATGCAGTGCTTCGACTGAGGGGGGGAGAATAAAAACCGAGCAGCAGGGCATCAGTTTTCTTACCTGTTGGGCGCCTTGCCAATCGATTTCCAGAATCACATCAGTGCCTGCGGCCAATGTGGCTTCTACCCATTGCTGTGAGGTGCCGTAATAGTTGCCGAAGACTTCTGCATGTTCAAGAAAGGCATTGTTGCCGAGCATGTCGACAAACTGGTCTTTATCCACAAAGTGATAGTTCACGCCGTCGACTTCGCCGGGACGTGCCTCACGCGTGGTGTGAGAAACCGATACTTGAATATCGCGCATGCGTTCAAGTAGGGCTGTCACGAGGCTAGTTTTACCTGCGCCCGAGGGGGCGGAGATAACAAACAGTGATGCTTTGGCAGATGTGGTCATGGTGTTATATGGCCGAAGATGTTGCTAATTGACGATGTTGAATTGAAACACATTCATAGATTCAGGCCCAGTGTTTAACCGGGCTGAACGTGCTTCGAGTACGTTTGATAACGGCGGCGCGATTTACTCGATGTTTTGAATTTGTTCGCGCATCTGCTCGATGCAAACCTTCAAGTCGACCGATGCCTGGCTTTGCTCGGCAGAGATGGATTTTGAACCAAGTGTATTTGCCTCACGATTTAATTCCTGCATCAGAAAATCGAGTCGGCGTCCACATGGGCTGCCTTTATTGAGGGTTTTCTGTACTTCTTTCAAATGTGTCTGCAGGCGATCCAGTTCTTCATCGACATCGATTTTTTGCGCTATGATCACCAGTTCTTGTTCAACACGATCGTTATCGATGTCCAATTGCATATCGGCGAAGCGGTTAAGTAGCTTCTGGCGTTGGTTTTGGATAATTTCTGGCAACCAGCTTTTGACGGATTGGTTGATTTCCTGAATGCGTGTCAGGCGCAGCTCGATGATATTTTTAAGCTCTGCACCTTCGCGGGTACGGTATTCGACTAGCTGCGAAAGCGCCGCTTCAAAACTCTCCAAAATGGCTTTTTGCAGTTCTTCAGCATCAATGCCGGCGGTAGTAATAATGCCGGGCCACTGTAAAAACGTCGAGGCCGCTTCCGGGGCACTAGCTGGGAGTTTATCGGCGACTTGCTGGTTTGCATTTAGCAGTGCTTCCAACAGTTCGTTGTTGATGCTGATGCTCTGTGCTTCTGCAGTATTCTTCTCAAAACGCAAACCACATTCTACTTTGCCTCGCACTAAGGTTTTGCGCAGTTTTTCGCGTAACAAGTGCTCGTGGCTACGGGCAAAATCCGGCATTTTGAATGTCGGTTCCAAGTAACGGTGATTGACCGAGCGCAGTTCCCAGGTCAGTGTGCCCCAGGGTGCTTGATGTTCAACACGGGCAAATGCAGTCATGCTCAGTGTCATGGGTGGTTCCTTGCGATGAGTTGGGCATTTTGAGAGTTGCTTATTATATGGCATTTGCGTAAATTCGCCTGCACTTATCCCTGTTAATCCGTCTTACTCGAAAGAGGTTTCTATGAATCGCCCCAGTGGTCGTGCTGCCAATCAACTTCGCTCTGTCAAAATTACCCGTCAATACACCAAACATGCTGAAGGTTCGGTGTTGATTGAGTTTGGTGATACCAAGGTGCTATGTAATGCATCGGTTTCTGAATCTGTACCCAGTTTTTTGCGTGGCTCGGGGAAAGGTTGGGTTACCGCTGAATATGGCATGTTGCCACGCTCAACAAACTCTCGCATGAGACGTGAAGCGGCGGCTGGTAAGCAGGGTGGCCGTACGGTTGAAATTCAACGTTTGATTGGTCGTTCTTTGCGCGCCGCGGTTGATCTTGAGGCCTTGGGTGAAGTTAGCATAACGATTGATTGTGATGTTATACAGGCAGATGGTGGTACACGTACGGCATCGATTACGGGTGCCTGCGTGGCCTTGGCTGATGCACTGAATGCATTGGTTGCCAAAGGCACAATCAAGAGTAACCCGATGACTTGCATGATTGGTGCAGTCTCAGTCGGTATTTATGAAGGTGAAGTGGTATTGGATCTGGATTATCCGGAAGATTCGGCAGCGGAAACCGACATGAATGTTGTTATGACATCTGAAGGTGGTTTTGTTGAGGTTCAGGGAACGGCGGAAGCAGCACCATTTAGCGCCGATGAATTGAATGGCATGTTAGCCAGCGCGAAGGCGGGTATTGAAGAATTGTTTGCACTGCAGCAGGCGGCTTTGGCAGAAGGCTAACCGCGGGTGCGTGTAACTCGGGCGTTCGCACAGACTTGTGTGACGCCCGAAGATTGTTGGTTGTGTTTCCATACCTGTGATGAGGGAGTTTAGAATTCGTCGTCGCTCAGCGGGTAGTCGAAATCCATAATAACGGGTGCATGACTGGAAAACCGCTTGGTTTTGTAAATACTGCCGTATTCGATGTACTTTTCCATGCCCTCTGAAACCAGCTGGAAGTCAACACGCCAACCGTCGTCTTCGGATTCAGGCCACCAGCTGAATTCGTCGGTATCGTGGTTTACTTGACGAAACGCATCGATATACCCAAGTTGGTGTTGGGCGTCATCAAGCCAACGGCGTTCTTCAAGCAAAAAGCCGGGGTGATCATCGTGAGTATCCTTTTGTATATCGCCCAGCTGGTGTGCAATGTGCCAGTTGCCAGCAAACACAAATTCACGGCGTTTATTACGAATTTTGTCGAGATGGGCGTAAAGCAGGTCAAAAAACTGGGCTTTGCGTTCCATAGATGCGACATCATCAAGACTTGATGGTGGTACCAGTATCGAGCCGATCGAAATATCGTCAAAATCTGCTTGAATAAACCGCGCTTCAATATCGAAGTCGGTAAACCCTAAGCCTGTCATAATGGCTTTGGGTAGTTTCCGTGTATAAATAGCGACGCCGTTTAAACCGTCAGGGTTATCAAAAAAGTAGGCGAAGTAACCTTGGGGAAAGAAGATGTCGTCGACGAGATCGTATTCTTCACAACGCAAATCCTGGATACAGACAAAATCTGCGTCCTGATTAGCCAACCATTCGAAAAAGCCTTTTTCAGCGGCTGTTTTTATCCCATCAGCTGAGAAATTGATGATGCGCATAGTTAACCTTAACAATCCATCATTCGGTTGGTTCGTTCCGTAATACCACTAGGTATACTGGACTTAGCCCTACAGGGCAGGAATCAAGGACGGGTGATCGTCCCATTCCGTGCAACAAGTTACTGTCTTGCCCATCACTCTGAGGCTTCTGGATTATTGTCTCAGGCGGAGCGTTGCTCGGTTTATTTTAAGATCAATTCTCTGATCTGCTGTCCGACGACATAAGTCGCAAACCGTTGCACTTATTTATTGATAAGTCTTAGTACATTTCGTTCGCGATAGTGCTTAGTGTGTCCCGTTGGCCTTTAGCTTAAAATGCCAATTGGCATACACTAACGGACAATTGCCTTGCATTCATTAATCCCATGCTTATTACTGTCTTGAATATCATGTATTATTGAGTGTCAATACCGCAAATAGGCGGTTTAAAGTATAACAGACTGTCAGAAAGCCTAGTAAAAATTATTTAACAACTCTATGAAAGCATATCAAACCGCATTTATTGACACCGCCCTTGAAGCCAATGCCCTCTGTTTTGGCGATTATACGCTGAAGTCTGGCCGAAATAGCCCGTATTTCTTTAATGCTGGCTTGTTATATCAAGGCAAGGCACTTGCGACACTGGCAAACTGTTATGCACAGGCGATCATTGATAGTAAGATTAGTTTCGATGTGTTGTTTGGCCCAGCGTATAAAGGTATTTCATTGGCGGCAATCACTGCTGCTGCGTTATACCAAACGCACGGGATTGATGTGCCATTTGCCTATAACCGTAAAGAGAAGAAAACCCATGGTGAGGGCGGGCAGACGGTTGGTGCCGCGCTACAAGGGAAAAAGGTTCTCATTATCGATGACGTCATAACAGCTGGAACTGCGATTCGTGAAGTCACAGACTTGTTGGCTACCGAAAACGCTGAACTGGCTGGTGTGGTTATTGGCTTGAATCGCGAAGAACGTGGGAAGTCGGAATTGTCAGCCATTCAGGAAGTCGAACGTGATTTTGGTGTGTCAGTGGCCAGCATTATCCGTTTGCAGGACATTATCGAGTATCTGGCACGACGTGATGATGCGTCAATGCTTCAGCGTGTCAGGGACTATCAGCAGCAATATGGAGTGGACACTACGTGCTGAGTAGGCTTATTGCAGGGTGGGGGTTAGCAGCGGCTATTTCAGGAATGGCAATGCTAGCTGGTGCACAATCGACCGCGCCGGATATCGAGTATTTTCGCTATACCGATGAGAATGGCAATCTGGTCATTGATCGTACAATTCCTTCCCAATATGCCGGTAAGGGGTATGATGTCCTTGATGATAACGGGCGCCTGCTTCGCCAAGTGCCGCGTGCATTGACGCCGGAAGAGTTCGCGCAAAAACAAGCGCGTGAGGCGGAACAAAAACGTGTACAGGCACAGGAAGATGCCCAGCGTGACTACGATGTTATGTTGTTGCGTAAATACAGTTTTGTATCGGATATCGAATCAGAACAAAAGCGTAAGGTTAATGAACTGAAAGTACGTTTGGCGATTCTGAAGGGCAATCTCAAAACCTTGCGTTCTGAAATTGAATTGGAATATGAAAAAGCGGCCAGAATCGAGCAGCGTGGCGGCAATGCTGCGCCGGTTGAAGAGCGGATTCAGCTACTTGAAAATAAGATTATTACCACCGAGGCAACCCTGCTCAAACATCAGGAAAGTGTACAAGCCCTGAGTTTGGAGTACGAACAAGCGATTGCCCGATTCAAACAAATCTCCGATCTTCGACAGCGTCGTCAGCAAAACTAAACATAAGAATAATTATCGCAGGTACAGGTCGTGAATCAATCCAAAGGTTCGGCGCTAAAGCGCCATGTTGTAGTGCCGATGCTCGTTTTGGGCGTAGCAATAGGTGCCACAGCCTTACTGGTTGTGAATAAGAAGCCCGTTGAACGTAAAGTGCAGGAACTGATTCTTCCAAAGGTTGAAGTAGGTGCTGTGGTTTTTGAAGATATCCAGATTCCCCTGCAAACTCGTGGTGTCGTGACGGCACGCACACAATCCAAACTCCTGTCTGAAGTCTCGGGTAAAGTAGTGTGGGTCTCTCCCAAATGGGTTGATGGCGGCTTCTTTGCAAAAGATGAGGTCATGTTAAAAATTGACGAGCAAGAATACGTCAATCAAGTCGCGCAGGCTAAATCCAGAATCGCCCAAGCAATGAGCACTCTGGTGCAAGAGCAGGGCCAAGCGTTTGTTGCTCGCGAAGAATGGCAGTTACGTCGTCCGGATAGCTCCAATAAGGCTGGTAGAGCATTAGCATTACGTGAGCCGCAGCTGGCTTCTGCTCAAGCTCAAGTTGATGCTGCTGTTGCTGATCTGCAACTGGCCGAAGATAAATTGAAAAAAACCCGTATCAGAGCCCCTTATGCCGGGTTAGTGGATGGAAAAGATGCGGATATTGGTCAGTATCTGGGAGTTGGCCATCGATTGGCGGAATTCCATGCTGTTGATTACGTAGAGATTCGTGTTCCGCTAACGCAAGCACAGATTGCGCTTCTCGAGTTACCTCGCCTTGGCGAAACAGCTGATATCCCGGTCGCCTTAACGGCGAGAGTGGGTGATCTTCAGGCACATTGGCAGGGTAAGCTGGTTCGTACGGAAGGTTTGCTCGATGAGAAAACCAAAGTACTGTATGCGATTGTTGAAGTGGATGATCCTTATGGTTTGCGTAAACAACACAAACGCCCGCTGCGCATCGGAACTTTCGTTGAAGCTGAACTTCCTAGCCGCTTGCTGACCGATGTGGTTGTTCTTTCCCGTCGTTTATTGCGTTCAGGCAACAATGTTTGGTTGGTTGATGACAATAACCGTCTCGATAAACGTCAAGTTCGTGTGCTGCCCACACGAGGTGACAAAGTTTATGTCATCAGTGGTATTGAAGCCGGTGAACGGGTTATTACCAGTGGTATTTCAGATGCTGTTGAAGGGCGTGAAGTGCGGATCGATTCCGTTGATGAAGAGCCTAAAGACGAGAATACACAGGTGACGGATCACGTGAATAGTCCAGTAGCGGGGTCCTGATTATGGTGCCTCAGGAAAAAGGTGTTATCGCGTGGTTTGTTGATAACCCAGTTGCTGCGAATTTGTTGATGGCCTTCATCCTGATTATGGGGTGGTTATCAGTCGATAATATCCGTAAAGAACTCATCCCTGCCAAATCCAGTGATATTGTGACTATCACAGTTGACTACCCCAGTGCATCGCCGCTGGAAGTCGAAGAAGGCATAACGTTAAAAATTGAAGATGTGCTGAAGAATGTTCAGGGCATTAAAAAGGTCAATGCCGTTTCCAATCATGGCAATGCACGTGTTCAGGTCGAAGTTGATGACGGCTTTGATATTGATCGGGTTGTCGATGATATCAAAATTGGTTTGGATGCGATGCCACGACTGCCCGAGCATACTGAAAAGCTCAAGGTAAAACGGGCGTTATTCAGTGGCTTAGCCATTCAGGTACAGATCTCGGGTAACATCAGTGAGGCCGATGCAAAAACCTTGGCGGCTGAAATGCGCGCTGAACTATTGGCTGAGACGGATGCTAAAAAGATCAGCGTGTGGGGCGATCGGCCGTTTGAAATTGCCATAGAAGCAGACCCTGCACAGTTAGAGAAGTACAACCTCACGATTAACGACCTGTCGCGCAAGATTCGTGCAGAATCGGTGAATTTGCCGAGTGGGGGCATCAATTCGGCGAAGGGCTTCATTATTCTGCGCGTTGAAGGTCAGTCGTACCGTCAACAAGATTTTGAAAACATCGTTATTCTCACGACCGAAGAAGGCTCGGTGATTCGACTGGGCGATATTGCGAATGTGCGTGATGGCTTTGTTGAGTGGGGGGCGAAAGGATATTTCGACGGCAGATACAGCGTTGGTTTGGCCGTGTTTTCTGTGGGTGATCAAGATATCAGTGACGTTGCACGCCAAGTTCAGCAATTTGTTAAAGACAAACAAAAAGCCTTGCCCGAGGGCGTCTATCTGACGGACTGGGCAGATGTAACCTACTACCTTGATATCAGCCTGACCATGATGTTGGAAAACATGTTGTGGGGGGCGTTATTGGTCTTTTTGATTTTGGCTTTGTTCCTGGATTTGAAAACCACCTTTTGGGTGATCGCTGGTCTACCAGTCTGTTTTCTGGGCACCTTCATCTTGATGCCAACAGCTTGGGTGGATGTCAGTCTGAATCTTGTCTCCATCTTCGGGTTTATTCTGGTGTTAGGGATCATTGTTGATGATGCCATCATTGTTGCCGAGAGTATTGATGGCGAAATACGCCAACAGGGGTTCAGTCAGGATGCCGTTGTTAAAGGCGCTAAGCGGGTTGCGTTGCCGGTAACTTTTGGTGTGTTGACGACGGTTGTAGCGTTTACACCGATGGTGTTAGTTGATGGGCCTTGGCAAGCGGCACCGCATGCGATCGGATTTATTGTTATTTTGTGTTTGTTGTTTTCGTTGGTGGAATCCAAGCTAATACTCCCCGCGCATTTAGCCTCTATGCAACAGGGCATTTTTCGAGCGGTTAAATTTCGTTGGCATGACAACTTTCAAAAGCGCAATAACGAAAAGCTTATGGCATGGGTTAAGCGTTTTTATGTGCCAGTTTTACGTGTCTCGACACGCCATCGATACACCACCGTAGCCGGCTTTATTGGTTTGTTGTTGTTAACGTTGGGATTGATATTTGGCGGTGTCGCCAAGTATGTTCTGCTGCCGGCCGAGCCGAGTGACTTCTTGAAAGTTAATCTGACGATGGGAGAAGGTACGCCGGAAGAGACCACCCAGCAATACCGCGACCATATCTACAACAGCTTGGTTGATGTTGAGAAAAACTACATGGAAGAATTCGGTACGGATATCGGGTTCATTCGTCATGTTTTCAGTTTTAACAAAGGCGAAACTGATGGGCTGTTCACGCTTGAGTTGAATAAACCCAGCGAACGTAAAATTGATAGTTTTGAAATCATTGAACGTTGGCGTGATAAAGTCGGTGAGATTCCGCAAGCCAACATGCTGGAGTTCTTAGCCGCAACCGACGGTGGCAGTCGCAAGATGAACTTCATGCTGGCGAGCCGCAACAATGAGCAGCTGAGTGCCGCGGCAGAAGAGCTTTATAACGAGATGAAAAACTACCAAGGGTTACGGAATTTTTCGAATTCCGCCCAAGGCAGCCGTGATAGTTTTATTATGCATCTGAAACCCAAAGCCAAATCGATGGGGCTGACTCTAGCGGATATTTCTCGTCAGGTTCGTCAAGCCTTCTATGGTGATGAAGCTCAACGTATTCAGCGTGAAGAGCATGAAATTCGTGTGATGGTGAAATACCCCAAAGACAATCGTCGTTCGATTGCTGATTTGGAAGAAATGATGGTACGTCTGCCTGGCGAGCGTTTTATTTCATTGTCTGAACTGGTGTATCTGCAGCCGAAGAAGGTCGAGTCTAACCTGACACGAGTAAACTATGAATCTGCCGCCTATGTTGGTGCGTTAGCTGATCGTGCTGTCGAATCACCAGGAAAAATATCGTCTGAGTTGAAAAAGACTTTTATTCCGGCCTTGCTGAAAAAATACCCGGAAGTTCAATATCGTCCAGGTGGTGCGGGCTTAGAGCAGGATACTTTAGAACAAGACCTGAAAGCCTTCTTTGGGATTGCCTGTATGTTGGTTTTCATCTTGTTGGCGATTCCGCTGAAGTCTTACTTCCAGCCGCTGATTATTATGAGCGTGATTCCCTTTGGTGTGATTGGTGCGGTTATCGGGCACATCGTGATGGGGTATCCGATCAGTATGATGTCGTTGTTCGGTATTATTGCGTTAACCGGGGTGGTGGTTAATGACAGCTTAGTGATGGTGGATTTCATCAATCAGGCGCGCCGTAGCGGTCAAAATACGATGGATGCAGCGATTGAGGCCGGTACATTACGATTCCGGGCGATATTCCTGACCACGGCAACGACCTTTGTTGGTGTTATTCCGATGCTGCTAGAGAACGCTCAGCGTGCTGAGACGATGGTCCCGATGGCCATATCCTTGGGTTTTGGTATCGTGTTTGCGACTGGAATCACGCTGTTACTGGTGCCATGCCTGTATCTGATTGTTGATGATGGTCATCGATTAGCCAAATCCATTGCGGCAAAAGCAGAAGGGTAATTGGCGGCCGTTTTTTAGCGGCAATCCAAAAACAACACTGTACCCTGACCATCGAAAAAGCCGGCACGATAGCCGGCTTTTTCGATGGTCGATATCTGTATTTGATTAACGTTTTTTACCCTCGATATCTATTCCTAGTGTGTCCCACATTGCATCGACCCGATCCTGAACGTCTGCATCCATTTGAATAACTCGCCCCCATTCACGGTCGGTTTCACCTGGCCATTTATGCGTGGCATCTAGGCCCATTTTAGAACCGAGCCCCGATACCGGTGACGCAAAGTCTAAATAATCGATGGGTGTGTTTTCGATCAAGGTCGTGTCTCTAGCAGGGTCCATCCGTGTTGTGATCGCCCAGATCACATCTTGCCAGTCACGCGCATTAACATCATCATCGGTGACAATAACAAACTTGGTGTACATGAACTGGCGGAGAAAAGACCAAACACCCATCATGACGCGCTTGGCGTGACCCGGGTACTGTTTTTTCATGGTCACGATAGCCAAGCGGTATGAACAACCTTCAGGCGGGAGATAAAAATCCTCGATTTCGGGAAACTGAGTCTTCAGAATCGGGATAAACACCTCGTTTAACGCGAGCCCAAGAATGGCCGGTTCATCCGGCGGTCTGCCGGTATAGGTGCTGTGGTAGATGGGATCACGGCGGTGAGTAATGCACTCAACGGTAAATACCGGAAATTGGTCAACCTCATTGTAATAACCGGTATGGTCGCCGAAGGGGCCTTCATCCGCCATTTCACCGGGTTCCAAATAGCCCTCCAGCACATATTCCGCGCTTGCGGGCACTTGTAGATTGTTGGTCAGGCACATTGCCAGCTCGGTTTTACTGCCTCGTAGCAGGCCAGCGAATGCATATTCGGACAAATTATCTGGTACTGGCGTAACGGCGCCAAGAATCGTCGCTGGATCTGCACCCAACGCGACACTGACAGGGAAGCGTTCTCCTGGATACTTGTCTTGCCATTCTTTAAAGTCGAGTGCGCCGCCGCGGTGCGATAACCAGCGCATAATCAGTTTGTTTTTGCCGATCAACTGTTGACGGTAAATACCGAGGTTTTGGCGTTCTTTGTGCGGACCGCGAGTGATGACGAGTGGCCAGGTTATCAAGGGTGCAGCATCGCCAGGCCAGCAGGTCTGTATAGGTAAGCGGGTTAGATCCACGTCGTCATCACGCAGAACGACTTCTTGGCAGGCGGGTGACTTGGTGATCTTTGGCCCCATATGCAAGACTTGGCGAAATACTGGGAGTTTGCTCCACGCATCTTTGATGCCTTTTGGCGGTTCAGGTTGTCGCAGAAACGCCAGTAGCTCGCCGATTTCTCGAAGAGACTCGATGGAATCGGCTCCCATACCCATCGCTACTCGCTTTTCCGTACCAAACAGATTGCAAAGAACCGGCGTATCGTAGCCTTTGGGGTTTTCGAATAATAAAGCCGGGCCGCCTGCTCGAAGCACACGATCACTGATTTCAGTCATCTCGAGATTGGGATCGACCTCGGCGGTGATACGTTTCAGTTCACCTTGTTTTTCCAGACCTTTGATGAAATCACGTAAATCGCGATATTTCATAACGCCCCCTTCATGGCGGAATCGTAAATAAGCTGTAATGGGCTGATTATACGGAATATTTCATGGATGGATGAGCTAACAAAAGAAAAGGCGCATTAAGCGCCTTTTCTTTATATAAACTGCAATGTTGTGCGGATACGTTGCACAATGTAGGGCGAGTTTACTTGCGTTTCATTGAGCCAAAGAACTCACCATTTGACTTGGTGTCGCGCAGTTTGTCGATCAAGAACTCGATTGCTTGTGCATCTTCCATTTCGTAAAGTAGTTTACGCAGAATCCACATGCGTTGCAGTTCGTCTTCGGTAGTCAGCAAATCCTCGCGACGGGTACCGGAACGGCGAACATTAATGGCAGGGTATACACGTTTCTCCGCCACTTTACGTTCTAGGTGCAATTCCTGGTTACCTGTTCCTTTAAATTCTTCGTAAATAACCTCATCCATCTTCGATCCGGTATCAACCAGTGCAGTGGCGAGGATTGTTAGGCTGCCGCCTTGTTCGATATTTCGTGCAGCACCAAAGAAACGTTTTGGACGTTCCAGTGCATGGGCATCAACACCACCGGTGAGTACTTTACCTGAACTTGGCTGAACAGTGTTGTAAGCGCGCGCCAAGCGTGTGACCGAATCCAGTAGAATGACAACGTCTTTCTTGTGCTCAACCAGTCGTTTTGCGCGCTCAATAACCATTTCAGCAACTTGCACGTGACGTGCCGGTGGTTCATCGAAGGTGGATGCAACAACCTCTGCGCGCACTGAGCGCTGCATTTCGGTAACTTCCTCTGGGCGCTCATCAATCAGCAGAACAATCACAAAACATTCAGGATTGTTACGCACAATGCTCTGTGCCATGTGCTGCAACATGATGGTTTTGCCGGCTTTAGGTGGCGCAACAATCAAGCCACGTTGGCCTTTACCAATTGGAGCCACCAGATCAATGATACGTCCGGTCAGATCTTCACTGGATCCGTTACCGGCTTCAAGCATCAGGCGATCTGTTGGAAATAGAGGTGTTAGGTTTTCAAACAGTACTTTGTGGCGTGAGTTTTCTGGCTGTTCAAAGTTGATCTGGTCAACTTTAAGCAATGCAAAATAACGTTCTTGGTCTTTCGGTGGGCGAATTTTGCCGGAAATCGTATCACCAGTGCGCAGATTAAAGCGACGGATCTGGCTGGGCGATACATAGATATCATCTGGGCCTGCAAGGTACGAGCCCTCAGCTGATCGTAAAAAACCGAAGCCGTCTTGCAGAATTTCAAGGATGCCGTCACCGTAAATATCTTCGCCGCTTTTTGCGTGTTTCTTCAATATGGCGAATATAACGTCTTGTTTACGTGATCGTGCGAGGTTGTCCAGCCCCATATCCGATGCAATGGAAAGTAAGTCGGTAATGGATTTTTTCTTAAGCTCGGTAAGATTCATAGGGATGCTTTGAATTTGTGAAATAGCGCAGCGCGGACGCGCTCAGGCTTGGAATTGATTAGGATGAAATGAGGTTAGGGGTTACATCAAAGAGTATTATTTTGCAGCTAATAATAGCAGTATCACGCTGCAACACAAGACCCTTTTAGCAGTATGGATAATCTGCCAAAAGGAGACTTGAGAGACTAGTGTAGCGAATTACAGGTTGGCGTCAANAAATTCAACCAACTGAGTTTTCGACAGAGCACCCACTTTAGTTGCTGCAGACTCGCCGCCTTTAAAGATCATTAGGGTCGGGATGCCACGAATGCCGAACTTTGCAGGCACGTCTTTATTTGCATCAACATCGACTTTAACGACTTTGATTTTGCCTTCGTATTCTGCAGCGATAGTGTCCAGAACCGGGGCAATCATTTTGCATGGACCGCACCATTCTGCCCAAAAGTCGACGAGTACAGGGGAATCACTGTTGATTACGTCTTGTTCAAAAGAATCGTCGGTGGCGTGAACAATATTGCTCATTATAGAGTCTCCGTTTTTTAACTGGATCAATGTCGATATGACATTGATAACTTAGCCAATTGTCTGGGCTTATATACTTTATGGGGTTTCTGCCGTATTTTTCAATAGCCGAGATACTGTGTGATTAATTTGTTATGCACTGTCTACCGTTTTGGTGAAGGCGCAGGCTTGCGGTAAATCGCTGGAAGCCATGGACCACTTAACATTGGACGCCCGGTGAGCTGTGGCAGGTAGTGACTTAAAATAATCGCAACCGGCAAACAAATCAGCATCGAGACCATCGCCAAAACCAGTGTGTAAGGTAACGTCCATAATAGCGTATTTGCTGGTGGTGGAAAGTACTCAACGATATAGCTATTAAGAACACCATGGAAAATGGCATTGAGTCCTAGAAGAAGTAGGCTTTGGTCGCCGCAGGTGCGCATAATCGCGGTCACCGGGATTAGTCTGCTAATGCACAGCAAAGTTCCTGCGCCAAAGAGTGTGCTGCTCAAGAACCAAAAATAATTGCCGTATTGGCCGGCCGAAATAATCACCATTTCCTGGCTGAATAGTGCCCGGTAATGACCTTCCGGTGGCACTGTAAAGCTGTTTAGAAGCACACCGGGGGTCATTAACGCCAAGCAAGTGCAGCCCAGCAGAGCGACTTTGTACGTTGGCCAACGGCTAAATCGCATGATAAAGGGCTTTGACAACATACNGACGAAGAAAAATCCGCAAAATACGAGAGATGCATGCAGCATGCTGACGAGACCGATCAGGCTGGCCATTGGCGGGAGTTCAAATATATAGTGATTGTATAACCAGCCCAGGGTGTAACACGTTAGGGCCAGTAGAATGATTTCCGGCTTGGATTTGCCAAAGGGTTGTAGGAAAAAGTAGATGATCTCGCTGATAAACAAGGCGGCTAAAAACCATGTTGGCCAACTCAAATAGGGTACCGCTACAACATACATGGGTAGCCATTTAAGAGTGTCTGCCTCAGGCATCAATATAAAGTGAAAAGGCAGTACTAGCAGGAGATAAAAGTAGAATGGGATCATGCGTTGACTGAATTTCAGCCAGGCATAACTCCGAAATCGATTTTTACNGCGCTGGTAAAAGGCGCCTGTTAACATGACAAAAAATGGGACAAAAGTCGGTTCAAGAAATCGCCCCACAGTAATGAGGCTTGTCATATCCGCATCAATTCGGTAACTGATCATCAGATGACCGAGAAAGACACCAAACATGGCGTATCCACGGGAAGCAACAAGCCAATCGAGGCTGGATTTTTTCTTTTGCATGAAGTGTCCGACAGTGCAGGTTTATTATTGGCGTTGGTGCAGCTGTTGAAGACATCTTACCGCGAAGCAGGATGGTTGTCTTGAGGAGTAATGGCCGGGTTATAAAAACAACAAAGCCATCCGACAAGACATATTATCGGATGATCAAAGGTAAATTATCAATCGCAGAATGGCGGGTTTTTCAGGCGTTGGCGGCGGTTTTCAGTGATTTCGTCGGCTCATGTGANTTATGTAGCANTTGAATCAATTCATCTTCTAACGCAAAGCGCTGATCCATAACTTCACCAAGGTGAGAAAGGCGATCTTTCAGGTTGCCCATGGCTTGCTGGCAGTGCTCATCAGAGTCGTAGGTATCGTTGAAGCTCAGCGCAATTTCAGTGGTTTCACGCAGTTGCGGATAGAGGGCTTCAAGCAGGGTTTCTGTGCCGTCGTTGAAGGCTTCGGCTTCACGCACTAGCTGGTCATAAACTTCAAAATGGCCCGCGGATACGTAATCAAGCAAGATTTCGCAGAACTTACGAAGCTTCCCGATTGATTGACTGCAATCCGGTGAAAACGTGTTGCTGCCGGCAAGGGAGCAATATAAAACAATCAGCTCCTGACGCTCGGTAAGCCAGCGATTGACTAGCTGTTCAACACCGTCATGGCGTTCTTCTTTTGTCTTGCAATTTTCTAGCATGGTTTGAACCCTAATTTTCCCTGTTTTTCTCGTTATTATCCATAATTGAGGTTTTGGTCAAGGCTGATTTTGATCTTGCGCCTGTTAACATTAAAAAGCAAGCCGACCAGCCCGAACGGCGCTATACGGGCCGGTTTTATCTAATGCTAGTCGCTATTTACGCAACAGCTGGAAAAAGTTCAGCGCGGCATAACCTACAAATGCGAAGGCTGCCCAATAGGGAATGCTGAGGCCTATAAACGTCCAGCTTACCTCCGCACAATTTCCGTTGCCCTTGAACATAATCTCTATGGCTTCAAGCAGGGGAAAGGTATCAACAATATACCCAAACCCGGGGCCACAAGCAGGTACTTGATCTTCGGGCAGGTTTTGCAGCCAAATTTGGCGGCAGGCCACCGCCAACCCTATCAAGGCTGCAATGGCACCTAAGCCACTGGTGGCACGTCGATAGGGTGCGGAGTTACTGTTGAATAGTCCGATGAAAGCCAGTGCTCCTACGCCCATGAACGCAAAACGTTGAGTCATGCATAGTGGGCAGGGCTCGAGATCTTTAACAAACTGCAGGTAATAGCCAAATCCGAGCATGCCGGCAACGGTCAGAAACATAGCAAGGTTGATATGCAAAGGCTTCAATACAGGGTGGTCGGAAAGCGTCATGGGGAAACCGTCTTTATCATTATTGTTGAAAGTGGCGACCTATCGATACTGCTGATAAAAGTCCTGAAGGTAAGCATCAAAGGCCATATTATCAGCCGATTCAATCGTTGCTTGTTTGGCGATTGAATCGGCAGCAAGCGCTTGATGTTGAGCCAACGCTTTATCAGACAACGAATCACCACAAAAGTGCGATTGCCAGTGTTTAGCCTGGTGGCCCATAAACTCGGCGAAGGTTTGTCCGTTGGATTGCATACTGGCAAGAATTTGCTGTGATGGCGTTAGTGATGGGTCGTCAAGTTTCTTGCGCTGCATTAACAAAATGGTTTGAAAGGGGGTGCCAGCATGCAGGGTGTCGAGTAGCTCAGCTAGGGGCCGCATGTCATCGAGTAGGTGGCTTGCCCAGTCAATAAAGCCGGTAATTGGTCGGTTGTCGGTTGATAATGCTTCGATTTCAAGTGCGGGATCACGTCCTTCAGCGACGACTTTTTTGAGGTTACGTTGGCAGCGCTCAAAGTCTTCGCCAACAAAAGCAGGGCTTGGTTGGAACAAGCAATAAAGCAAAAACAAATCCAGGAACTGGATTTCACCGCTATCGATGCCCATTGGTAAAAAGGGGTTAATGTCGATGCAGCGAACTTCAATATATTCTACGCCAGCGCGTGCCAAAGCATTGATTGGCGCCTCACCTGATGCTGCAACACGCTTTGGGCGTATCGTGCTGTAAAACTCATTTTCGATCTGTAATAGCGACGTATTCAGTTGTTGGTAGTCGTCGTCAGCGTTTTTCAGGCCGATATTTTCATAGGCTTCATGAGGTTCAGTAATGGCTTTACGTAGCGATTGGATATAGTCATCCAGACTGTTGTAGCAGATATAAATTTTTTCTTGTGCTGAACTCGAATAGCCCAGATCGCCCATGCGCAATGAGGTAGAGTGCGGGCCGTACCATGTGTGTTCATCAAACTGGCTTAAGTTGTGTGGTTGTCCGCCCTTCAAAAAGCTGCGGCACAGTGCTGGCGATGCACCAAATAAGTAAACAAATAGCGGCACGTAGCGGCGAAAGTTGCGGATCAGATGGAAGTAGTGTTCCGTCTTGAATTGATCATGCCCTTCGGTATTGTCGAGTAGGCGCTGATAATTTGCCCAAAAGCGCTCACTCAGTGAAAAATTATAATGAATGCCGCTGATGGTCTGCATCTGGCGGCCGTAGCGATGGCCGAGACCGACTCGGTAGATGGTTTTCATGGTCGCCACGTTGGAGTTGCCGTAGCGGGCCACTGGGATGTCTTTTTCTTCGCCTAGCTGGCATGGCATGCTGGCAGGCCAAAGCACTTCTTGTTGATTGGCGAGCATTTGGTAGGTAAAACGATGGGTCGCTTCCAAATCACCCAGTGCGCCGTCGACTGAATTACGCACGGGGGTAATAAATTCCAATAGGGCTTCAGAGTAATCCGTGGTGATTTTTGGATGACACAACGCCGAGCCCAACGATAGTGGGTGGCCAGTTTGTGCCAGTTTACCTGTTGGCGTGACGCGCAAGCTTTCTTTTTCAATGCCGCGGTGCAACAGCGCTAGAGAGCTGAGCAGTGCCGGGTTTTGGCGGATCATCGACAGGTTTTGGGCATAGGTATTGGGTGTCGCCGACATGGAAAGATCTCATCTGATGAACGGTGTAGGGTCGCATTGTGCCAAAGACAGCGCTATAAGCAAATGATGTGAATGTTACCGGTTATCTGGAAAGCTAGCCGGCGAATCGCTAAACTGCGCTCCTGTTAATTGGATTACCCGGAACAATAACACCATGGTAGATGTTGATTACAGTGCCGAAGGCGTCGAACAGCTGCCTCTCAAGCAGTACACGGAAAAAGCCTACCTCGATTATTCCATGTACGTCATTCTGGATCGTGCTTTACCGCACATCGGTGACGGATTAAAGCCCGTTCAGCGACGTATTATTTATGCGATGAGTGAGCTCGGGCTTCGTTCAACGGCCAAGCATAAAAAGTCAGCACGTACAGTGGGTGACGTGATCGGTAAGTATCACCCGCATGGCGATAGTGCGGCCTATGAGGCCATGGTGCTGATGGCGCAGTCTTTCTCGTTTCGTTACCCATTGGTAGATGGCCAAGGTAACTGGGGTGCACCAGATGATCCAAAATCGTTTGCGGCCATGCGTTATACCGAATCACGTTTGGCGCGTTTTTCTCAGGTTTTGCTGGATGAACTGGGCCAAGGCACCGTTGATTGGGCTCCAAACTTTGATGGCACCATGGAAGAGCCGACGGTTCTTCCAGCGCGCGTGCCATCCCTGCTACTGAACGGCACCACTGGCATTGCCGTTGGCATGGCAACGGATATCCCACCGCACAATTTGCGTGAGGTGGTCAGTGCGTGTATCCGTTTGATCGAAACACCGTCTGCTGGCCTGAGTGATATCATGGAGCATATCCAAGGGCCGGATTATCCAACGGAAGCAGAGATTATCTCATCGCGGCAGGATATTGAGCAGGCTTATCGTACGGGCCGTGGGTCAATAAAAATGCGGGCTGTGTATTCGATGGAAGGCAGCGATGTGGTGATTACGGCACTGCCGCACCAGACATCGGGGGCTAAAATTTTGGAGCAGGTCGCCGCGCAAATGCAGGCGAAAAAACTGCCGATGGTCGCGGACTTACGTGATGAGTCTGATCACGAAAATCCAACTCGATTGGTAATAGAGCCGCGCTCAAACCGTGTCGATACCGAAAGTTTAATGAGCCACCTGTTTGCTTCGACAGATCTGGAGCGTAGCTACCGAGTCAACCTCAACCTAATTGGCATAGATGGCCGCCCAGGTGTGAAGGGGCTTCTTGAAATCCTCAAAGAATGGATTGTATTTCGTACGGAAACTACGCGGCGACGTCTGAACTTCCGCCTGGATAAGATCAATGCCCGGTTGCATGTATTGGAAGGTTTGTTGATTGCTTTTCTGAATCTGGATGAAGTGATCCGAATCGTGCGTGAGGAAGATCACCCGAAACAGGCGTTGATCGAAACCTTCAACCTCAGTGAAGTTCAGGCTGACCATATTCTAGATACCAAGTTACGCCAATTGGCGCGTTTGGAAGAAATGAAACTCCGAGGCGAAGAGGCTGAGCTACTTGAAGAAAAAGCCGGCATTGAAAAAGTACTGTCGTCTGACGCCCGCATGAAAACCAAAGTTAAGAAAGAGTTGATTGCTGCGGCTGAAGAGTATGGCGATGAGCGCCGTTCGCCGATTGTTGCGCGCGGTGAGGCTAAAGCACTCAGCGAGACCGATCTGCTGAGTTCTGATCCGGTCACTGTGGTGATGTCTGATAAGGGCTGGATCCGCGCTGCTAAAGGCCATGAAGTGGATGCGGCTAACTTGTCGTATAAATCCGGTGACCAGTTTAAGTTTGCCGTATGTGGTAAGAGTAATCAGTCGGTGGTGGTGTTTGATTCCACTGGCCGTAGTTATGCGATTCCGGCGCATACGTTGCCATCGGCAAGGGGGCAGGGCGAGCCGGTAACCGGGCGTGTTAATCCGCCGTCGGGAGCGACCTTCATTGGCGGTTTAATGGGGTCGGATGACCAGTATTATCTGCTCAGTACAGATGCCGGTTACGGATTTTTTGCCAAAATTGGTGATTTGATCAGCAAAAACAAAGCCGGTAAGGCCAGTGTTTCTATTCCTAAAGGTGCAGAAGTTTTGCCGCCGCAGTCGGTAGTCGATTTAGAGTCCAGTTATATTGCCGCTGTGAGTAACGAAGGGCGACTGCTGGTGTTTGCCGCCGCTGAACTGCCTGTACTAGCGAAGGGGAAGGGCAATAAAATCATGAATATCCCTGCCACGCGGGTGCAGAGTCGCGAAGAATTTATGGTTGCAGCTGTCGTGATGGGTCCAGACGATGTGTTGGTTGTGCGCGCCGGTAAACGTCATTTGAACCTGAAAGTCTCTGATCTTGAGCATTATCAAGGCGAGCGCGGGCGCCGGGGTAACAAGTTGCCTCGTGGGTTCCAGCGTGTGGATAGCCTTGAAATTCAATCCTGAAATTACGGATGCTGCCGGTCACTGACCAGGATAGTCTCCGATGTAACATTGAGCTGTAAACGTGAAAGAAATTATTCTGATCAGTGTCGCCGGTGAAGATAAAGTCGGCGTCACAAATTCTGTAACATCCGTATTGGCGCGTCATGAGGCCAATATCCTGGATATCGGCCAATCCGTCATCCACGAAACCCTATCGCTGGGTATGCTGGTTGAATTCATCGATCCGCAGCAGTCGTCGTCGGCATTGAAAGACATTCTGTTTGGTCTTGATGCGCAGGGTATGAGCGTGAAATTCACGCCCATCAGCCCGGACGAATATGAGCATTGGGTGGAGGGGCGCAGTAAACATCGCCATATCATTACCCTGTTGTCTCGACGTATTCGTGCTGAGCAAATCGTCGGTATTACGGATATCACCTCGGAGCTGGGGTTGAATATCGATAAAATCGAACGCTTGTCAGGTCGCGTTCCCTTGGATGACGAGCAGCAGAGCGCCAAGGCCTGTATCGAATTCAACGTCAGTGGTCGTATTGAAGACCTCGAACAGGTACGCCGGCGTTTCTTGGAGTTGGGCGGCCGGTTTGAATGCGATATCGCCTTTCAGGAAGACAACCTGTTCCGTCGTACCCGCAGACTGGTGTGCTTTGACATGGATTCAACCTTGATTGAAGCCGAAGTTATTGATGAGCTAGCGAAAGCTGCCGGCGTGGGCGATCAAGTGGTCGCTATCACAGAAAGCGCTATGCGTGGCGATATTGATTTTACTGAAAGCTTCGCTCAGCGCTTGGCATTGCTTGAAGGCTTGGATGAATCGGTGTTGCAGGGCATTGCAGAAACCCTGCCGCTGACAGAAGGCATGGAAAACCTGATTAGCACGTTGAAGCGTTATGGCTTCAAAACGGCGATCTTGTCGGGTGGCTTCAACTACTTTGGCCGTTACCTGCAAAACAAGCTGGGTTTCGATTACGTCTACGCCAATGAGCTGGAGATCCATGAAGGTAAAGTGACTGGTAAGGTCAGCGGTACGGTGGTTGATGGTCAGCGCAAGGCTGAGTTATTGGTGCACTTGGCTGCACAAGAAGGCATTGATTTGGAGCAAGTTGTTGCTGTGGGTGACGGCGCCAATGATTTACCAATGCTGAGCAAAGCCGGCTTGGGTATTGCATTTCGAGCTAAGCCAATTGTGAAACAATCGGCCAAGCAGTCGATTTCAACGCTGGGTCTGGACGGGATTCTTTATCTCATGGGCTACCGAGATCGCGAAATTTAAGCGCGGTAGTACTTACGTTTGGCGTTGCTGTTGCAACGCCCATTCAATATGTTCCCTCACCATCGGGTTAACGGCTTCGTTGCCCTCCTCGTTTAGTCGGTCTTCAAGTGCTGCAATAATCGCGCTGCAGGATTCAGCATTGCCCAAGCCAACGGCCAGATTGCGCAACCAGCGTGAATAGCCGATACGTCGTATCGGTGAGCCGGCAGTGTTGGTTAAAAAAGCCTCCTCAGACCAATTAAACAGCGTCAATAATTCACTGTCGTCGAGTTTTTGGCGTGGGCTGAAATCGTCTTCTTCGGTTGCGTCACTGAATTTATTCCATGGGCAGCATATCTGGCAATCGTCACAGCCGTAGACCCGATTCCCCATTGGTTTGCGCAGGGCTTCAGGAATGGCGTCGTGCAGCTCAATGGTCAGGTAGGAGATGCAGCGGCGCGCGTCGAGTATATGCGCACCATCAAAGGCATCGGTTGGGCACGATGTCAGGCAGCGGCTGCAGCTACCGCAATGGTAGCCGGTTGTGGTGTCGTTGACGGGCAAGTCGATGTTCGTGAGAATCTCACCCAGAAAAAAATAAGAGCCCGCTTTGGGGTTAATCAACATGGTATTTTTGCCAATCCAACCGAGGCCGGCTTTCTCGGCTAAGGCTCTTTCCAACACGGGTGCAGAATCAACAAATGCCCGTTGTTCGAGGTGTTCTTCTGCATAGGTTTCTAGTTGCCTGGCAATGGCTGCAAGGCGCTTGCGAATCAATTTGTGGTAATCACGGCCAAGGGCGTAACGGGAAATATACGCCTTTTGGTCTTGTTGGAGCAGGTCTTCCATGCGCTCTCGTGACTCGGCATCCGGGCGGTAATCCATTCGAAAGCTCAATACTCGAAACGTACCGGGTTGCAGAAGGGCCGGGTTAAATCGCATTGCGGTGTTGCGTTGCATATACTGCATGTCACCCTGATAATGCTGATCCAACCACTGCTGGTAACGTTCGGGGTGCTGGCCAAGCGCTAAATCACTGATGCCCACCTGTTGAAAGCCGGCATCTTTAGTCCATTGCTGGAGCACTGACATTAATCGCTGCCGGTGATCATCAGGCAAAGATACGATGGCGATGGGGTCGGTTGGGTTTTCGGACATTGTTAAGGTCAGGTATCGGCTGGGCGAGCGTTAGTGAGATTTCGTGGCGGGTACGGGCCGCAACTCTCCAATGAGAGATCGTTTTTAAGCACATAGACAGGTAATGACTATGGAATCCTCTCCATTATACACAGGCGCTGGGCCAACCACTGCACTGTATTCCGCAGCGCAAAGCCGGGCAGCTGATAAAAACCTGATTGAGAATGGTATCGCCGGTTTTACTCTGATGTGCAGAGCAGCCGCTGCGGCATGGCATAAGGCTGAAGCCCTGTTAGCGGACATTAAAAATCCGCACATTGATGTCTTTTGTGGCATGGGCAATAACGGTGGCGATGGTATTGTTCTCGCCACACTGGCTCACCGGCAAGGTTACGCCGTGACCTGCTGGTTGGCGGCAGATCCTCAGCGTTATCAAGGTGAAGCACTCGACGCTTGGCAACAGGCATCTGAATCGGGTACACCGATGCGGCCACTTGCTGAGTTAGGCGACATAACGGCAGATTTGATCGTCGATGCACTATTGGGTACTGGGCTTGATAGTGATGTGCGTGAACCTTACGCCTCTGCGATTCATGCAATAAACGCGGCAAAAGCTTTGGTGTTGGCGATTGATGTGCCCAGTGGTATTAATGCCGATTCGGGTACCCGCTGTGGTGTGGCTGTTGAGGCTGATGCGACAATCAGCTTTATCGTCAATAAACAGGGGTTGTTTACCGGTGATGGATTAACCTGCAGTGGTGTGCGCTGGTTTGATGATTTGGTATCGCTGACGGGAGATGAAACCGAGTGCCAGAGTTATGCCTCGATCATAGCGGGCATGGCCCCCGCAACCATACTGATGGGGTTGGATGAACGTCTGACTGTTTTACCGCCTCGACAAATTAATGCCCATAAAGGTGTCTATGGACATGCACTGCTGGTCGGTGGTAATCATGGTATGTGTGGCGCCATTATGCTGGCTGCTGAAGCCTGCGCGCGTTCAGGGGCTGGCTTGACCTCCGTGGCGACCCGCGCCGAAAACGCATTGGCCATCGTTACTCGCACGCCTGAAATCATGAGCCGTGCAGCAGAATCTGAAGCTGAGATGACAGCGCTGTTAGAGCGTGCATCCGTTATCGGCATTGGGCCGGGTTTAGCGGATGATGAGTGGGCCTTGTCTGTTCAACGGCAGGCTAGTGTACATGCATTGCCGATGGTGATTGATGCGGATGCGCTAAATAATATTGCGGCCGGTAAAGTCGCGTTGCCATCGGAATCGAATTGGGTGATGTGCCCACACCCGAAAGAAGCGGCGCGTTTACTTGGCACTACTGTTGCTGTGGTTGAAAGTGATCGCTTCACCGCAGCGCGGCAGCTCCAGCAGCAGTATCAGGCAGTGGTTGTTCTTAAAGGGGCCGGAACGCTGGTTTGTGATGACAAAACCTTGTGGATTTGTCCGCATGGAAACCCAGGAATGGCGTCTGGGGGGATGGGCGATGTGTTGACCGGGATTATTACCGCGCTCATTGCCCAAGGATTAAGCACAATCGATGCGGCGACGTTGGGTGTTTCATTGCATGCGGTTGCGGGTGATAATGCCGCGCTGGAAACGGGACAATGTGCCTTATTGGCATCCGATTTAATTAGCCCGTTAATGCAGTTATTGCCATAGTTGGAAGAACGAGTCTGTATGGCCGACAACGCAAGATGCGGAATTAACCTAACCGATGGCAATGTACGAGACGGGTAATACCTACAGATGATCAGTAACATCGAACGACAAGCCATTGATGAAGCCTCGATGGTCAGCATCGCCGGGCAACTGGCCGCGTGTATTGTTGAGCAGATCGAATCACGTGTGAGTGACTCATCACGGACCCCTGTGGTGATGTATTTAGAAGGCGACCTTGGCGCGGGGAAGACGACTTTTTCCCGTGCATTTATACGGGCCATGGGGCATCAAGGTGCGGTGAAAAGCCCAACGTACACACTGGTTGAACCCTATGGCTTGTCGCCGCCGGTGTATCATTTTGATCTGTATCGTTTGGGTGACCCGGAAGAGCTCGAGTTTATGGGTATTCGGGATTATTTCAGTGGCAACGCGATTTGCTTAGTTGAGTGGCCAGACAAAGGCCAAGGAATACTGCCCGTGGCGGATTTAACCCTGACATTGGCCTATCACACCGGTGGCAGTCGAGATCTCACATTAACAGCGCATAACCCATCAATGGCAGCCACACTGGCTCGACTTGACATTATTTAAGACGCACTAGAGACTTAAACATATCTATTACAAGCGCTTAGGCTGCGAAGTTGATTCAGTGTGAAGGCAGTCAATTACTGTGTAAACGCTCGCTGGGCCAGGTTCGCTGATCTACAGCGGTTATGATAAACAACAAACAATAGCCATAAATAATTAGAATGCTGTGGCTGTACACGGATATGTGTACTGATAAAAATCACATAGCATTCAAGCCAATTTACCGGTGCCACAAGGAATCTGATCCGGGTTGCCATGCAAACCATCAACACATCTGACATAACCTTTCGATATTCCGGCGTTCGGCTCGTGCTGCTGTGTTTCATGGCGTTACTGGCATTGCCTGTCTTGGCCCAAACCAAGGTTACGGATATTCGTTTATGGCAAGCCCCGACTCACACACGGTTTGTATTCGATCTTGATCGCCCGGTTGAGCATAAATTGATTACACTAGCGAGCCCTAACCGTATTGTCATCGATATGCCCAATGCGGCGTTGGCGACGGATACAGAAGCCGTCGCAATTAAGGGTAGTCCGGTAAGATTAATACGCTCTGCCACACGCAATAAAACAGATCTCCGCGTAGTGTTTGACCTTTCACGTGCAGTAAAAGCCCGCAGCTTTTTGCTGAAAAAAAACGGTGAAAAGGGTGATCGGCTCGTCATCGATCTGAGTTATTTGAATAACCCAACGGGTCAAGCCGCAGCAGCAATGCCAACGCCGACAAAATCCCACACGCAAACGCGGCATCAAAAACGCGATCTGATCATTGCTATTGATGCCGGGCATGGGGGAGAAGACCCGGGGGCTCTCGGACCCAAGAAGATTCGTGAAAAAAAGGTCGTTCTGAATATTGCTAAAGAGTTGGCTTACCTGTTCAAGGTCAATAAAGGGTATTCACCGGTGCTGATTCGTTCGTCCGATTTTTATGTGGCGCTCGTTGATCGGCGAGAAAAAGCGCGTAAAGCCAGAGCTGACATGTTTGTGTCTATTCATGCGGATGCGTTTACCAATCCTAAGGCTCATGGTGCCTCTGTGTATGCGTTGTCATCGCGCGGCGCTTCCTCTGCGTCGGCACGTTTTTTAGCGGATAAGGAAAACCAATCCGATATGGTTGGCGGTGTTAGTCTCAGCGATAAAGATGCCTTGTTATCCTCCGTGCTGGTGGATTTGTCGATGGATCACAAGATGCAAGAAAGCTTAGATGTTGGCAGCTATGTATTGAGGCATGTCGGTAAATTGACGAAGTTGCATAGCAAACGGGTTGAACAGGCGGCTTTTTCTGTTTTAAAGACCCCGGACATTCCATCGATTTTGGTTGAAACCGGGTTTATTTCCAATCCGAAGGAAGCCAAAGCCCTGAACACCAAATCATACCAACGCAAGATGGCGCGGGCGATCTACAACGGTATTCATGACTACTTTAAAGTGCGCGCTCCCGAAGGCACCTACATTGCTTCCAAACATCGGAAGAACAAAAAAGTCATATACGTTGTTGAACAGGGTGATACGCTGTCGCAAATTGCCAGTCGTTATGCCGTATCCATGTCTCAGATTCGCTCTCATAATCGCCTGCGCAATGATCAATTGCGCATCGGTCAACAATTGAAAATTCCGGTCAGAAACTGATGTCAGAAATTCAGGTATTAAGCCCGCGGCTTGCTAACCAAATCGCTGCGGGTGAAGTTGTTGAGCGACCGGCCTCGGTCGTTAAGGAAATGCTCGAGAATTCGCTGGATGCCGGCGCCACCCAGATCGATATTGATATTGAAGCCGGTGGCACCAAACTGATTCGTCTACGCGATAACGGCAAGGGTATTGATAAAGACGATCTCTCGTTGGCGTTAGCGCGCCATGCAACGAGCAAAATTCGAACCTTGGACGACCTAGAAGCAGTGGCAACGCTTGGTTTTCGTGGTGAGGCGTTAGCCAGTATTGCCTCTGTGTCGCGGCTTACTCTGACGAGTCGACAAGCTGATACCGAGCAAGCCTGGCAAGCGGTAACAGAAGGGCGTGATATGCAATCGAACGTCACCCCAGCTGCACATCCACAGGGCACCAGTGTTGAAGTGCGCGACTTGTTTTTCAACACCCCGGCCCGTCGAAAGTTTTTGCGTACCGAAAAAACCGAATTTAATCATCTTCATGAAGTAGTTAAGCGCCAAGCGCTGAGCCGTTATGACGTTGGGTTTTCACTGCGCCACAATGGGCGCGTTCTTCACCAACTGCGCCCGTGCCGTAATCAAAAAGACAAAGAGCAACGTTTGGCGGCATTATGTGGCCCCGCGTTTATGGATAGTGCCGTATTTGTTGAGGCTGAAGTTGGTGATCTGCGCCTATGGGGCTGGATAGGCTTGCCAAGTTTTTCGCGCAGCCAGGCTGATTTGCAGCACTTTTTTGTGAATGGCCGTGTTATCCGCGACCGCTTGGTTGGGCACGCAGTCAAGCAGGCCTATCAAGATGTTATGTATCACGGGCGCTTTGCTGCGTTTGTATTATATCTCGACCTAGATGCTGCAACGGTGGATGTAAATGTACATCCGACTAAACACGAAGTGCGTTTTCGTGACGGCCGAACCGTCCATGATTTTCTTTTCCGCTCAATACATCGTTGCTTGGCGGATGTTCGCCCAGGGGATGAACAAGGTGCGGCCGACACACGTCATCTTGCCGCGACACAGCCTGACGTTACCGAAGTACCAACAAGCATGCCGGTGCACCAGCAATCCATCGGTTTACAACAGCCGTCTGAGCGATTTGCCAACGGTAATGGTCACACGGATCAACCCACCGCGGCTGCGCTCAATCAGAGTCATCAAACCTATCAACAATTTGCCAGTGTTGGCGAACAGCGTGCAAGGTTCGCGGTGAACCCAGCTTCGGCAACAGCAATGTCTGCCGATGACACGGAAGTGCCGCCGCTGGGTTACGCGATTGCGCAGTTACACGGCGTTTACATTTTGTCGCAGGCGGAAGATGGGCTAATTGTTGTCGACATGCATGCTGCCCATGAGCGTATCGTTTATGAGCGCATGAAGCAGTCACGCGATCAACAGGGCATTAAGAGCCAGCCCATGCTGGTACCGAAATCTATTGCTGTTAGTGAGAAAGAAGCTGATTTTGCTGAGCAACATGCTGCAACGTTTCTGGAGCTCGGTTTTGTGTTGCAAAGAGCATCTGCCGAAAGCCTCATGGTGCGTCAAGTACCTGTGATTTTGAATAATGCCAATACGGAACAACTCGTGCGTGATGTGTTGGCAGATCTGATCGTTCATGGGCAGTCGCAACGGATTAAGGATGCGATGGATGAGGTTCTTGCAACCATGGCTTGCCACGGCAGTGTGCGTGCCAATCGGCAACTTACGTTGAACGAAATGAATGCGTTGCTCAGAGATATGGAAGTTACTGAACGCAGTGGTCAGTGTAATCATGGTCGACCTACTTGGACGCGGCTGAGTATGGCTGAGCTTGATAAGCTGTTTTTGCGAGGCCGGTGATGCCTAGAAATGATTGTGCTAACAAACCGCCCGTTGTTTTTATTATGGGGCCGACAGCATCTGGCAAAACCGATTTGGCGATGCGATTGTCGGACGAATTCAATGGTGAAATCGTCAGCGTTGATTCCGCGCTAATTTATCGCAATATGAATATCGGTACGGCCAAACCGAGTCGACTTGAATTACAGGCCTACCCGCATCATCTGGTAGATATAGTTGACCCGTCAGAAGCGTATTCTGCGGCCCAGTTTCGTGAAGATGCCTTGCAATTGCTTGCCGATATTCATTCGCGTGGGCGCCTGCCGATATTGGCCGGCGGTTCAATGATGTACTTTCGGGTTCTGTTAGAAGGTATGAGTCAGCTACCTCAGGCGGATTCAGCAGTACGTCACAAAATAGAACAAATTGCCGCTGAGCATGGTTGGCAGGAAGTACATCGTCAGCTTGCTGAAGTAGACTCGGAGTCGGCTGCACGCATTCACCCTAACGACCCGCAGCGGTTGCAACGGGCATTGGAAGTGTACTTATTATCGGGTCGCTCAATGACTCAGCATCGTATTATTGAACAGCAACAGCGGGCAGAATTTCCGTTTGCGCCGATCCAGATTGCATTGGCACCCGACGACCGTGCAATTTTACATCAAAGAATTGCTGAACGATTTGAAAAAATGCTGTCTAACGGTTTCGAACAAGAAGTACGAGCCTTGTTTGATCGTGGCGATCTAAATGCTGGTATGCCCTCAATTCGTTGTGTAGGCTATAGGCAAATGTGGTCGTATTTGGAAAAGGAAATATCGTACGATCAAATGCGTGAAAAGGGTGTTATAGCCACTCGTCAATTAGCGAAGCGTCAATTTACTTGGCTTCGAGGTTGGCAGGATCTCAATTGGATCTATACTAGTTTTCGCGACGAGGCCTTATCCAAACCTGAACTTTTGGATAGATTGCAGCAAAATGCTTCACAACTGATAAGCAATCAGCTCAAATAGGCTCATTTATATAGTGATAATTAAAAGTATTCGCTATAAAATTGGTTTTTTATATGCTTATCGCTTATTAAAGCCCTAGTTAGTCTGAATAGCCTGAAGATATTAGGCGATAAAGGAGAAAACAAATGTCAAAAGGGCAATCCCTACAAGACCCTTACCTGAATATATTGCGTAAAGAACGGGTACCGGTGTCTATTTATTTGGTAAATGGCATCAAGCTGCAGGGGCAAATAGAATCTTTTGACCAGTTTGTTGTTCTGTTAAAGAACACGGTCAGTCAAATGGTTTATAAACATGCAATCAGCACGGTCGTTCCGTCGCGTCCGATTCGCATGCCAGCGCCTGAGCAAGGTGCTGACGAGTAAGTTCTCTGTAACTTGCAGGCATCTCGAGGGCTGATTTCTTTGCAATACCGAGTTTTGTAAAGAGGCAGCACTCAGATGTTTTAGTTCGTCTGACCATCCGCTATTTTGCTTCAAACAATGCCTCATTGTTGAAAGCTTACTATGCGTTATTATGTGTAGTGCTCTTCTTAGATAGTCTCCGTAAACGCACTTGTAGGTGTGGGGCGAGGCTCGGAATTTTTTCGTTTCAATCCTTTGATTATTAGCTGTTGTTGAATTGACAGGGCTTCCTTAGGTCGGTCTTTGCTACCTTCACGAAATCGGGCGTTTGTCTGGATAATCAAATCACATTGTTTTCGGGTACAATACAGCCGTTGTTGTGTCATATTCCTAGGACGTTGATAAATTGATGTTGCTGAAATCTCAGTCAACAAACCTGATCGTTTTTATTTTCGGAGAATTGATTGTTTTTTGAACGCGCCGAAGGCGGAGAACAGGCGGTACTTGTGCATGTGGACTTTTTTTCCCAACAAGACCGCGAAGACGTAGACGAATTCATCGACCTTGCGACATCGGCCGGAGTGACAATTCGCCATTTGTTGCGTGGCTCACGTAATGCCCCTAACCCTAAATCTTTTATCGGTAGCGGTAAGCTGGAAGAGCTGCAAGCCGTTGTTCAGGCGGAAGAAGCTAACGTGGTGCTGTTTAATCACACTCTTAGCCCAAGCCAGCAGCGGAATCTTGAAGCGCAGCTTGAGTGCCGTGTTATTGATCGAACTGGATTGATTCTCGATATTTTTGCACAGCGCGCGCGTACTCATGAAGGCCAGCTGCAGGTTGAGCTGGCCCAATTGCAATATGTGTCAACGCGCCTTGTTCGTGGTTGGACACACCTGGAGCGCCAGAAAGGCGGAATAGGTTTACGTGGGCCAGGTGAAACCCAACTAGAGACTGACCGTCGATTGATCCGTGATCGTATTAAGAGTATTCAGCGGCGTCTCGACAAGGTCAAAAAGCAGCGTGATCAAGGGCGGCGCAGTCGCAACCGCGCTGAAGTGCCCACGGTAGCGATCGTCGGTTACACCAACGCCGGAAAATCGACACTGTTTAATCATATCACTGACGCTGACGTTTACGCGGCAGATCAGTTGTTCGCAACACTCGATCCGACATTGCGACGCATCGAGTTGCCTGGTATTGGCCCTGTCGTATTAGCCGATACAGTAGGGTTTATTCGCCATCTTCCTCACCGCCTGGTGGATGCATTTAAAGCAACGTTGGAAGAAACAGTTGAAGCTGACTTGCTGGTGCATGTTGTGGATAGTGCCGCAGAGGAGCGATTAGACAATATTGATCAGGTTAATGAAGTGTTACGCGAGATTGGCGCGGACGAAAAGCCGCAGCTAATGGTTTACAACAAGATTGATCTGTTAGGCAATGTGGAGCCTAAAATAGATACGGATGCCGACGGCGTAGCTCAACGAGTGTGGGTATCTGCACGTCAAGGCTCTGGAATCGGGCAGTTGTTGGATGCACTTGCAAGTCGGTTGGCAACGGGTGTCTGGCGTGGACAGGTATCTCTACCGCCAAATTTTGGGCAGTTACGCGCGCAGTTGTTTGCGTTACATGCGATAGAAACGGAGTCTTGGGATGATCAGGGTAATCAGTTGCTGGACGTATGTATTTCTGCGGCTGACATTAGACGATTAGAAAAACAAATGGTATTTGATTGGCAGGCATTGGTGGTCTGAAACCGCCAGTGATAGCCGGGCTGCCGGTGGTCTGCTTGCTATCGTGACAATCTGAAAAGAATCGTGTGAAATACATGCTCTTATCGGGTTATCTGTTAGAATCAAGCGTATTTATTCACTATCTGCGTGACTTCGGTTGCTAGGCAGCGAGTTTTTTCGGGCAAATTACAGGGATATTCTGTGTCGTTGCCTTGGGGCTTTAACGAGTCACTTCGAGATACTTGCAAGGCCGCTGTTACGGGGTAGATCGACAATAACAAACATATGCGGCGGTTACTGCACGCTGCGTATCAGTGTATTCATGTTTAGACGTGCTTAGACTTGGATAGAGGAGAAGCCAATGGCCTGGAATGAGCCGGGTGGCAATAAGAATAACGACCCCTGGGGCGGTGGCGATCAGGGCCCACCGGACTTGGATGAGGCGTTCCGCAAATTCAAAGATAAGTTTGGTGGCGGAAAGGGCTCAGATGGTAAGGGCGGCGGCGGCAAAAGCGGCGGCGATGTTCCGGAAATCGGTCTTGGTCTTGTTGGCGTCATTTTTGTAGTGTTGATTCTAATTTGGGCGGCGTTCGGTGTTTACCAAGTTGACCAACAGGAAAATGCTGTTGTACTGCGTTTTGGTAAATACCACGACATCATGACGCCGGGTCTGCACTGGAATCCGCCGTTGGTTGATACAGTTCAGAAGGTTAATATGACGCGTGTTCGCTCCTCGGCTCATGACGGCATGATGTTGACCGAAGACGATAATATTGTTGAAATCGATATGTCAGTACAGTGGACGGTGAAAGACCCCCGTGATTTTTGGTTGAATGTACGTTCGCCAGAGGTGTCGTTGGATCATGCTGCCGAAAGTGCGCTGCGCCATGCAGTAGGTGGTTCAGAGTTGCATCAGGTATTAACAGAGGGTCGTGATGCCATTGCGCAGGAAGTTCAAGAGCGCTTGCAAACCTACCTAGATGACTACGGTACGGGCATTTTGGTCGGCAAAGTGAACATTGATGATGCTCAGCCACCAGAGCAAGTTCAGGCTGCATTTGACGATGTTATTCGAGCTAAAGAAGATGAATCGCGTGTGAAAAACCAAGCCGAAACCTACCGTAACGGGATTATTCCAGAAGCGCGCGGTTTAGCGATTCGGGCGTTGGAAGAAGCAGCTGGTTATGAAGTGCAGGTAGTTGCCGAATCAACAGGTGAGGCGCAACGTTTTACAGCACTATTGGGTGAGTACGAGAAAGCACCGGGTGTTACACGTGAGCGTTTGTATTTAGATACCATGCAACGTGTCATGACCAATAGCTCGAAAGTGATGGTGGATACCGATGCAGGTAGCCTCATGTACTTGCCATTGGACAAACTCACTGATGGTGGGCGCAACATCAATATCGATGAAAATATACAGTCGACGTTTAAAGAAATTAAGTCGCGCAACGGGGCGGGTTCAGCGTCGCGTTCTAGCGGTCGCACATCCACACGCAGGGAGGGCAGATAATGCAAGGTAAAGTATTCGCGTTACTCGCTCTGTTGCTGGTTGTTGTTATTGGTGTCGCCAGCTCGGTCTATGTGGTTAGTGAACAAGAACGTGCGGTGAAGCTGCGGTTTGGTGAAGTGGTTGAGGCAGATGTCCCCCCGGGCCTTCACTTTAAAATCCCGTTCGTAAACCATGTGCGTAAATTTGATGGTCGATTGCTGACACTGAATGCACGCCCGGAGCGTTTTTTGACGATTGAGAAAAAGTCACTCATCGTCGACTCGTATGCCAAGTGGCGTGTTGCCAATGTAGAGAAGTACTACACGGCCACCAGTGGTGAAGAATTACGTGCCCATGCGTTGCTTGCGCAACGAATTAATGCAGGTTTGCGTGATAAATTCGGTGCCTTGGATATGCACGAAGTGGTTTCAGGTAAGCGTGATGAGCTGATGCAATCATTGACGGAATCGATTGATAAAGTCGCGCGTAAGCAATTTGGTATCGAAGTTGTGGATATCCGAGTCAAACAAGTCGATTTGCCGACAGATGTTCGTCAATCTGTATTCGATCGAATGAATACGGAACGTGAGCGTGAAGCGCGTGAGTATCGTTCTCGTGGCCAAGAGCTGGCTGAAGGTATTCGTGCGGCAGCTGATCGTGAAAAAGTAGAGATCGGCTCTGAAGCTTATCGGGACGCTGAGGCAATCCGCGGGCGTGGCGATGCGAAAGCAGCGCAAATCTATGCGCAAGCATACAGCAAAGATGCCGACTTTTATGCGTTCTGGCGCAGCTTGAAAGCCTATGAACAAGCTTTCGCGAGCAAGTCTGATCTACTGCTTCTGAAGCCGGATAGTGATTTCTTCCGTTTCATGAATGAAAAGGACGGCAAGTAAAAGCTGCTCGAAACACAAACAAAAAATTGGTAATATTGTCAAAGCCGGGGTTAATCTCCCGGCTTTTTTGTGTTTTCAGAGAACCCTTGCTGTTTTGTATCGGTTTTGTATCGGTGTGTTTGCGCCGTAACAAAGTGTATTGAGATAGTAAATTGCAGGATAACTCTTTGCTGGCAAGGCATGTATCATGTGGCACACACTATTGGTGGCCTTTGCATTGATGATAGTAATGGAAGGAATATTGCCGGCAATAGCCCCCGCGGCTTGGCGCCGTGCGGTAGCAAATTTGATCAAAATGGACGATCGCACACTCAGAATGATGGGCTTGGGCAGTATGCTGACCGGAGCCGGTCTTTTGTATTTTCTCAGCTAAGTAAAACGAGAAAGAGACGACGCAATGGCGAAGGTAAATCGCTGGTTATTGCCTGAAGGTGTGGAAGAAATTCTTCCGCGTCAGGCGTGGCAAATCGAACAATTTAGACGACGGGTGTTAGACCTGTATCGTAGCTGGGGTTACGAACTAGTAATCCCGCCAATGATCGAATACAGCGAATCGCTGTTAATCGGCATGGGTAGCGATATGGATTTGCAAAGTTTTAAGCTGGTCGACCAGATGTCTGGTCGTACGCTGGCGATCCGTGCAGATATTACCCCGCAAACGGCGCGCATCGACGCGCATAGCTGGAAGCAAGACGGTCCGACACGTCTTTGTTATACCGGGACTGTTTTGCATACTAAACCCAAATCACAACTTGCTTCACGTACGCCGATTGAAGTGGGTGCCGAATTATTTGGTGATGCCGACGTGCATAGTGATTGTGAAATTATTAGTCTGATGCTGGCAACGATTGATGCTGCGGGCGTGGACAAAGTGCATCTGGATCTTGGCCATGTGGGCATTTATCGCGAGTTGGTGCGAGATGCCGGTTTGGATGAGGCTGCGCAGGCACAGTTATTTGATGCCTTTGATCGCAAAGCCCAGACAGAAGTTGATGTGATATGCGCCGCTGCCGATAATGCCGCCGCTGCAAATATGATCAAAGCACTGATCAAACTTAACGGTGATGCCGGAGTTATTGCCGAGGCACGTACGGTATTGGCAGATGCGCCAGCTGCAGTTACTGAAGCGTTTGATACGCTGCAGTTCATTGTTGATTATCTTCAAGCCAGTCATCCACATACTCCAATTTATATCGATCTGGCAGAATTGCGCGGATATCAATACCATACGGGCTTGGTTTATGCGGCCTATATCGATGGTGTTGGTCACTCTGTGGCGAATGGCGGTCGATATGATGGCATCGGTCGGCTGTTTGGTCGTGAACGTCCGGCAACGGGCTTTTCTGCGAATGTGAATGCGCTGTTGCCTCAAATCGCTACTGGCGATCTTGCGGGCCTTATTTTGGCGCCGTCGCTGGATCAGGTCGATGAAGAATTACTCACCACTGTTGCAGCTCTTCGTGAGCGTGGTGAGCGGGTTGTACATGCATCATCTGATGCGAGTAAACCTGCGAACTGCAACCAAGCCTTGGTGAAAGAAAACGGTAGCTGGCATATCAAGGCCCTGTGAATCCCAACCTGTGTCACTACCTCAAGAGAGAAAGATTGATGGGTAAAAATGTTGTTGTTCTAGGCACCCAGTGGGGCGATGAAGGTAAAGGCAAGATTGTCGACCTGCTAACCGAACAAGCGAGCTTGGTAAGTCGCTACCAGGGTGGTCACAACGCTGGTCATACACTGGTTATTGATGGCGAAAAAACCGTATTGCACCTGATTCCTTCCGGCATCCTACGCGAAGGTGTTACCTGCATGATTGGTAACGGTGTTGTTTTGGCACCCGATGCATTGTTGAAGGAAGTCGCTGGTTTAGAAGATCGTGGAGTGCCTGTCGCTAAACGTTTGCGTATTAGCCCGTCTTGCCCATTGATTTTGTCAGTGCATGTGGCTTTGGATCAGGCGCGTGAAAAAGCGCGTGGTAACAATAAGATTGGTACCACCGGACGTGGTATTGGCCCAGCATACGAAGATAAAGTATCGCGTCGGGGTCTTCGTGTTGGCGATCTGTTGGATATGGATGTGTTTGCTGAGAAATTGGCAGACCTGCTGGAATACCACAACTTCATGCTGGTGAATTACTATCAGGCGGATGCAGTTGAATTTGATCAAGTGCTTTCTGAAGTTACCGAGATGGCTAAAAAAATTCGCCCAATGATCGCAGATGTGACAGAAATTCTTCACAACGCGCGCGAGAATGATGAAAACGTTCTGTTTGAAGGCGCTCAAGGTACGTTGTTGGATATTGACCTGGGCACATACCCGTTTGTAACGTCTTCAAACACGACGGCAGGTGGTGCGGCAACCGGTACGGGTGTCGGCCCACTGTATTTGGATTATGTATTGGGTATCACTAAGGCTTACACCACACGTGTAGGCTCGGGTCCATTCCCGACAGAGCTGTTCTGTGAAACCGGCGAGCACTTAGGTACCAAAGGCCATGAGTTTGGTGCAACTACCGGGCGTGAGCGTCGTTGCGGTTGGTTTGATGCGATTGCAGTAAAACATGCTGTGCGTATTAACAGTGTGTCAGGCATCTGCTTGACCAAGTTGGATGTACTGGACGGTTTGGAAACCATCAAAGTTTGTACGGCTTACGAGTTGCCAGACGGTTCGCGTATTGAGCATGCTGATGTTGCGTTGTTTGATCAGGTTAAGCCGATTTATGAAGAGCTGCCTGGCTGGACTGAAAGCACTGTTGGCGCGCAATCGATTGACGATCTGCCACAAACCGCCCTTGACTACATCGCCTTTATTGAAGGTAAAGTGGGAGCCCCGGTGGATATTATTTCAACGGGTCCTGATCGTGTTGAAACGATCATCAAGCGCAATCCATTTGAATAATTCATATAACAGGAGTGGTGTGATGAAAATGACGGACATAAGCGCGGCCGTTGTCGTCTCGGTATTGTTATCAGCCCCTGCAGTTCATGCAGGCTTTGATGATTTTGTCGGCGATATGAAAGGGAAAACCAACGACACGATCGATAAAACGTCAGTTTCAGCACAGTCACTGACGGATAAAGCGGCTGAGCATTCTGAATCATTGGCGAATGAAGCTGATAAAGTCTTCAAAGACGTAGATGCAAAAGCACGTGACTTGGTCGATACGTCTGTTGAGAAGACCAAAGCATTTGGTGAACAGGCTGACACGAAAGCGCGTGAAATCGTCAGTGATTCAATGGAAAAAACGCAGGAAATGGGCGAAAAAGTCGCTGCTGAATCCAAACAAAAGAGTGCAGGTTTCATGTCCAGCATCAGCGATTCGTTTTCCGGTTTTTCCGACACCTTTAAAAGCTGGTTCGAATAAGTTATTCGATTCGGTAAAGAGCCTCTATGAGGCTTTTTTTATGGCTGCATTTTTTGCCTGCAGACAGACATGGAAGGATTATCCATCGCGCTGTGCTTGAAAGTGATTGGTTGGGTTTCGTCGAGTTTTCGCAGATAACCAATTCGTAATTCACTTTTACTCGCGGCTTGTCGATTGGTAGGCTGTCGGCACGTTAATTTGTGAGACACGGCACCTTTGTGATGTCGCTTGCAAGATACTCCATATGGACGTGGTCCAAAACAGAATAAATAAACCAAAAAACCGAAGAGGTCTTTATGGAAAATTGGGATCATGAAGTTGATACCCTAGTGGTTGGTTCAGGCAATGGTGCGCTGACAGCGGCGATCACTGCCCATGATCATCAAGGCGGCAATGTACTAATTATTGAAAAAGCCGATACGATCGGTGGCACGTCCGCAATATCAGGCGGTGGCATATGGATTCCGAATAGCCACTATGCCAAAGCAGCCGGTGCGAAAGATAATGCCGATGAAGCGAAAAGGTACTTACGTTCAACGATTGCTGAAGATTTGGTGTCAGATGAATTGATCGATGCGTATCTGCAGGCTGGCCCGGATATGTTGAAGTTTTTGGCTGATAGTTCGCGTTGCGAATATATCTCTTTGGCAATGTACCCAGATTATTACGCGAAAAATGACGGAGCTCGTGAAGGCCATCGTTCTTTAGAGCCAAAGCCAATGGCGCGCAACAAGATCAAAGCTTGGCGTCACCTGAATGAAAGCCATCAGATGATGTATGCAGGGCCGATCAGTTTTACGCAGCGTGAAGCCCATGACTTAATGACAGAAGCGCCATTAGCGCCTTTCATGTTCGTCAAACTGATGCTGACCCACTTCCTGGATTTCGGTTGGAAGAAAGTGAAAACCAAACGTGCTCGTCGCATTACCTGTGGTGCTGCGGGTGTTGGGCGTTTGCTTTGGTCGGTTGAAGATCGTGATATTCCACTATGGCGTAACGCTGGCTTGAACGATTTGGTGAAAGATGATGCTGGCCGTGTTATTGGCGTGAAAATCGAAAAAGACGGCAAGCCAATGGCTGTGCGTGTTAATAAAGGCGTCATTCTCGCGTGTGGTGGATTTGAGCATAATGATGCGTTGCGTGATGCTCACCTGCCAAAACCCTCCAGCTCGAAATTCTCTGCAGGTGTCGCCAGTAACACCGGTGATGGCATTATTGCGGCACAAAATATCGGTGCCAAACTCGATAAGATGAATCATGCTTGGTGGGTAACGACATGGAGCGTGCCTGGCGAGAAACGTCCACGGTTGTCCGTTATTGAAAAGTCGTTACCGGGCTCGCTGGTTGTTAATGGGCAGGGCAAACGTTTTGCTAATGAATCTGAAAACTACATGGCGTTCCAGCACGATTTATTCCGCACGCATTCTGAAACATCACCGAATGATCCAGCCTTTATGGTGTTTGATCGTACTTATCGTTCAGAAAATCTCGTTGGCCCATTGATGAAGTTTAAGCAACGCCCAGATAAGGCTTTGCCGAAGCGTTTCTTTACACCGGAATTTTTGGTGATCGGGGATACCATCGAAGAACTTGCTGAAAAGGCCGGTATTGATGCAGACAGCCTGAAAAGCACTATCAGTAACTTCAATGAATATGCAAAAATCGGTAAGGACGAAGAGTTCCAGCGCGGTGATGCAGCCTATGATCGTTACTACGGGAAAGACAAATACAAACCGAATCCGTGCTTGGGCGCGATTGAAAAGCCGCCGTTTTATGCCATTCGTTCAAATCCGGGTGATTTTGGTACTGGTGGTGGCATGGTTATCAATACTAATGGGCAGGTATTGGCCGAAGATGGTGCGCCAATTGATGGGCTTTATGCCTGTGGCAACTGTACTGCAGCGCTATTACCTACATACCCAGGGCCGGGTTCGACGCTTGGTCCTGCGATGGCATTTGGTTATCTAGCGGGTAAGCACGTCAGCTAAGTCGTTGGTTGATGTCTAATCCGACGTATTGTCGTCTGTAGACAATCTACGAATTTAAAAGGGGCTTTAGCCCCTTTTTTTATGCCAATGTTTTTTATGTTAGTCATCGTGATCAAGCAGATGTACTACCTGAAAGGTGGGCGTCTAGCCAGTCGATTAATTGGTTGTAGATGCCATCCATCATCGCGATAGCATCGGTTTCGGTAAGGCCGTCTTGTGGGGTAAACCAACCTTTCCAAACCACGGTTGTTCGACCGTCAGCGACGAATTTAACCTGCGCCTCGGCGCGGTAATCATCCAGTGGGAAGGGCAAACCTCGAGGAATGCTGTAACCGAACTTGTGCTGCTCAGGTTCAATAAAATCGAGTACTTCATCGATCGGTGCATCGAGTCCGTCAACGATAATTCGGCGTATCATGCCGATCCCTTCACCAATCACTTCGACGGTATTGTCGCCAGCTGCCCAGCCGACATTGCCAAAATCTGCCAGTACTGCCCATGCTCGATTGCAATCGTGGTTTAACTCACGGGTAACGGTNGTTGATAGCATCGTGATCCTCCAAATTGTCGATCATAGACGGTTTGTGACGTGTTGCGCCTCACCCGGATTGGTGAGGTGTTGCGCTGAGTCATCAAAAAGATGATAACTCTCTGATAAGACTATTTAATTTGATTTAGGTTAATTGTATCGCCCTGTCGATGCCCCTATACTGGCGTGAACAAAAAATTTCATAGCAAGAGCCTGACAGCAGAGGAAATGACATGCAGTGGGATCGTGAGTTAGATGTTGTAGTCGTAGGTTCCGGCCTCGGTGCGATGACATCCGCATTATGCTTGAAAGAAATGGGCGTCGACAAAGTCGAAGTCATTGAAAAAGCCGTAAAATTTGGCGGCACCAGTGGCGTATCTGGCGGCGGAATCTGGATCCCAAACAACCACTATGCCAAGGTTTGTGGCGCTCAGGACAGCGTTAGCGATGCCGAAGCTTATCTCAACAGTACCATTGAATCGGGCACTGTGCCGCAGGCACTGATTGATACCTATATTTCTAAAGCGCCCGAAATGCTTAAGTTTGTGACTGAGCGTGCCAAAGAAGTCGGTTACATCTCGCTGGAACATTATCCCGATTATTACATGCAGAACCCAGGTGCCAAGGCGGGCCATCGTTCTCTTGAGCCGATGCCAATCAATATTGATGAGCTTGGCGATGACATGAAAGACCTGCAAGAAACCCATCATATGATGTACCTGTTTGATCGCATTGGTTTCACGCAAGTTGAAGGGCACGATCTGGTAACTCGCTCCAAAGGTTGGGTTGGGATTATGGTGCGCCTGATGTTGAAGTACGTCAGTGAGACCTTTTGGCGTATGAAGCACAAGACTAAACGTGCACGTCGGTTGGCGTGTGGTGCAGCGGGTACGGCGCGTATGTTTCTGGCGCTGAAAAACCGACAAATCCCGGTTACTCTGAATTGTGCATTGAAAGAACTGATTCAAGATGACAGCGGCCGTGTTATTGGCATCGTTGCTGAAGAAAATGGCAAAACTGTTCGCATTAAGGCGAATAAAGGCGTTGTGCTGGGTTGTGGTGGTTTTGAATACAACCAAGAGCTGCGTGATAAGTATTTACCCAAACCGACCAGTACCGAATGGTCTGGCGGTGGCATCCGCACGAATACCGGTGACGGGCTGGTGGCGTCGTTGAATGTTGGGGCTAAAACACGCCTGATGCATGGTGCATGGTGGTGTACGACGATTTCCGCCCCCGACGAGCCGGCACCACGGTTGGCGATTATGGAGAAATCTTTGCCAGGTAGCTGTGTTGTTAATATGGCTGGCCAGCGGATTGCTAACGAGTCTCAAAACTACATGGCTTACCAGACGGAGTTCTTCGCTTCGCATTCAGAAGAACATCCGAATGCGCCAGCATATATGATCTTCGACAAACGCTTCCGTGATTCCTACATGGTTGGTCCATTACTGGATGTTCAATCACGCCCGGATAAGCGTTTACCGCCTGAATACTTTGAAAATGGTTTCTTGGCCATTGAAGATTCTATTGATGGGCTAGCAACCAAATTGGGTATCGATAAGGCCGGCCTTAACGATACGATCGGCAAGTTGAATGAATATGCCAAGACCGGTAAAGACCTAGAGTTTCAGCGTGGTGATACGGCCTACGATCGTTACTACGGTGATGAAACGGTGTCGCCAAACCCGTGTTTGCACACCATCGATCAAGGGCCGTTTTATGCAATCCGTATTGATCCGGGTGACTTTGGTACTCATGGTGGTATGGATACTAACGAACACGGGCAAGTACTAGCTGAGGCAACGGATGCGCCGATTGACGGCCTGTATGCGATCGGTAACTGTGCTGCGGCGGTTCTACCGACTTATCCTGGCCCAGGTTCGACACTTGGCCCAGCAATGACGTTTGGTTATCAGGCCGCGCGACATATCAGTGAATCCTGATTAATATCTGACGTGTTCGAGCTGTCGTAAACAGACTAGCTACCGAAGCCCGCCTTACTGCGGGCTTTTTTATGCACGAACATTTTTATACGTTTTTCCTGCTGTAAGGCACCTATTGCTGCTGCCCGATCGTGAAGCTTGCGACGCTGCCAACGGCAAGAATGAGTGATAGCCAGTGCCACCGTGTGAAGGGCTCATGAAAAATAACGACACCCACCAGTATTGCCGTGCTGATCATCGATAATATGGCGTAGAGCACGTAGTAGCTGGCACCAAATCGACTATAGAGCAGATAGAAACCCATATAGGTCACCGCCAATCCAATACCACTGACAACGGCCCAGCGCGCATTACCGCGTAATCCCTGGGTCAATTCGTGTTGGCTAGCAGCAAGCAAAAGTAAGCACACCATGGATGTTGCCGTTGCTAGTGCGATAAAGCCAAGAGAGTGGCTGGTCGCTGCTTTCTTTTGCCCGAAGACAAACACCGCGTTGCCGAGTGCGGCCAGCAGCGCAAAAAGGAATGCCTGTAGCATTGTTGAAGCTCCACGTATTCGAGATGCACTAAATCTAGCAGTTACCTGAGCTGAGGCTGCCGGATATCTGATTCTCCTGCACATAACATGTCTACTGCTAACCTTAAGAGGTCATGAATCTCAAGGGGATATCGTTGTGTTTAATCAAAACTGTCGATGGATTAAAAGCATTGGTGTTGTATGTGCACTGACGTTTCTAGCGGGCTGCGATGATGATGAATCAGAATCACGCACAGACCGTCAACAAACTGCTGTGGTTGTAGGTGGTGGTATTGCCGGTTTGAAAGCGGCGATGGATATGCAGGCCGCAGGCATGAAAGTGACTGTGCTTGAGGCGAAAGATCGAGTCGGTGGACGTATCCATACGATTGATGCTGCCGGTGTTCCTGTTGACATGGGATACAACCAGCTACCCGCTACGAATCAAGCAGCTAGACATGCTGTCGATGAAGCTCGAGAAGAGGTTCAGTCGAAGATTTCGGCGCTGGCAGCAGCTGCATCAATGACAACACAGGCGCGAGATATAACGGATGCCATCAATGCCGTGGGCACGACGGTTGTTGCCGATCAAATTGCCTTGGCTGCGCGCGATAAGGCCCAACAGGTTGTCGATGAAGCTATTGGCACGGGTAGTGAAAATCAAACCCTGCAGGATGTAATCCATGCCTTATTGCCATTTAACCCGGTCGAGAATACCGGATTAATGAACGTTTATATGGCGGCACTGATTGAAAAACCCGACGGTGGCGATATGAGCAAACTACCCTCGCTGGTTAGTGAAAAAACGCTGGCAGACAATTTGGTAACGCATCACGCAACGATGGGAATGAAACCCCTGGTTGAGCACATGGCCAGAGACTTGGATGTGAAATTCAATATGCGAGTTGCCAAGGTTGAGCACACAGCTACGGGCGCAGTTGCAACAACCGTGGATGGCCAAAAGTTTGCCGCAGACCACGTGGTCATGGCGGTACCTGCCGAGGTATTGAAGCGTCATGTGCGTTTTGAACCAGAATTGAGCGCAGCGCACACAGAGCAATTGGCAAAAGTGAAACGTGGTCATATGGAGAAATATGTTGCTCGGTTTGCCAATACCTTTTGGGATAACAGTAAAGACCACATTGTGATTGCATCAAATGATAACGCAGAGGTTCCGAGCTCGCCGCAGAATGGGCGATTCCGGGTGTTTTATAACATGAATAAGGTGCATCCGAATTCCAATATGTTGGCGACTTGGGCCGTAGGTGATGCAGCCGTCGCTGCTGCGGGCCTGTCGACTGCCGCGGTAGCGACAGAAATTGCTGCCAATTTAGCCAAGGCATTTCCTGCGGCTTCAACCCAGCCCGTCGATGTAAAACGCAGTGAGTGGAGCAAAGATCCGGATATCATGGCAGCCAGAACGCTCGTTAAAGCCGCTGAAGCGCGTGAGGCTGGCCCATTGACTCGCAAAGATATGGGGTCGCGTTTATGTTTTGCGGGTTCTTCCTTTGGTGGGATTCTGGCCGGAAGTGTGGAAGGTGCGTTTGCCTCTGGTGCGGTCTGTGCTGCAGAAGCGATCGAAAAGGCAGCACAAACAACCCAGCAGACCCAGGATGCCTCTTTACTCGGTAACTCGTAGATAGGTGTGTGAACCGTTATTCTTCGATTGGTGTTTTTGCTAATTAGAGAAGAAGGGAGAGGGATATCGGTGGGAGTGTTTGATGTTTTCTAGATTTGCTTTCTAAGTAGTACGGGGTGTTTGTTATTGTCGAATGCCCCGTGCTTCAAGTACTAAACGACTTGCCGTTACTCTTCTTGTTCGTTTTGTGGTACCAGCTCTTCACCGTTCAAAACAAAACTTTCAATACAGCCACTCAACATAAGGCTTGTCAGCACAGCTGCAGCCAGTGTCATTAGTTTCTTCATGATTGTCCCCTTCAGGATCGATAAGGCTATCGGACAAACCGCCCCTTCTGCCCTACATCCTTTTGGGTGCCAGTTTTTGACTGGTTAGAAGAGATTCATCCCTGAACAACATCTTTAATTGTAAAACAGAATAACAATTGATCAAAAAATGAGCAGATATAGTGAAGGGTCTTAATATGGTAAAGATAGGAAGAGGAGGCGCGCGAGGCGCTCGCCGGAACGCAAAGCACCTGAAAACAGATTCGTCAGGTGCTCAGTTTATCAACCGAGCTCAGCGAACTCGTAGTTCATTTCTGGCGTTGGCAGCTGCAGATACGCACCTTGAATATAGTGCGTACCTAACTGCCAGCAGGTCGCTAATGAGCTAGCATTCTGGATATCGGGTAAGATCGTTTTGATGCCCATCTCGTTAACTTGGGAGAGCAGCTTTTTCAGCGGTGTTGTGTCTTCACCATTGGTGAGCAGCTCGGTCAACGCAGGGGTAAATCGCAAGAAATCAGGGCTGACATGTTTTAGCAGCTTATCGGGTTCGCTTTCATCGCCAAACCGATTTATCGAAACGGGCACTTGCTGGGCCTTAAATATGCCAAAGTTGCCAGCGGCTTGTTTAAGGTGATTTTTCACATCTTCTTCAGCAAACTGTAATGTCACTGAACCGGGTTTTAAATTAGCGGCTTTTAATGCGACTTTTACCCATGGGGCAAGGCTTTCATCAAGCAGAGCCGCTTGGCTGAGGTTGATCAATAAGCGTGTATTGTGGCCGTTAGTAATGTGGGCGGCCAGTGCTTTTGTTGATTCAATTAGGCACCAACGATCTAATTTATTGAGATCCATACCGTCCAGCAATTCTGGCTTAAAGATATCGACAGTAACTTCATAGTTTTCTACTTCGTCACCGTGAAGGCTCATGATGGGTTGATACATGATCTGCATCGCGCCTGATGCGACGATATCATCAAAGCTGTCCTGGCTTGATACGGCTTGTTTGGAGGGTTTCTTCTCTAGAGGCGTGTAGATGTCGACAGCATTTTTGCCTTTCTGACGACGAATGTCATACAGACCCGAAACGGCATTATCCAACAGCACAGCCGGCTCAATATTGGGTAATTTCATCAATGCAATGGAGCAGCTGTATTGCACGCTGCGGCCTTGAATGTCACTGATGTGCTGATCCAATGCTTCCAATAACTTCTCGCTTTCAGGCAAGACTTTCTCGGGTTGCTTGAGGCATAGCGCAGCGATTTTGTCGTCGCCAACGCGGCCAATACTCTCAACCGTCAGTGTTTTGGAAATTTCGCTAGCCAAGTCTTTTATCAGAGCATCGCAACCTGATAGTTGCAATTCGCCTTCATGTTTGTCGAAATCGTCAATCGCGAAGAGCGCTAGGGTGGCTTTACCTGCGTGCTGAAGCGCGGCAATTTTCAGCGCCTCTATCAAGGCATAACGATTGGGAAGGCCAGTAGCGGCGTCATCGGTACTGGCGGCCGCTTCGGTATCATTGGGGTTTGTAGCTGCCAGATTAATTTGGATGCAGGGCTCACCATCAAGCGATGTTTGGCTCAAGTGAATCAGGGCATTAAAAGTATCATCGTCATTTTTTAGTGCGCTAAACCCCAGGCTGTTTTTATCAATTTCGCCTTTGCTGAATGCACGGAGAAACGCCTTGAATGTCTCTTGGTCGTCGTCGCAAACCAAATCGATCATGGATGCACAATCAAGATCTTCATGTGAATTGTATCCGAAGGCTTCAGCGAATTGCTGATTCGATTCGATCAGGATGCCGTCGGCGACGTAAGCGATAGCATCGTCAGTATCGCTCATCAATTTGTCAGCACGCTCCTGCAGCTCATTCAATGCTGCTTGTAGCGACTTTGCCTGGCGGCGTGCCAATGTGTTGTGAATTTCACGATCAGCAGCGTGAAGCAGTAACCCGTCGTCNTCTTTTTCGACGATATCGCATACGCCGAGTTGCAATGCCTGCTTTTTCGCTTCATCGGGCATGCTGTTAGCCATCAGCAAAACAGGGAGATCAACGTCATGAGCCTTAAGGGTATCTAATGCGTAAGGCAGGGACACTTCAGGGTGAAGATTGTCGGTGATGAGAAGTTGCCAGTTCTCAGCATCTTTGATGTGCTCAAGCAGGTCATTTTCCGAGGTGATTCGATGTGCACGAATCGTTGTGAAGGCATCGCGACATAAGCCGATAATACGTTCGGCTTCGGTCTGGGATTTGACCTGAACAAGGATACTGTGGCTGGCTGCTAAATTCATAAATCGCGTCAATTGGATCTGCTCATAACCAAACCCGCATTGCGGGCGGTCCCGATGGAATAACACATGAGTCCCTGAATCATCCGGCCTGTTGTCAAACAGCTATACCGCAATGCGTGCGATTGCAGATTCTAAACCGGGGCACGATAACGCGCGCCGTATAAGTGGTATTTAACACGCTATTTCAGGCAAGACGTCAATTTGCATTGCTGAGAGGTCCAGAGTGCTGTTCTGTGGGGATATTATAGTATTTATAGGAGTTCCCACACCGAATCGTTGTTCGCTTCAGTATCAGCTGTCTCATCCACTGCATCAGTTATGTTACCTGAAGCCTTTGGCCGGGCCAATGGTTTGGTTTGGCTAAAACTGAATTGAGAGAAGCAACCGCTGGATGTAATCAGTTTCTCTAATATGATAGGGGTTTCTCGCCCTTTCTTAACCAGCACCAGATGTTGGCCTTCGCGAAAAGACAGTGTTGGCGTAATTAGCGTTGGAGGGTGACCATTGGCTTTGACCTCCGGCAAATACAACACCCGCAAGTATGCTGTGTCGTCAGCACCAGAGTCAGTGACCCTTTTTGCCCCAAAAGCGGTTGCTGAGGGGCTGATTAGTTCGACCCCAATGCGCAGGGATTTATTGTCGAATTGTTTGACCCAGCGAATCGCCCCGATATGCCAGTGTTTGTACAAATCGGTCTTGATGCCAATGATTTCGCCTGCCTTGACTGCTGAGGGAGCGATATCTTCCCAGCCTAAACAGTACCCACCAGGGCTCATGTTGATAATGTTGACGTCATAATGTTGATATTGATCTGCACTGATGTTGCTTTGAGTAAGACCTTGGCGCATGTGGTAAACAATGGATTCCATTTCTACCTGTGCAGCCTGTTTGTTTTCTTCAACTTTCTTGTTAGCAGTATGAAAATAAGTTTCGTTCCATACGTCTTTATCTTCGACATCTGACTGAAATTCACGACCCTGAAAACGCGGGTCTGAGCCATCAGGTGGTAGCGCGTTTTCGTCGAGTAATGCGAGCGTTTCGGCGTCGGCCTGCATGGTTACACGTTCATCTTCATTACCTAACACTAATTGGCCAAAGGGGGTTTTTTCGGCAACAAAGTAGTGGGTAGTTGATAGCCCAATGCACATGGTTAGTTGAGAGTTGCTTTCTAGGCGCATAAACGTGCGATCGCTGACGACACCCCATGCCAGGATTAAGTGATTAAGTAGATTTTCAGGCAGTTTTTCTTTGGGGTTGTTATTCACCAATAGCGGATCTTTGAGTGCTTTTAAGTGGTCAATCAGTTCAGCGGTTTCCAAGCTGGAGGCGCGTGCCGATTGGTTGCCTTGGAAAAATCGCAAAAAAACCGGACCGTGATCCGCGGTTGGTTCAATAATAAGGCTGGATTGTTGCTCAGATAATGGCGCGATGGAGACTTTCAGTGCCCAGTCGCTGACAAGCGGAAGTAGACGTCTTAGGTCGTCTTGACGCAGTTGATTCGCTTTGATGGACCCCCACAGTAAGAGTTCACGATATTTGCTATCGATGGAGTGGCCATATTCGTGTCGAATGACTTTTTCATGCAGTTTGAAGCTGTGGGCAATTTGATAGAGATGATGGATTTTTCGCCAAAACCCTTTGTTTTCAGCGCGGTACAGTTGGTAGTCACAAAAAAGTTGGTGACGCATAACTTCCAGTGCTTCATAGACAGCGCTGGCGAGTGCAGCTGAGGGTTTTTTCAACAGCGCACTCATCTTGGCTTGGCTTTGTTTTGCCGTCAGCATATAGCCGTTGGCAAGTTCTGTGAGCACATTTTGATGCAGTGTTGCGATTTTTTCCGGGCGCTCAGGCAAGAGAACTGGCTGGTTCAGGAAATGCCGGCTCAAGCGTTCAAGAGCCAAAAACAGTGGTTGGCGGAGAGTTTCCAACAGATCTAAGCGGATTGCAGGCGTTGCCTGCAATTGATTGACTTCCTTCAAAGCGCTAAATAGCATTTTTAATGATGCGGACAGATCTGCAACCGGTAGGTTGTTGACCCATTGTTCCAGCGCATGTTTATTCGCATCAGCAAAAGAAAGCCGCTTGCTAACGGGCTCTTTTATATTAAGGATGGAATCCTGAACAGGACTTTTCATAAACTCAGATGCCTTTCCATATACATATATTACCGCTGAAAAATCGTCACATTCGCCAAAATTTGCGACTGGCGCAATGCGATTGATCAATTTGCGGTGTCCTTCCCAGTGTTGTTATGAGTCAGATTAATGGCGTTTTGTTGGTGTGACTCGCCGTTTCCCGAACCAAGCGCGGTAGCATATAGCCAGGCAACTTTGCAGCCAGTTTATTATAAAGTGCTATTGATTGTGAGTCATCGCACAAAAAATGAGCTGCACCATCAATCATATCTAACACATGCAGGTAATAAGCGCCAACGTCGAGCGCATAAAGTTTCCATAACAGGTCTGATAAGGCTTCAAGTGAATCGTTTACACCACGCAGTAAAACGCTTTGATTGAGCAAGCGAATACCTGCTGATTGCAAGACTTTGACGGCCTGAGCAACATCGTCGTCAATCTCGTTCGAATGGTTGATGTGCAGCACCATTAACGGTTTTAAACGTGTGCCTGTAATGGCATCTAGAAGCTCTTGGGTGACTCGTTGGGGAATCACTACGGGTAGGCGAGTGTGCAGTCGTAAGGTTTTGACATGGGGAATGGCGGCAATTGCAGTTACCAACTCGTGCAGATAGCTATCTGTCGCAGACAGCGGGTCGCCGCCACTGAGGATGACCTCATAAATGTCGCTATCGGTTGCAATATAATCCAGGGCAGGTTGCCAATGGCGGCGTCCGGGTGTGTTAGCGTCGTAGGCAAAATGCCGGCGAAAGCAGTAACGGCAGTGTATGGCGCAATGAGGGCTGCTGATCAATAAAACTCTGCCATGGTATTTGTGAATCAGGCCGGGTACCGGGTTGAACTGCGCTTCCTCCAGTGGATCTTTAGAAAACCCGGGAGCTGCTTGCATTTCCAGCGCTTGAGGTAGCACTTGCAGAAGCAGTGGGTCGTTCGGGGTGCCGGGGCGGATACGCTGTAAATAGGGCAGAGGCACCTTGACCGCAAAATCATCCCCGGCTTTGCGAGCGATAGGCAGGTCTTCGACGGTGATGTTGAGGGCGTCACACAGGTCATCAACCGAACGAATGCTTGATTTGAGCAGTGATTGCCAATCGCTGGTCTGCCATCTTGGCGCTGTTCGCGTTATCATTACGGCCCTTTTTATTTGAATATATGTAAGAGGATACTGATGGGTTCCTATTCTACCAATGAATTGCGCTCAGGTCTGAAAGTCATGCTGGACGGCGAGCCTTGTTCCATTCTTGAGAATGAGTACGTGAAGCCGGGCAAAGGCCAAGCTTTTGCTCGGGTTAAATTACGTAATCTGTACAGTGGTCGCGTCTGGGAGCGGACGTTCAAATCTGGTGATAAGCTGGAAGGCGCGGACGTCATGGATCATTCATTGGAGTACTTGTATACCGATGGTGAATTTTGGCATTTCATGGAGCCACAGTCATTTGAACAGCATCAAGCGGATAAAGCCGCTGTTGGTGAATGTGAAAAGTGGCTGAAAGAGCAAGAAATCTTTGAGGTGACGCTGTTTAACGGTGCCCCGATCAGTGTTACACCGCCTAACTTTATCGAGCTTGAAATTGTTGAAACTGATCCGGGATTGAAAGGCGATACTGCGCAAGGCGGATCTAAACCTGCAACCTTGTCAACAGGCGCTGTTGTACGTGTGCCGTTGTTTCTTGATCAGGGTGAAGTGATCCGTGTTGATACGCGTTCAGGTGAATACGTATCGCGTGCGAAAGGCTAGTCCGCTTTCGTTTGATGGCAGCGATCTCGGTTGTTGCCTAATTTAATCATTACCGTGCGGTGGGTGCTTGCTCGGTCGGCATCGTTGCTGATAGCAACCCTTCTTAGCGAATTGAGCTGCTTGTTTTTAGTGGCGACAGGGGAGCTATGCAACGTTGGCAACCGACCGCGTCTATTGAGGCGATCAAAGCCCGGGCTCAAATGTACCGGTTAATTCGTGATTTTTTCTCTGACCGAGCCGTGATTGAAGTCGATACTCCGTTAGTCGCTGATTGTAGCGTTACCGATCCTCATATTGACTCTCTGCAGTTGGCGCAAGGCAGCTATCTTCAAACATCTCCCGAATATGCTATCAAGCGCTTACTCGCAGCCGGGGTTCCGGATTGTTTCGAGATCACCAAGGCATTTCGCGCGGAAGAACAAGGCCGTCGGCATCACACCGAGTTTACTTTACTCGAATGGTATCGTATTGGATTTGATCTGTGGGACTTGATGGATGAGATGGCCGATTTGATTGAACAGCTTCTAGGGTGTCATCATTTTGAGCATAAGAGCTATCGAACCTGTTTTGAAGAGGTGTTGGGGTTTAATCCTCATACCATTAGTGATGAGCAGTTAATTTTCGAGGCGAAGCAGTTAGTTGATATCGACATGCGTGGTGCGTCGCGTGACGACTGGCTGCATTTACTAATGAGCCATGCCATCGAGCCAGAACTCGGGCAGCAAGCGCCGGTGTTTGTGTTTGATTATCCGCCGAGCCAGGCCGCGCTTGCACGCATTAATCGCGATGAATCTGGCGAACAAGTGGCGGCGCGTTTTGAGCTGTATTACCGCGGCTTGGAGTTGGCCAACGGCTACCATGAATTGGCCGATGCTGCGGTGCAAAAGCAGCGGTTTCATCAGGACAATGCCGAGCGGATCAAAGCCGGAGGGCAGGCGATGCCTGNCGATTATGCGTTTCTTGATGCGCTCGAGTCAGGGTTGCCTGACTGTTCCGGGGTTGCGCTTGGGCTTGATCGTGTACTCATGTTGGCGTTGAATACGGATCGTATTGATGATGTGATTACCTTTCGTTGAGCACTGCTTGCCCAGTGCGGTAACGAAAACGAATTTGCCTTTATCTATCTGCAGGTAGGCTACAGGGGAGCGACATGGAAGACATTCTGATACCATCATTGGCTGTTTTTGTCGGCATTTTTGCTGTGCGCGGCTTGATGAAAGGTTTTGTCCATTTGCTGGTGCGCATCATTAGTCTTGGATGCGCATATGGCACGACATTTCTCTGGCGCGGCGATTTTTATCGCTGGGTCGCCCCTAAACTTCCCCCTGATTTACCGCAAATCGCCGTACAAATGTTGCTTGCCATGGCGATGTTTTTTGGTGTGATGTTTGTGGTTGGGCAACTGTTGCATTTGTTATTACGTTTATGCGGTAAAGCGTGGCCTACGATTGAAGAGTGGCGCACAAATACCAGCTATGCGGGGCGTATCAGTGGCATGTTGTTTAATAGTGCGCTGGGACTTTTTGTGGCATTGGTCTTGATATGGGGGTATGGCGTTGTTGCGCCGTCGAAGAATCTCCCGCCGCTAGCGGGCCCTGATCATCGTTTAATTCGTCTTGCCGATACGGTCGCTAGCGGCGCGTTTATGTGGGGTATGGAGCAGATGTTGGCTGTTGATGGCAAGAGCAGTAGGGAGCCTTCTGAGCAACAAAGCAGTGTCCCCCCACTTGATGCCGTTTCGGGGTTGTCTGGCAGTCGCGCGGCAAACAGCACCACGGGCAACCCAGACTCTCCTGCACCGGGTACAGCGTACATTCAAAGTGCTGATGAACCGGATAAAATACTCTACGTCGATGAACGCGAACGCCTAGCGCAGTCTTTGCCACGTATTCATAGTCTCGATGATGAGGCATTGAATCAAATTTTAGCAACGCAAGTGTCCGAGTTACCGAGCGTTAATATCATCCAGTCAGTACCCTTGCCAGATTCTTCGTCACGCACCTCTGCTGGGCCAGAGGGTGAGGTGAACATGCAGGATTACCTCAATAAAGAAGCAATGGGATTGCTGGATGACCCAAATAAAATGCGCGAAGCGCTATCCAAACTGCTGCCGCCGGATCAGGCGGGTCGTATGTCTGAACTGATGAGTCGGTATTTGCAAGACCCGGATAACCGCCGCAAAGCGGAGCAAAAAATGAAAGAACTAATCGGGGATCCACAAAAGCTGCAGGAAGCACTGAATAGTGATTCGGCTCGGCGCCTTCTTGGGCGTTAATTGCCTTACTTACCGTATTGTGTGATCTAAAGAGCCGACTGTAACAAACTTGTCATCCCTTCCCTGCAGAATTGGCGTCTTACTAAGGGGATACAGCAATGCGCCGATTTTCAGCGGGCCGTATCTACAGGGACTTGGATATTCGCCATAAATTGGCAGCGTTAGCCGGGCTGATCGTGATCAGTTTCAGCTTGACGGCTGCCATCTATCAATACAACAGCATATTGCGTCAAGAGGCGGTGAAACGTCAGCAACTTGACGAGTCGTTACAACAAACCATCACGCAATTATCGAGCAGTATTCAGGATGCGCATCGCTACCAGTTGGCGTTTCTGGCACATGCTCAGCTTGGTGATCAGCAAGCGTTCTATGTTGAAATTGATCATATTTTGCGTCGATTGAATAGTCTGTCTGATCTACTCGGAGGGGAGGAGGCAGCGCAAGCACTGGCTAACCTGTCCTGGCATTACAAAATGCTATTTGATCAGTTCCGGCAACTGCAATCGACATTGAAAGCGACGCAAACACGACGGCAGCAAGCGGCAGCAGCGTTCCATTCGGAATTACCTGCCGGAGACGTGGGGCTTCAATCATTATTTCTTCGTCTGCAATTGGCCGATTATCAGGCCTCCCCGCATAACACGGATGAAACGCAGCGTTTATTGGTTCAGCTTCATCAATTGCCCGCCAGTGATCTGTTGGTTCTGGTATTTCAAGAATACCTGCAACAACGCGCCAAGCTTCATCAGCAACAGTTGGAGCGGCAGCAATTGATCGCGCAGTTGGATGTCGCGTATGGACGCTTGGCACCGCTAGTGGGCGATTTGTCGTCACTAAAAGCGCGCATTTACTATCAGAGCTTGGAAGTACAGCAGGCCCATCAAAAGCGATCGGATCAGATATATTATGGGCTGACGGCGTTGCTGAGCCTGTTGGCGGTGGTGATGACGTTGGCGATTTCCCGCTCGGTAGTTCGGCCCATACTGCAGATCGAACATGCGGTAGAACGGTTACGTGATGGCGGAGCAGATTTGACTCGCCGATTACCGGTGACGGGCAAACATGAGATTGGTCGCACGGCTGAAGCCCTCAATGGTTTTCTCGATCAGTTACAGCGTATTGTGTTGGATGTTCAGCAAACAGGGGCGTCGCTGGTTGCGGCGGCCCAAGAGATTAATGTCACGATGCAATCGTTGGCCAGTGCTGGCGCACAGCAGTCGACATCCTTACAACAAACATCTGCTTCGCTGGAAGAAATGTCTGCGATTACCCGTCAAAATGCCGAGGGGGCGACGGCAGCACAGGTATTGGCTGAGCGCACGCTAGGGCGCATAGAGCATGGTAGCGAAACTGTCGGGCATGCGGTGGAAGCGCTGCGTAGCATCGTCAGTAAAATCGCTGTGGTAGATGACATTGCTTATCAAACCAATTTGTTAGCATTAAATGCATCGATAGAGGCTGCGCGAGCTGGTGATGCAGGTCGGGGCTTTTCTGTTGTTGCTAGTGAAGTACGCAAATTGGCGGAGCATTCTCAACATGCGGCCAAAGACATTGATCAGTTAGGGCAACAGAGTCAATCGGTTGCCAGCGCTGCTAGCCAGGAATTGAATGATATTGTGCCTCTGATGCAGCAGTCGGCGAGGGATATTTGTGAAATCACGTTGGCGTCCAAAGAGCAATCGGATGGTATTTGTCAAATTTCCGATGCGTTGGTGCAGATTGATATGGCAATGCAAGTGAATGTCGAAGCATCGGATGAGTTGGCGCAAACGGCTCGTCAGATACAACTGAACATTGATGATCTTTACCAAGTGATGGAATTTTTTGTGACAGATAACATATCTGAGGTAGCAGTCTCTCCGTTGTAATACTTCGTCATATTTTTGTCAGTGAAGCGCCATAAAAGCGCCATGCCGCAGAAACATAAGAGCCTTATGTTGTTTGCGGCTTTAATCGCCACTATCGACAATATTTCACAAGTATTTATGTCAGGAGCATCTATGAAACACCTCGCCAAAGTACTGGTTGTTGCCAGTTTGGCTGTTTGTCTGGTCGCTTGCGATGACGACGAAAACAACAGTTCATCTTCTTCATCTTTCAATGTGCAGGTTGGTCCTCGTCCGTTTTTCTTGGTTGATGACTTGCCGACAGGGCCTCTAAAAACAGAGCTTGAAGCCTGCAAGGAAAAACCACTGCGTAAATCCGACTTCTCGATTGGTCATCGTGGCGCTGCGATGCAATTTCCGGAGCACACAAAAGAATCGTATATTGCCGCTGCACGCATGGGCGCTGGCATCTTGGAATGTGACGTGACCTTTACCAAAGATAAAGAACTGGTTTGCCGTCACTCGCAGTGCGATCTGCATACCACGACGAATATTTTGGCGACGCCTTTAGCAAGCAAGTGTACAGAAGGCTTTACTCCTTCAGACGGCACGAACTCTGCGTCTGCCAAGTGCTGTACTAGTGATGTGACGTTGGCTGAATTCCGAACGCTGAAGGGAAAAATGGATGCCGGCAACAGTAAAGCTACATCTGTTGAAGAGTACATGAATGCAACCGCTTCCTGGCGCACAGACTTGTATGCTTCATCGGGTACATTGATGACGCATGCGGAGAGTATCGCGTTGTTTAAGTCGCTGGACGCAAAAATGACACCAGAACTGAAGAGCCCGTCGGTTGATATGCCGTTTGATGGTTTTTCTCAGCAAGCTTACGCGCGCAAAATGATTGACGAATACAAGCAGGCGGGTGTGCCGACGTCTGACGTTTTTCCTCAGTCGTTTAATGTTGATGATGTAAAACAGTGGATTGCAGAAGACCCAGATTTCGGCACCCAAAGTGTATTTCTGGATGATCGTGTTTACGCCGATGACACATTCGAGGCCACTCAGGCCGATATGGATCAACTTTTTGCTGACGGCGTTCGTTATATCGCACCACCTATGTGGGCATTGATTACGTTAGATGGCAATGATCAGTTAGCAGAATCGGATTACACCCGCTTTGCAAAAAATGCAGGTTTGAAAATCATCACCTGGACGCTTGAGCGTTCTGGCCCATTGGGCAGCGGTGGCGGCTGGTATTACAACAGCGTAACCGATGCGACCAACCGTGACAGCTTCATGCTGGATGTGATGGATTTTCTGGCACAAGATGTCGGTGTTGAGGGGATCTTCTCCGATTGGCCGGGCACAGTAACCTACTATGCGAGCTGTAAAGGTCTATAAGACGTTTTGAGTTTGTTATTGAGAGGCCTGGTCGAATCCCGATCAGGCTTTTGAAAAGTCCTTCTGAATATTGCCTCTTTTGCTAAAAAACGCCATGCTTACGCGCTATGAACGCTAGGTCGATCCTGTGGCCTGAAGCGTGCTTTGTTTTTTCTGATAGAGAGCGCCCTGCCATCAAAATCTCGCCTGTTGTCAAACTGATCTTTGTTGTGTTGTTTACGCTAGCGCTGATTATCTGGGCTCAGCAGGCACTGTCATGGTCGAACATTCTGAAACATTGGGAAACCGTTTCGCTTTCTCTTGTGTTGGGGTGTTTGGGAATGACGGTGATAAGCCATTTGTTGCGGGGCTTACGGTTATTTCATGGCTATAAACTGCTACCTGACAGTGCGGGGTTAGCTGCAGGCCCGGTATTCGGTGTTTCTTTGGTACACAATGCGGCAAATTTTGTGTTGCCGATGCGATTGGGCGAGTTGGTATTGCCGGCGCTGAGTCGTTTGCGCCTGAATGTCAATATGACCGAAAGCGTGAAGACCTTGTTAGGTATTCGACTGTTTGATTTGCACGTCTTGGTCGGCTTGATTTTACTGCTGCAGCTGCAACGCTGGGGGTGGTGGGCAGTAGGCGGTCTCGCTGTCTTGTTTGCCGGGCTATTGGTTTTGCCATTGTTTGAACGGATTGGCCCCATTCGTAAGTTCGCTCCGCCGCAATATCGCCATTACGGCGCTATCGCCATCAGCTATGTATTAACGGCGCTGATATGGTGCGTAAAACTGATTGCGTTCTACTGGATTTTTAATCATTTCATGCCGATGGCATTCAATGAAGCCGCCGTTGGTATATTAACTGCGGATTTAAGTTCATCACTGCCGATCAATGGTTTGGCTTCTGCCGGCAGTTACGAAGCTGCATTTGCTGCAGGGCTTGCGGCCACCAGTAATTTTTCGGATGCGAGCCTAGCGCCTATTATTAACCTGCACCTATTTTTGTTGGCGAGCAATATTATGGCGGCGGCAGTGGGCGGGCTTATTCTTATGTTCAGTAAAAAGCCGGAATCTCGTGACGGCTAACTGGCTGTATCGGCCTTATTGAATACCGTCTTCACAGAGCGTGTATTCGTTCAGGTGTTGAGCGGCATCTATACTTTTCATAGTCGGATTGCGCACTATCGCGGCAAAATTTTGGTCTTTTCTAGTGCAGGTGGGCTATAATCGCCTGCCTTCAGGTGATAGACCATTAAACCCCAAGGATTTTTATGCCAGCTTATAAATTGTCTGTTGTCGTTCCGTTGTACAACGAATCCGAAAATGTGAACCCGCTAACAGAAGAAATCGCTGCGGTATTGGATCCGACGGGCCATGATTGGGAACTGATCTTAATCAACGATGGTAGTTCCGATGATACCGTTGCTAAAGTAACGGCCGTTCAAACAGAAAATCCGCGGGTCAAGCTGATTGATCTGCAGCGGAATTTTGGTCAAACAGCGGCGATGCAGGCGGGTATCGATGAGGCAGAGGGCGATCTGATCGTCACTATCGATGGCGATTTGCAGAATGACCCTAAAGACATTCCACGCATGATTGATGAATTAATCGAGCGTGATCTGGATTTGCTGCAGGGGTGGCGTTATGACCGTCAAGACAATTTGGTGTCCCGGAAAATTCCGTCACGAATTGCCAATAAATTGATTCAGAAAATCTCCGGTCTTGAACTGCACGACTATGGCTGTAGCTTAAAAGTTTATCGTGCTTCTATCGTTAAGCAGATTCGGTTGTACGGTGAAATGCACCGCTTTATTCCGATTTGGATGGCAACCGTAACGTCGCCTCATCGTATTGCTGAAACCAAGGTGAACCACCGATCTCGTCAGTTTGGCGAATCCAAGTACGGTATTTCACGTACCTTCCGTGTTATTGTTGATATTCTGGCGGCGTTCTTCTTCTTGCGCTTTCGTGCGCGCCCGGGTCACTTCTTTGGCATTATCGGTTTGATGGTAGGCGCATTGGGTGGTCTGATTCTGACCTATCTTGGATTTGCCAAATATATCCTTGGAGAAGACATTGGTAATCGGCCGCTACTGTTGGTGTCCTCGCTATTACTGGTCGCCGCACTGCAATTTTTGACCACGGGCGTACTCGCCGAAATGCTTAGTCGGGTCTTTTTTCAGTCCACGTCGACACGATCATATGTGGTTCGGCAAGCGTCTAAATCTCTCGGCAAAGAAGACGATAACAGCTGATGCAGAACATCTCGCGTCAGCTGCATCAACTGGCTTATTCTCCCTGGCTGATTGTCATTGCATTTCTTGTTGCGGTGGTCATCGGCCTTGGTGCGACTCCGTTATTCGATGTTGATGAAGGTGCCTTTTCTGAGGCAACGCGAGAGATGCTGGATTCCGGCAACTGGGCGGCGACCTATCTCAATGGGGTGCCGCGCTATGACAAACCGATTTTAATTTATTGGTTTCAAGCGTTGTCGGTTTCTGCATTAGGGCAGCATGAGTGGGCTTATCGTTTACCTTCTGCGCTTTTCTGTGGCTTGTGGGTTGCCGTTTTAGTTAGCTTTGCACGAGAACAGCTAGGAAAGCATCGTGCTGTTATCGCCGGCTTGTTTCTGGTTAACATCCTTTGGGTGGGAATGATTGGCCGCGCTGCAATTGCCGATGCGTTATTGAATCTGATCCTGTCTCTAACGCTGTTTGATATCTGGCGTTACTATCAAAAGCCTAAGCTTGGTACGTTACTGCGGGTCTTTGCTTGGATGGGGCTCGGGNTCCTGACTAAAGGCCCTGTGGCGATTGTTATTCCGGCGGCCGTGAGCCTGATTTTTTTCACCAGCCGTTCACAATTCATGGTGTTATTACGCGCCTTTTTCCATCCGCTCGGGTGGTGTGTATTCCTGTTAATCATTTTGCCGTGGCTGTGGCTGGTCTATCAAGATCAGGGAATTGGTTTCTTCAAAGGCTTTTTTATCGATCATAATCTGGAGCGTTTCTCCAGCACCAAAGAAGGCCATGGCGGTAACCTTTTCTATTATGTGCTGACGTTTCCACTTGTCGTACTGCCATTTACCGGATTATTGCTTCGCCCGTTACGTTATCTTAAAGCGTATTGGGCAAGACCGTTTGAGCGCTACTGCCTAATATGGATGGCGGTTATTTTGACGATTTTTTCGGTATCCCAGACGCAGCTACCGCATTACGTGCTCAATGCAGTAACGCCTTTTGCTTTGCTCAGCGCGCGTTATGCGACCCGATTTAAAGCGCCGCGCGCGTATCTAATCCCTGTTATCGTATTGGTAGTGCTGTTTCTGCTGCTGCCCATTATTACGCCCTTGTTTCTTGCGCAGATGCCTGCATATGAACAAGAGATGCTGAGCCGTATTCCTGTCGCCTTTACTGCTGGATATTATGTGGCGGCGGTTTTAGTGCTTGCCGCGTTGTTGTTCCTTCAATGGCGGGTACGGGCGCCTGTATGGGTCAAGCTGATATATGCTGGTGTATTACAGTCAATTTTTGTTTTCCACTTTGTTGTTCCTGCCTATGCTGAATTACAACAGGCACCGATTAAAAAGGCAGCATTGATGGCAAAATCGGCGGACGCTGACGTAGTCGCGTATCGTATGCATATGCCGAGCTTTAGCGTCTACCGTCAGGAAATAACGTATACCGTCGATAAACCAAAGCCCGGCCAGTGGGTTTATACCCGCGTGAATAACCTGCCGCGTTTGCAGGAGGCAATCGCTCCTGATCGTTATCAGGTGCTCTATGCTGAGGGAGGTGTGCGGCTGGTGGAGATAAAGAACCCATGACATCATCTACCCCTTTGAAGAAGACGCTTTGGCAAGCCTTTGTGACTCGCAATGCAGCGTTTCAACAAACGGGTATGCCGGTGTCGCCGTCGATTGACCGTTTTTTGCTCGTTGCAGCAATGGTGTTGGCGAGTATTGATGCGATTGTTTATCTGTCGTCGGGTTATCATGCCGGCTTTTTGAAGATTAACGCTTATTCTGCGCAGTTCGCGCCGTTCTTTCTTCAAAATCTTACCTTCGTAGGCGACACGCTGACTATTCTTGCGCTGATGTTTATTCTGTCGAAGAATGATCATCGACTGTATTGGCTGATCTTCGTAACTGCGATTATTGGGACGATTATTGCCCATGGCCTGAAAGAATCCGTGATGGCAGATCGACCTCCTGCGGTGTTGCCTGCGGATAGTTTTATTCTGATTGGGCCGAAGAATACCCAGGTTAGTTTCCCATCTGGCCACACCTTAACGGTTTTCTGTTTCGCCGGTGTTATGCTTTATTATTACCGAGCGTGGTGGGCGCGCTTTGCAGTATTTTTTCTGGCGGCAGCGGCCGGACTTAGCCGTATCTTGGTTGGTGTGCATTGGCCTGTTGATGTGCTTGCGGGTGCTGCTGGTGGCTTGTTGAGTGTGTATCTTGCTGTGCAGTTTTGTCGACGTTACCCCCAAGGCCTAGGGCTGCGCTGGCAAGTGTTCCTACACGGCGTGTTTGTTGTATGTCTATTGGTCATGTTCGATCACGATGGCGGATACCCGGATGCGCGAACTTTATCTATCGTGCTAGGTGTTGTCGGATTGGCGATGGCAGTCAGGCGTTATATTTGGCTGCCTGCAAAAACAGGAAATTCTGTCTGATTGGCAGGAAAAAATATGAAACGTTTGGTTTTTGATTTAGACAACACACTGACTATCGAGGGTACTGGTGATTATCAGTCGGTAAGCCCGCGATTGGATGTCGTTCAAAAACTGCGTGATTATCAATCTCAGGGTTTTGAAATTGTTATTCATACCGCGCGCAATATGCGTACGTATGAGAACAATGTCGGTAAGATAACCGCCAATACCCTGCCAGTTGTGATTGATTGGCTGAACAAGCACCAGGTACCGTATGATGAAATACACGTTGGCAAGCCTTGGTGTGGGTTTGAAGGCTTCTATATTGATGACAAAACCGTACGACCATCAGAATTTGCAGCGTTGTCATATGATGAAATACTGTCATTGTTAGAAAAAGAGAAAGCTGACCGATCTGAGCCGATATCACCGGTTTCATCAGAAGACCACTAACGATGTTGTTAATTACTTCCGCTGCCTACTTGGATGCAGATTTTTCAGCAGAGTTTGGTGCATTACCGCCTGCATTTTTACCGGTCGGAAATCGCCGATTATTCGAGCATCAGATAAAGCATTGTCGCTTAGATGATGAGCCAGTATTCCTGACGATTCCTGACGATTTTATCATCAACGAAGCCGATCAACGGATTCTTGATAGCTTAGATGTTAGTGTCCTCCGAGTCNCTGTCGGTGAAACATTGGGTAATTCGGTTTTACATGCGCTTGCATCGATCACCGAGGTTTCACCAGCGATATCTATCCTGCATGGCGATACGCTGATCTATGATCTCGATAGACGTGTGGTTAACGCGTATGCCGTTAGTTATACCGTTGATAACTATACGTGGCATCGAGTCAGCAAACTGGATGCCGACGGTGCTATTGCCGTTATAGAGCCTCTCGCTGAAAACGATCATGATCCAGTGCTAAGTGGTTATTTTTCGTTTGCTGATACTGCGTCACTGGTTAAGTCTATTAGAGCCGCTGATGGCGACTTTATTCAAGGCATCGCTCAATACGCCCTGTTACATCGGGCTAAACCACTGCATACAGGTGATTGGTTTGACTTTGGTTTGATGCAAACCTATCACCGTTCCAAATCCAATATCACGACGCAACGCGCGTTTAACGATTTGCATATATCGCCGCGGGTTGTCACAAAAACCAGTGATAAACGTCTGAAAATGCAGAACGAAAGTCACTGGTTTGAACAACTACCGATGCCGTTGAGGGTATACACTCCGCATTGGATTGGGCCGGTGGAATTGAATGGAAAGCCGGGTTATCAAGTAGAATATCTCTACCTGCCATCGTTGAGCGAATTATTTGTTTTTGGCCGTCTGCCGCTACGTTCGTGGCGCAATATAATGGGCTCTTGTGAAGAATTTTTGCACACTGCATCGACGGAAACGCCGCTACGACACCAGCGACCCGATAACCGAGTGCTGTATGGCCATAAGGTACAGCTGCGACTGCAGGAATACTGCACGGCTACTGAACTCGATATCAATCGCTCATGGATGATCAATGGCACCGCGGTGCCAAGTTTGTCGTCAATCGCACAACACTGTATTGATACGGTAGATCTGACGGACAGTGAGCGATCTTGCGTCATGCATGGTGATTTCTGTATGAGCAATATACTTTACGATTTTCGTGCGCAGGTAGTTCGTGTCATTGATCCTCGCGGCAGCGTCGCTGATTGTCCGACCATCTATGGCGATCAACGATATGATGTTGCCAAGCTATGTCATTCGGCGATCGGACATTACGATTTGATTATGGCGGGGCGTTATCAACTGATGTATCCAGAACCGTATAGTTTATCGTTCAGCGTACTTGCGGATAAACATCACCTGCAAATCTCGGCGTTTTGCCAGAGTGCAGGGATTGCGGATTTTGATTTTATTGACGATGGTATTTGCGCCATTATGATTACGCTTTTTCTGTCCATGCTTCCCCTACACAATGATGATCCAGCACGACAGCAGGCTTTATTGGCCAACGCGCTGGATCTCTACCGACGATTTATGTTGTAAATCATGATTGTAATTCCGATGGCAGGGATGTCCTCCCGTTTCTCTCAGGCAGGCTACGAGCAACCGAAATATATGTTGCCGTTATACGGCAAACCTTTATTCGATTACTGTATTGGCAGCTTCAGCGCGTATTTTCAACAACAATCGTTCTTGTTTATTGTTCGCAATATGCCGGGAGTGCAGGCGTTTATTGTCGAGCGTTGCCGATCACTTGGTATCAACCAATACCAAATAGTGCTTTTGGATGAGGCGACACGTGGCCAAGCCGAAACGGTTGCGCTGGGCTTGTTAGACGCTGACATGGCAGATAACAACGGTCTTTTGATTTTCAATATCGACACGATTCGACCGGGATACCGATTTCCGTTTACGGAGCCGCCTCAGGCGTATCTCGAGGTGTTTGAAGGTGAGGGTGACGGTTGGTCGTTTGCTGAAGCCTGCGATGTTGATCCGGATAAGGTTATCAAAACCGCAGAAAAGAAACCGATATCCCGTTGGTGTTCTACCGGGCTTTACTACTTTTCTAGCAAAAAACAGTTTCTTGAAACCTATAGTCGATATGCCGATTTCGCTGTCGAGACATTGCAGGGCGGTGAATACTACATTGCGCCGATGTACAATCTTTTGATCGACGATGGTGTGGATGTCCGGATGCATCGTATCGACGCAGATGAGGTTGTATTTAGTGGGGTTCCTGTGGAATATGAAGCTTTGTTAGAAGATGCATCGTGGCTTCACGCCTAACTATTTTCATATAAGTCGGGATGCTTTGCGCGAATATAGTCGCTGAGCCCTGCGTTACGCTGCTGGCTGAAGTGATGGGAGCGAAGCGGAATCAGGTGGGGCTCCATGCCGATGAACTCGTCTCTTAATAGACGTAATCCCAAGTTGATTTCGCGCACTTCAAGGTCACATACTTCTTCAAGGTATGTTTTAAGTACAACTTCAGGAAAAAAACGATCTGCGCCAGCGTATTGCTCAATGGCTTCAGGAAGCCAATCAAACAGGTGGCAATACCTTCTCATCGCTGGGGGTGTTCCAATGGCGAATTGGTCACCATATCCACCGTAGCCATTGTAGGCGGGGTCGATAATGATCTCATTGCTTGTCGGCAGTTGTGACAACAAGTTGGTATGGCCAATCAGTAAATCGTCGTATCGGCACCGAGCGATTAAATCAAAATCATCGGGCGTTGTGATACTGTTAAATGCTTGTTTCACGCCGTACCACATAGGAAACAGATTCGGGCTGAATAATGGGATTTTGACGCTATTTTTATAGCTCTTCATGCCGAACGCGGTGATTGCAGCACGTTCTAGTGTTGAAAAATCCGGGCGATCTTCACTCACCAATGTTAAATCACCGGTATCCATAGGTGTTTGCATCGGATCGTCAGACCAGTGATGGGCAAAAATACGAACATCGTGACCGTTGAAAAAACGTAATATGCTGGCTGCTGTATTGCCAAAACTACGTGTTTCACCACTCATGCAAATCGCGATCTTTAAACGCTGATTGGCGATCGGTTGATGGCCGGTGTCGAAACACGCTAATCTATTTTGAATGTCTGGTTTTGGTTTTGTTAATAGCTTCTGTACTTTACTGCTGCCGAGAGTATCGATACAAAGCTGCACCGTTACCGGATCTGAGGGTTTGAGCTGCAACAGAAGCTGACAAAGAACGCGAGCCAATCGCGGATTTGTTGGGTGTTTTTTTCGAACGATGGATTCNAGCATTTTAGTTTCAGCGTCCCCTCCATTGACGGTGTCGGACAGACATGATTTTTCAATTATGGCATGAAATTAATCGTTCATAACGTTTTGCAACATTCACCGCATCAAATCGTGATAAACGATCTTGATCGATATCGGGGTATGACTCCAAGGCTTTATCGATGCTGGTTTTGAGCGCGTCGACATCTCCCACAGGAACAAGGTAATCAGCAAGCTTGTCTGTCATGACTTCGGCAGGTCCGGATGGGCAATCGGTAGACACGGTTGGGGTGCTCAGTAGCAGTGATTCGACAACGGCACGTGGCAGACCTTCAGCTTCACTGGCGAGTACCGATACTTTTGCGGCTTTAACCAAGCGATACGGGTTGATATCCCATCCCCAAAAGTCGACCCGTTCCTGTATGCCGAGAGATTTAGCCAAATCTTCGAGCTCATGCCTAAGATGGCCTTGGCCAACAAGCAATAAACGCACATTTTGGTTCTTTAGTCGACTAAACGCATGGAACAGATCCGCATGGCGTTTACGAGGAATCATAGAGGCGACATAAACAATGTAATCGCCATCCGGTATCGCACCGGGTTCATTAGCGAGTGCGCGAATGCGATCGGTTTCAAACGGGTTGTTGATGATCATGACGTTATCACTGGCACAGCCGAGGTTATTGACGAGGTCGGTTTTGATGCCTTCTGATAGTGCGATAAGTCGTTTGTGGGAAAACTTACGTTTTAGTTTTCGAACCTGCAGAGGGTATTTCCAAAATTTTAGCGGATGCTGTTTTAGCCAGGCTGTCGGCGTAATGTGCACAGAACAATATTTGTTAGCGACGGAAATATCATGATAAAAATCTGCCCGCGAGGTCACAAACAGGTCGTAGTCTGCGTTCTCTGTGAGTGTTCTGAGATGTTGGCGCTTTGCTGTTTTCTTGTTGCCACTAACGCCGATGTAGTTAATGCCGCCGTCTTGCGGGTAATCCCCGTGAGTATCCAGTAAATAGAGATCCACGGAATGACCCAAAGCAGATAAATTCTTGGCCAAGGTGAGGATGGTTTTTTCTGCGCCGGCGCCTGTTAGGGACCCCAGCAGGAATCCAATTCGGTATGGCATATTGATTGCTTCGAAGAAGGTCAGAAAGCCGGCCATATTACCTGACTAGCATTAGCAGTCGCAAGTAACACAGCCGAGTGTCGGTGGTCGTTATACCGCCGGGTACTTATTTAGGCAAGATCATTAATGCCGTATTGTTGACCGTATTTCTCAACAACAAAATCAATGTCTTTATCGCCGCGGCCGGATAGGTTCACCAGAATACTGCTGCCCGGATTTTCTGTTGCCAGCTTGCAGGCATAGGCCACCGCATGTGCGGATTCGATGGCTGGAATGATACCTTCCAGGCGCGACAGGTCGAAGAATGCCTGAATAGCTTCCTCGTCTGAGATTCCTTCATAGGTCACTCGGGCGGTATCCTTCAGATAACTGTGCTGCGGCCCTACGGATGGGTAGTCTAATCCGCTGGCGACGGAATACACTTGCGCCGGCTCACCCGCGTCATCTTGCAACATATATGAGTGGAAACCATGCATGGTGCCGGGGCTACCTTTAAGCATAGTGGCTGCGTGCTCGCCTTCTTCTTCAACGTTGCGACCGGTTGGTTCAACGCCGTAAAGGTTGACGGCATTGTCGTCGAGAAAGGCAGTAAAGATACCAATTGCGTTTGAGCCACCGCCGACACACGCAACAATATTGTCTGGAGCACCGTGGGTCATCTCTTGAAACTGAAGTTTAGCCTCGTTACCGATGATGGACTGGAAGTCGCGAACCATCATGGGAAACGGGTGTGGCCCAACGACTGATCCAATGCAGTAGATTTGTGATACTGGATCTTTTAAGTAGGCTTCGAAGGCAGAATCAACCGCTTCTTTTAATGTTTTTCTGCCGTGAGTGGCGGGAATGACGTTGGCACCTAAAATGGCCATGCGCACTACATTGGGGTGTTCCTTAGCGATATCGACTTCACCCATGTAGATGTCACATTCCAATCCAACGAGTGCTGCGGCCGTTGCCAGAGCAACGCCATGCTGCCCAGCGCCGGTTTCAGCAATGAGTTTCTTCTTGCCGAGTTTTTTAGCAAGTAGGGCTTCACCGAGGCAATGGTTAATCTTGTGGGCACCGGTGTGATTCAGATCTTCCCGTTTCAGGTAAATATCGGCGCCAAAACGTTCAGAGAGATTTTTAGCGTGAAATATCGGGCTTGGGCGCCCTACATAATGTTTGTAAAGCTCAGCAAGCTCGGCTTGAAACTCAGGTTGCTCACGGATCTCTAAATACGTTTGCGTAATCTCGTCCATCACGGCCTGCAACTCTGGCGGTATAAAGCTGCCGCCGTAGTCGCCAAAGTAACCCTCTTTATTTGGAAGCGCATGCGAGAAACTGTTCTTCATGTCTAACACCTGTTGATTCAAATGCAGGCATTTTACCGAAAAAATCAGTCATTGTGCCCATAATTTGAATCAAACAAGGTAATAAACGGGGAATAATGGTCAGGTAATATCGGACATTCGATCGCTAAAATCCCAGCTTGTTAACCATCGAGGGGTGATTGCGATGGCAACTTCTTCAGGCAGCCGCCCGAGTAAAAAGCTGGCGAGTTTGGTTTGTGGCTCGACGCGGTATTTTTGCAGGGCGGCTTTGAGCAACTTTTCAGTATTCTTCGGGTCGAAGTGGGCTACCCCTTGTCCGCGTATACCTTTGTACGGCATGACGTCGCCGGCAATTTCGAATCCAACTGAGGGATTAGCGTTTAGATGTTTGCAGAAAACCGACTGCTTGTGAATCACACAATAGAGCAGGCCGGCGTTGTAGGTAAACCAGTGAGATGCGACTAATGGTACGTTAGCTGTTTCGTTTGTTGTCATGCAGGCGACCCGAATGGGTACTTGGGAGCCGCTGAGATAGTCTTCAACTTGTTGTTGATTCCATCGGCTGGACGTTTTGAGGGGAAGTGGTGTCATATCATTCACGTCTATCGGTGATTGTTGAGGTGGTGTGGCGCGCAGTGGTCAAAGTACGAATGCGGCGATGTATTATTGTTTGGTGTCGTTTGTGTACATGGCCGTATCAACAAACCTGTACGTTTCGTATAGCTTAGCCGATGAATGTGTTTTGCTTGATATGCGAGAACGACTCAAATGGCCTGCACTCTCTATGCATAAATCGCCCCGAGCTCCTTCGTTACTCCAGGCACTGCTACCTCTGTCTATTTTGATTGCCCTGCTGGGGTTATCTGTCTATTTCTTCGGCGATGATGCTTCCTCGGGCGCTAATCAGATCGCGCTTTTGTTGGCCGCAGGTGCCGCGGCATTAGTCGGGCTGAAAAATGGCTATCGATGGGATGATATGGAAAAAGCCATCATCGAGGGCATTTCGGTCTCCATGATTGCGATTCTTATACTGCTTTGTGTGGGAGCACTGATTGGTACCTGGCTGCTATCGGGAACGGTACAAACACTGATTTATTACGGTNTGTTGCTGATTAATCCTGATTACTTCTTATTTACCGCATGTGTTGTTTGTGCGATTACTGCGCTGTGTATTGGTAGCTCATGGACGGTCGCCGGGACACTCGGGATTGCGTTTATGGGCATGGCGCAGGCGATGGGATTGTCTGCCGCGATGACCGCAGGTGCGGTTATCAGTGGTGCGTATTTTGGCGACAAGTTATCGCCATTGTCGGACACAACAAACTTGGCGTCGGCGGTTACCGGGGTGAACTTGTTTGAGCATATTCGTTATATGTTGTGGACGACACTACCCAGCTTTGCCATTGCTCTGGCTGGCTTTCTGTGGTTGGGTATGGGCTTGCATGGGAACGTTGCAGGCAACATTGTTGAGGCCGCAAACGCGCTGAAAACCAACTACACCATCACACCAATGTTATTAATTCCGATGTTCCTGGTGTTTATTATGGCGTGGCGCCGCATGCCAGCGTTGCCGACGATTTTTATCGGTGCCTTGATTGGTGGGGTGTTTGCGGTGTTCTTCCAAAAGCAGTCCATCGGCGTGATGATGGCGGATTATCATGGACCAGAGGCGCTTAAATCAGTGGCGGCTGTATGGCAGGCGCTGGCGCGTGGATTTGTATCTCATACGGCGTCAGACAGTCTCAATGAACTACTTTCGCGTGGTGGGATGTCGAGCATGTTGCCAACGGTTTGGCTGATACTATGCGCGATGACGTTTGGTTCGGTGATGGAAAAGGTCGGTTTGCTGCAATCCATTTTGCATGCCATTGCTCGTCGTATTGAATCGGTGAGCGTTTTGATTGTAACCACCTTATTCACCTGCATTAGCGCTAATATTGTGACCTCTGATCAATACATTGCGATTGTATTGCCCGGGCGTATGTTTCGATTGGAATATGAAAAGCACCACTTGGCCGGCCGTATGTTATCTCGAACGCTGGAAGATTCAGCCACGCTGACATCGGCGTTGGTGCCTTGGAATACTTGCGGCGCTTACATGGCTGCAACCTTGGGTGTGGCAACGTTCACTTACCTGCCATTTGCCTTTTTTAATTGGATGGGGCCGTTGATTTCGGCGGTTTACGCAATCACCCGCTTTCGTTTAGCTTATCTTGATGATGAGCCGATCGGTGCAAGCAGATAGGCTTCGTAATAGGTAGCGAAAACACGGTTATTGATGCTCTTTGAAATCACCGTACTATCGGAAAATGTATACTTTGTGAACACTGAAACTGGTATCATTAGTTTTATCTAAACTTAATGGACCCCGTTGTTTATGCCGACATCTTTGAAACCTGTCTTGAGTCAAAATCTCATCATTGAAACAGGGCTAGAGCTGGTAGGCGAAACGGGCGTTGACGGATTGTCATTTCGCAAATTGGCAGAGCGATTAGGGGTAACCCCAATGGCGCTGTACCGGCATTTCGATGACAAACAAGCATTGCTGACGGCGTTGCTTGATGCCTTTATTACTCAAGCTGACGTGCTGCCTAAAACCCAACTCCCTTGGGATGAGTGGCTGGTTTATGTCAGTGAAGGCATGTACCAGGCATTGCTCGAAGAACCCAGTTGGTTATCTGTGCTTGGCAGCATCCCTATGCGGCAGGCCAGCTTTAATGTATTGGATGCCTGCCTGCAAATTCTGGTTGATGCCGGATTCACTCATGAGCAAACGGTTAAAATCTTCGTTGGTATGCTGCAATGTGTATTTGGCGCTGCGTTGACGCATAGCCAACTGCGAGCCAATGAGTTAATGGACGGTTTGGATTTTCATTTGTTTCCGGCGATGCAGGATGCCCTGCCTGCTATGCTGTTGCTCAATCAGGATTCACATTTGTATTTTGCGCTGGTTCCTATGTTAGAGGGGCTGCGCCGACAGCTCGCTGAACAGACAGGCAACGTCACTCGTCTGGTGCGCTGATGACCCAGCACTGATCGTATTAATTGTTAGCGCCTTGGTACCTGTTACTGATGGTAATCAGTACGCAATGGAGTAGGGATGACGCACGATAAAACCGAAGCTCCTGAAAACCAGCATCTTTCTCATCGCACAGCGTGGCTGCGAGCCGCAGTGCTCGGTGCTAATGATGGATTAATTTCGACGGCAAGCTTAGTTGTTGGTGTTATCTCTGCCGGCGGCGATGCCGTGCTGGCAGGGATTGCTGGTGTGGTTGGCGGGGCAATGTCGATGGCCGCGGGAGAATACGTTTCCGTGAGCTCGCAGGCCGATACCGAAAAAGCCGACATTGAGCTTGAGCGGCAGCATCTTGATACTAACCCTGAATACGAAGTTGAAGAGCTGGCACAAATCTATCGAGAGCGAGGCTTAACCCAGGAACTGTCGCATCAGGTGGCTGAACAGCTGATGGCTCATGATGCGTTGGCGGCACATACACGTGATGAGCTGGGCATTACAGAACAACTACAAGCCCGTCCAACGCTGGCGGCGCTTGCTTCGTTCTTTGCGTTTCTTTTGGGCGCGATCTGGCCGTTGCTGGCGGCTTGGCTAAACGTCACTTTTCTGTTCCCTCATCCACTGATCACAATCGCGGCGGGCACTGCGATCATGCTTACCCTGTTGGGCGGTTTAGCTGCCAAGATGGGCGGCGCATCGGTTATCCGTGGTGCGATACGAGNCTGCTTGTGGGGGCTGTTGGCGATGCTGGCAACGGCATTGACCGGGCGTCTATTTGCATTGGTTGTCGGCTGACGCTGCGTCGCACTCTGCTAGATTTAGTGAATAAATCATTATTGTCAGGGGGCGATCATGAGCTCGGGGATCGAACGGCCTTTGCCGGCAGAACACGAATACAACAAACAACACTTAATGCATCGAGCGGGCTGGCTTAGAGCTGCCGTTCTGGGCGCGAATGACGGTTTAATATCGACATCCAGCCTAGTCATTGGGGTCGCTGCCGCTGGCGGCGATGTTTTACTGGCGGGGTTTTCGGGGGTCGTCGCAGGCGCTATGTCGATGGCTGCGGGGGAATATGTATCTGTCAGCTCGCAATCCGATACCGAAAAAGCCGATATTGCCACAGAGGCATACCATCTTGAGCATTATCGCGAGCTGGAAGAGCGAGAGTTGGTGGGGTTGTATGAACGCCGCGGTTTATCTCCAGAGCTGGCGGAGCAGGTTGCCCAAAGCTTGATGGCCAGTGACGCCTTGGGTTCGCACGTTCGTGAGGAGCTGGGCATCACGGAGCAACTGCAGGCGCGCCCGGTGATGGCAGCCGCGGCATCGTTTTTTTCCTTTATCGCAGGTGCGATCTGGCCGCTCTGGGCGGCATGGCTAAGCGTGGGGGGGGAAACGACGTGGAGTATCGTGGTTTGTACGTTAGTTATGCTGGTTTTTTTGGGGGGTATTGCGGCTAAGATCGGAGGCGCATCGGTTCAAAAAGGCGCCATCAGAGTATTGGCTTGGGGAGCGTTGGCGATGGCGGTAACCGCGATTGCGGGGCATGATTTTCAGCTATTGTTTCGATAGTTGTCAGGCAATCTGGTGTACGGGCGTGTGTGGCGCTCTGTAAAATCAGCACTACACTTTTTCTGGTTCCCGTGTTCCAGAGAGAGAGTCATCATGCGTGCCACACATGTTCGAATGTCTGAGGTCTTTCAGATCAAAAAATCGATGCATCTCGGTATTTTTGTTCGTCCATGGCGATGGTTTTTGTCGACGCTCCTCTCCCTTCTTTGCCTGATTCAACACGCACAATTGCATGCTGAAAAATTTCAACCGGATCACATTGTGACCCAGCGCCAAATTGCTGCTGGCGCTAATGTGTTTTTGAATGAACTCAGTTGGGATGGCGCTAGCCGCATCCATGTTTTTGGGATCGATGATTTTGCCTACAAGGGCTCGATGCCGGGTGGGCTAAATACACAAATGCAGGTATTGCGTGATGGTAAGACCCTGTACCTCGTTTCCTCTTTTGCGGAACGCATTGTTTACGGCCAAACGGAATCGGTGGTGCAGATCTACGATGTAAGTACGCTCAGCCGTCGCGATGAATTTGTTGTGCCTAACACAGTAGTCAGGGGCATTGGCATGACACAAATGCTGGCGTTGAGTGCGGATAAAAAACTGCTGTACATCCAAAACGCGACTCCAGCGACATCCGTTACGGTCATTGACTTGGCCGCCAAAAAACGTGTGACAGAGATTCCTGCCCCAGGCTGTTTTGGTATCTATCCTGCCCGCGATGGACATCGTTTTTCGACAGCGTGTGGCACAGGTGTCTTCAAAACATTCACGGTAGCGGGCGATAGCTATTCCGTTGAAACCTCCGCGCCGCTATTCGATGTCACAAAAGATCCGATTTATATTCATGCGTCTCGACGTGCTAATGGCGAGCTGATTCTGACCACATTTGGTGGCGACATCTACTTGGCTGATGACAGCGGCAAAGTCGTACGTTTGATCAAAACACTATCTGTTAGTGCTGATATCGAGGGCAATTGGGCTCCCGGGGGCTATCGTATCAGTGCTTATAACGGTTTTTATGACACCATTTTTATACCCATGCATAGAGATGCCAAATTGGGCAGCCACAAATACGGTTCCGATGAAATTTGGGCCTATAGCCTGAAAGAGGAAAAGCTCGTTGCACGCTCTGTCGCGCAAAATTTGGTGTCACTCGCGATATCTGCGGGGCCGAAGCCGATCATTTTCGGTTCAAATGCAAAAGACAATACTGTGGATAAATACGAGCTTAAATTGGGTGATGGCCTGTTGTTTCAAAAGGTCGCATCGGACAAGCGCGCCGGAGCAACCACAACCTTGGCGATAACGTATGACTGAGCTGGTCGGTTTGGCCGTGATGTTTTTTGTGGTGCTGTTGTTTCTTCGGGCAGCGTCCCACAAGGCGTTGGATTTTTTGCAATTCCAAGGTTTTGTTGTGGATTACCGATTGCTACCGCAGCCGCTTGTGGTGCCGATCTCTGCCAGCTTAGTCGTGGTTGAAATCGCGATAGTGGTGATGCTTGTGAGTGGATTTTATTGGCGGGAGGCACTATTTCTGGCGGCGTCACTGCTACTTCTGTATGGCATCGCCATCGGATGGAATGTTCGGCGTGGACGCAGGCAAATAGAATGTGGTTGTGGCGGACCGCCTCAACAACTGAGTTATCGGTTGGTCGCGCGGAACCTGTGTCTGGCTTTGCTGGTTTTGGTGCCTGTGGCAACACTGGATACTGACACTGCAAGTGGGTTTTTGCTGGTGCCAATGTGCGCCAGTGTGTTCTTGATGATGGCCTATTTATTATTTGAACAAGTGGCCAATAATGCAGTGGCGGCGAAGCTGCCTTCGGCCTGAATTGACAAGGATTTCAGCGTGATAACAACCATGATGGGTTTCGCGGTCGGTTTTCTATTTCTTGCGGTGATGATATTGGCGGCGGGTTTCTGGATACTCGCTCGACAAATTGGCGTGCTGTTTGAGCGTATTGCGCCCATGGGCGCACTGGTGAATGATGCCGGGCCCCAAATCGGTGATACAACGCCGGTATTTTCGCTGCCGAGCCTAACCGGGGGCAGTGTCGATATCGATCATGATCAGCCAAAGGCCATGCTGGTGTTCTTTTTATCGCCGACTTGCCCCGTCTGCAAAAAGCTATTGCCGGTTCTACGGTCAATACGGCGTTCTGAAGCCAGTTGGTTGGATCTAACCTTGGCCTCTGACGGCGAGCTCGAAAAACACCAACGATTCATCGAGCATATGAAGCTTACGGAGTTTCCGTATGTGCTGTCGACCGAGTTGGGATTAGGTTACCGGGTATCGCGTTTACCCTTTGCGGTATTGATTGATCGCCACGGTGTTATCCGCTCGAAAGGGTTGATCAACAGCCGAGAGCAGCTCGAAAGCTTATTCAATGCGATGGAGCTGGGGGTTGATTCGATCCAGGATTATCTGGATACATCGTCGGCGCAGGGAGCGTGAACACAATGATGCCCGTAAGGATCGCTACTCGATAGGGATAACAAGTCATGGTACGAATTTTGGATACGCTGTTTGCATTCGTCGATCGTTGTACAGAATCTTTTACACGGCGGGTTGCTCAGCGCAGCAGTCGCCGAAGTTTTCTGACTCGTTCAGGCACCTTTTTACTTGGCTCGGCACTGTTACCCGTATTACCGTTTGATAGCGGTGTTAGTAAAGCTTGGGCAGGATCGACAGATACCAGCGACCCAACATCCTGTGATTATTGGCGCTACTGCGCTATCGACGGTAATTTATGCAGTGAATGTGGTGGCACCATTACTGCGTGTCCACCGGGGTCTGAAGTCTCCAAGGTTTCATGGGTTGGTACCTGCCGAAATCCGGCCGACGATAAGGATTATTTGGTGTCCTACAACGATTGCTGTGGTAAAGCAGAGTGCCGCGGTAAAACTTGTTTGCGTAATGAGCGAGAGCGGCCCGGCTATGACATGGGGCTCAACAACGATGTCAGTTGGTGCATGGCCAATACATCACAAGGTTACCATTGCACCGTTGTTGGCCTGCTCAGTGTTATTGAACCTGGGTGAGTTTGGGGTGGCTAGACAGTTATGTGTACAGTCGGTGCGAATGACAATGTATCGCGCGATGTTCAGTACGGTGCTCAGGGCTGAAACAAGAGTAGAGGCAAGCGTCGCAAAAAGAACCGTGAGAAGACGCTGCATATTATGTCTGCTGTCTGTGAGTCTGATAGCCGCGGTATCTGTAAATGCTGAACCTGATCCTCACGCCGAATCAGTGTCGTCGAGGCAACTGTCTCCCCAAATAAATTATGCTTTGCACTGCCTAGGGTGTCATGGAGCAGAAGGGCGGGGAGTTCCGTCCGCCGGGGTTCCCGACTTTCTAAATACCGTGGGTGCATTTTCGATCACTGAGCCGGGGCGGATATACCTGCTGCATGTGCCGGGTGTTATCGGTGCAGGCTTGTCGAATGCCGAGTTGGCGGCGGTACTCAACATGATTATGCGCGAGTGGGCTGGTGCTTCGATGCCGAAACCCTACCACCCTTTTACCGCCGATGAAGTGAAACGCTTGCGTCAGGTTGCTGTGAATGATGTCGTTGCCTACCGGCGACAGGTCGTCAGAGCACTGAAAAACCGTGGGATTATCGTGGCTGACTATCCTTGGCCCTGACGCCGTTCAGCGCTTAAAATAGCACCTTGGGTAACTGGCCCGTTGAATCCGCTATCAGAGGCCTGAAATCCGTGCGTTTTTCATGCAAAACGTGTAAAATCGCCGCCTTTCCTGACAGCCAGGGTTCCCCCGGCCTTGTTCGCCCCCGTGCTAACCATAGTTGGAGTCTTTTATGTTCCGTAAAGATATGCAAATTGCAGGTTTTGATGATGAAGTTCTTGTAGCCATGCAGGCTGAAGAGTGTCGTCAAGAAGAGCATATTGAGCTTATCGCGTCTGAAAACTACACCAGCCCCCGCGTGATGGAAGCGCAAGGCAGTGTGTTGACCAACAAATATGCTGAAGGCTATCCAGGCAAGCGTTACTATGGCGGTTGTGAGCATGTTGACGTCGTTGAGCAGTTGGCCATCGATCGTGCTAAATCGCTGTTCGGTGCGGATTACGCCAATGTTCAGCCGCATTCTGGTTCTCAAGCGAACTCAGCAGTTTATATGGCGCTGGTTCAGCCAGGCGACACCGTATTAGGCATGAGCCTAGCCGATGGCGGCCATTTAACACACGGTGCCAAGCCAAACTTCTCCGGTAAAATCTATAACGCGGTTCAGTATGGTCTGAACGCGGAAACCGGTGAAATTGATTATGATGACGTTGAAGCGAAGGCATTAGAACATAAGCCAAAAATGATCGTTGCAGGGTTTTCTGCCTATTCACGTGTTGTTGACTGGGCGCGCTTCCGCGAGATCGCTGACAAAGTCGGCGCGTATCTGTTTGTCGACATGGCCCACGTTGCCGGCCTAATTGCTGCTGATGCTTACCCGAACCCAATGCCTTACGCCGATGTTGTTACGACAACAACGCACAAAACATTGCGTGGCCCACGTGGTGGTTTAATCTTGGCGCGCGCTAATGAAGCGATCGAAAAGAAATTGAACTCTGCAGTGTTCCCAGGTGGTCAAGGTGGCCCATTGATGCACGTAATCGCTGCGAAAGCGATTTGTTTCAAAGAAGCTGCGAGCGAAGAATTCAAAACCTATCAGCACCAGGTCATTAAAAATGCTCAGGCTATGGCAGAAGTCATCAAAGCTCGTGGCTATGATGTGGTATCCGATGGTACTGACGATCACTTGTTCTTGTTAAGCCTGATTCGTCAGGGCATTACCGGTAAAGATGCGGATGCAGCGCTGGGTTCAGCCAATATTACTGTGAACAAAAATGCAGTACCTAATGATCCACAATCACCGTTTGTGACCTCTGGTTTGCGTATCGGTACACCAGCGATTACGACGCGTGGTTTTAAAGCAGAAGAGTCAACAATACTGGCGGGCTGGATTTGCGATATTCTGGATGATATCAACAATCAAGAAACCATCGAACGTGTTAAAAAGCAGGTGCTTGAAATCTGTGCGCGTTTCCCGGTTTACGCAGACTGATCGATAGCGGCATAATGGCGGTGTTATTTCGCCATTTCCGGAACTTACCATGCATTGTCCTTTTTGCGATACCGTCGAAACCAAGGTTATCGATTCGCGCCTGGTCGCTGAAGGAGAGCAGGTTCGTCGCCGGCGTGAATGCCTGAAGTGCTCTGAACGGTTCACCACTTATGAATTGGCTGAATTGGTCATGCCGCGCATCATTAAACAAAATGGTGTGCGCGAGCCTTTCAACGAAGCCAAGCTACGGGCTGGCCTGCAGCGAGCTCTCGAGCGCCGCCCGGTCAGTGTAGAGCAGATTGAAGCCATGGTCGGTCAGATCAAACACGCATTGCGCGCAACCGGTGAGCGTGAAGTTAGCTCTCGGTTTGTTGGGGAGGCGGTTATGGAGCAGCTGAAAGGTGCCGATAAGGTAGCTTACGTGCGGTTCGCATCTGTGTATCGCAGCTTCCAAGATCTTGATGAATTTCGTGCTGAAATCGATAAATTAGCAGCCTCGGCGTCAACCTCTGAAGCCGATCAGGTAACGCAGGTGGTTGCCGAGCGGCTACAGGCAGACGATACCTCTGATGACACCAACAACGGCTAGTAACTTCTCCACTGCTGATCACATTTATATGGCCGAAGCCGTGCAGTTGGCTGAACGTGGCCGTTATTCCACGTCGCCAAATCCGGCTGTCGGTTGTTTGTTGGTTGAAACTCCTCCATCTGGTGGTTCTGTTATAGCGCGAGGCTGGCATCAAAAGGCGGGCGAAGGCCATGCCGAAGTCAACGCTTTGCGCGAAGCGCGAGAGCTGGGGATGACGCTTTCACGATCAACAGCATACGTTACCCTTGAGCCCTGCAGCCATCAAGGCAAGACGCCACCGTGCGCTGAAGCGCTGGTTGATGCGGGCGTTGCTCGTGTTGTATATGGCATGCAAGATCCAAACCCTCAGGTGGCCGGTCGCGGATTGACGCGTTTACAAGAGGTGGGAATCAAGGTTGATGGCCCGCTTCAAGAAGCCGCTTGCCGTGCGCTTAACCCCGGCTTTATCAAACGTATGCAAACCGGGTTACCCCGGGTATTTGCCAAAACGGCCACTAGCCTGGATGGCCGTACGGCGATGCAATCCGGCGAAAGCCAGTGGATTACCGGGCCAGATGCTCGGGCCGATGTGCAAAAATTGCGGGCACAAAGTTGTGCGATTATTACCGGCGNTGGCACTGTGCTAGCGGACAACCCGGCGATGACGGTACGCGATGCCTGCTTGGCATTGCCGGATCAACTCCCGCGGCAACCCTTACGGGTGATTGTTGATAGCCAATTACGATTAGATCCAGATAGCCGAATTTTACATGAGCCGGGCGATGTACTGGTGGTTTACGGGCAGGCCAGCAATGAACGTATTGCATCCATCGCCGAAACCGGCGCTGAAACATTGCAACTGGCCAATGATGACAACAAAGTTGATTTAAGCGCATTGATTGACCATCTCGGACAGCGTCAGTGTAACGAAGTTATGGTAGAATCCGGCGCTAAATTGCTAGGCGCACTTGTGGCGGAGCAATTGGTAGACGAGATTTTTTGGTATATGGCGCCGACTTTATTGGGCAGTGATGCTCGCCCGGCAGCCACGTTGCCGTTTGCTAAGATGAATGAGCAAATTCGTCTGGAGATCATTGAAACCCGACAGGTCGGTGCGGATTGTCGATGGCATCTCAAACCGAAATACCTGCCGGCGATGCCTGAAGCCTAAACCGCTCCACCTCGTAAGGCCTAATAGACTCAACAACAGGATACCCCGTGTTTACCGGTATTATTGAAGCCACAGGTCAAGTTGCAGACAAGCGTGATGTCGGCGGAGATCTGCGATTGCGCCTGTTGACCGGGCAATTGTCGCTGTCTGATGTCAAGCTGGGTGACAGTATTGCTACCAATGGTGTTTGTCTCACCGTTACGGGTATTGAAGCCGATGGTTTTTGGGCAGATGTTTCCAATGAGACATTGGCACACTCCACGCTGAAAGATCTGCAAACCGGTGATGCCGTCAATTTAGAGAAAGCTATGGCGGCTAACGGTCGATTTGGTGGTCACATTGTTAGTGGTCATGTTGACGGTGTGGCTGAGATTGTTCAACTGAACAGTGATGCGCGTTCAGTGCAGATTGAAGTGGCAACGCCTGAAGGATTACATCGGTATATCGCTCATAAAGGATCTATCACCATTGATGGTGTGAGCCTTACCGTTAATGCGCTGACTGCACGGGGTTTTTTGCTGAACATCGTGCCCCACACAGCGCAAGAAACCATTATTGCCAAATATCACCCAGGGACCCGTGTGAATTTGGAAGTTGACGTGATTGCGCGTTACCTTGAGCAATTGCATCAGCATCCGGTAACAGAACAAAAGCCGGCATTGGATAAAGCCTTTTTGGCAGAGCACGGATTTTTTGGCCGGCGCTGAGCCGAAACCTTCCAGCCACCCCAACAGTGAAGAGAGTTGCATATGGCACTGAACACGCCCGAAGAGCTGATTAACGACATTCGCCTCGGCAAGATGGTTATCCTGATGGATGACGAAGATCGCGAGAACGAAGGTGATCTTGTGATGGCGGCTGAATGTGTACGCCCACAGGATATTAACTTCATGATCACTCATGCGCGTGGGTTGGTCTGTATGCCTATGTCAGCCGAACGTTGCGAGCAGCTAAACCTGCCGTTGATGGTTACTGACCCGGGTTGTCAGCATGGCACTAACTTTACGCTGTCGATTGAAGCGTCTGAAGGTGTTTCAACGGGTATTTCTGCGGCGGATCGTGCACATACTATCCGCACTGCGGTTGCTCTGAATGCGAAGCCTGATGATATTGTGCAGCCTGGTCATGTATTCCCGTTACGTGCACAAAAAGGCGGTGTATTGACGCGTGCAGGCCATACCGAAGCCGGTTGTGATCTAGCGCGATTGGCCGGTTTTGAGCAGGCGGCGGTGATTGTTGAGATTATGAACGACGATGGCACCATGGCTCGTCGGCCTGAGCTTGAAGCATTTGCGCAACAACATGATATAAAAATCGGCACTATCGCTGATCTGATTCATTATCGTGTGACCAATGAAAAAACCATCGAACTGATTGATGAAGGCACAATTCAAACCGAATACGGCCCTTTTGTGTTGCAACGCTACCGTGACACCCTGTTTGAAGACGTACACTTCGTACTAAAACGTGGCGATATTAGTGCGGAGACGGCGACCTTGGCACGTGTTCATGTGGCAAATACCATCCGCGACGTCATGTTGGCTGATGTGCCCGAATCGCAAGGCTGGAACATGCAGCGTGCGTTGCGTGCTGTCGCAAAAGCTGACGCCGGAGTGATTGTTTTACTGGCTCAGCAAGAAGGCGCTGAAGATTTGGTATACAGCAGTGACTTAGTGATGGGACGCCAATCTTTGCCTGAGGTTAAAGAAGACCGACACACAGAAACCAACTTGAGTGTTGGCCTGGGTTCTCAACTGCTGCGTGCGGCTGGCGTTGGTAAGATGCGCCTGATGTCGAGCCCGATGAAATACAATGCGATCTCCGGCTTCGATCTTGAAGTTGTAGAATTTGTTACCTACGAGCAAGAAAACTGACCCCTGCTCAGCGTTAATTGCTGTAGGGATTTACATAAGAGGAAAGCTATGAGCATTCAAACTATCGAAGCGGATTTGATCGCCACTGGCGGTAAATATGCCATTGTTGTGGGTCGCTGGAACGCCTTTGTGGTTGAAAGCCTGTTAGAAGGCGCCGTCGACTGTCTGAAGCGTCATGGTGCTAAAGAAGACGACATCACGATTATTCGTACCCCCGGCGCTTTTGAAATTCCGCTGACTGTGAAAAAAGTCGCTGTCAGCAAAAAGTACGATGCCGTTATCGCATTGGGCGCTGTCATTCGTGGTGGCACACCACACTTTGAATACGTCGCTGGTGAATGTGTTAAAGGTTTGGCGCATGTCAGCCTAGATGATGAAATCCCAGTCACCTTTGGTGTGTTGACGGTTGATACTATCGAGCAAGCCATCGAGCGTGCCGGTACCAAGGCCGGCAACAAGGGTGAAGAAGCTGCCCTGTCAGCGATTGAAATGGTTAACCTGTTGAAACAAATCTGATGAGCAAACCCCTGACAGAACAACAATTATTGGTTGGTAAACGCCGCAAGGCGCGGCATTACGCCATGCAGGCGCTCTATCAGTGGAAGATGTCCGGCTCCAGCCTGAATAAGATCGATACCGAGTTTCGTACTGACAACGACTTTTCTAAAGTTGATGGTGAGTATTTTGGTGAGTTGCTGCACAAAGTGCCTAGCACCTGTGGAACTCTGGATACCATGATCGAAAATGGCCTCACCGATAGGACACTTGACGAAATCAACCCGGTGGAACTAGCATTGCTGCGGATGTCGGCCTATGAGCTGCAAGCGCGCTTGGATGTGCCTTACAAAGTTGTGATCAACGAAGCCGTTTCGCTCGGCAAGAAGTTCGGAGCGACTGACAGCCATAAGTTTATTAATGCGGTTCTCGATAAGGTAGCGGTGCAATGCCGCGGCCCGGAAGTGCAAGCCGGCGAGCAGTAATGATGGTCGCTGCCATGGGGGAATTTGCGATTATCGAGCAATATTTCGCCCGCAGTGCGCGGCAACTTCTGCAACAACACCCCCAGACATATTTGCACCAAGGTATTGGTGACGACTGCGCTGTGGTTGGCAGTATTGCCGGCCATCAGGTGTTTTCGGTCGATACGTCCATTGCCGGGCGGCACTTTCCTGTTGATGCTGATCCTGCAGATATTGGTTTTCGTGCATTGAATGTTGCTGTCAGTGATTTGGCAGCTATGGGTGCAGAGCCGCTTTGGTTTACCCTCGCACTCGCCCTTCCTGATGCTGACGAACAATGGCTACAAGCCTTCGCTAATGGGCTTTTTCAAGCGGCCAGTGAGGCACCGATTATGTTGGTGGGTGGCGATACGACGCGATTACCGGCCGGTGCTCCGCTAACGATCAGTGTGCAAGTTCACGGCCACGTGACTCAAGGAACACCTCTGTTGCGTTCGGGTGCTCAGCTAGGTGACACTATCTATGCTTCAGGTACATTGGGCGATGCTGGCGCGGGATTAAGCCTTGCAACCACTGGGCTTGTAGTACCCAACGAAACCGATCGGCAAACACTCTTGCAAGCGTATCTTCGGCCGCAGCCACAACTAGTATTAGGGCAACAGCTGATTGGGCGCGCATCCAGTTGTGTGGATATCTCCGATGGCTTGCTGGCAGATTTGCAGCATATTCTGGATGCATCGAGCGTGGGAGCGACGATCAATCTGGCCTCGTTGCCACTGTCTGGTGCTTTGACACGCGTTATGCCGAGACATGAGGCTGAACAGCTTGCCCTGATCGCCGGTGACGATTACCAATTGTGTTTTACCAGCGCGCTGTCACCCCATCAATTAGGTCTTGAGAATGTAACTGCCATTGGCCGTATCACCGAGGGCAAAGGGCTACGTGTTTTGGACGCCAGTGGCGAACAGGTACAGCAAGATGCCGTTGGGTTTAACCATTTCGATACCCATTAAACAGTGACCCTCAATATTCGTGTGGTTTGACGCACGCTATCCTTGCCCATCAGCCCATCAGCCCATCAGCTTGGAATTGTTGTCGCCCACTCCTGTCTAACAATCAGCGATCAAGGAGTGAATGATGATGACTGTATATTCGAAGACGCAGACCCGATTGGGTTCTCAATTCTGGGCAACCGCTTGCCATTACAGTGCTCTCGCAGGTTTGATTTTTCCTTTTGGCAATATTATTGGGCCATTTCTGGTTTGGCAATATCGAAAAAACCGTAGTCAGCGTGTTGATGCTCATGGCCGAGCTGCGTTGAATTTCCAGATGAATATTTCGCTGCTGTTAATCGGCCTGCTGCTGTTATCCGGATTTTTTAAGCCGCTTGTCGTTACGGTATACGTTACTGGGCTTTTGTCCGTGATCTGTGCGGTGGTAGCAGCAATGGAAGCCCGGCAGGGAAACCTGTTTGAGTATCCTTTTGCATTCGAAATGATGCGCTTGGATAATGATGAATCTGACCCGGCAGCATAGATAGCTGCCGGGGTGTAAACGAGGCAGTGAACATCGCCTATTGCTGCAAATCGAGAGTGCCGGCAGGTCGCATAATAAAGCTTGCAACCGGGGCATTGATCGCTAGCATAGGGCGAACTTGGTGTTGGGCAGGGCTATGCTTCACGTATGTTATGGGCCCGCATTGGCGGCCTGTAATCAGCCGATCGAATAGTCCAGCCACCAGACCGTAGCATCACAATAACGATAAACTAATGATGATTTTCGACTATGGCTCAGTTTGACCTGAAGAACCCCATTCACTTGCTAGCAACCGGTTTTGGCAGTGGTTTAAGCCGCTGGATGCCAGGAACCGTCGGTACGATTGCTGCTATACCTCTCTACTATTTATTAGCGATGTTGCCGCCACTGGGTTACCAAATTGTGGTCGCGATCGCCGCAGTGGCTGGCATTGCATTATGTGGCCGTTGTGCCAGCGATATTGGTGTTCCTGATCATGGAAGCATCGTTTGGGATGAGTTTGTTGGCTTGTGGATTACGTTGGCGTTGGTACAGCAATTGCCAGGTGCTCATTGGCTTTGGGTGGTTATCGGATTTGCCTGGTTTCGACTGTTCGATATTGTAAAACCATTCCCGATCGGGTTGTTGGATAAACGTTTGCATGGCGGCCTAGGCATCATGTTAGATGATATCCTGGCCGGTTTCTTTGCCATGTTAGCGCTGAAGCTTTCAATGTGGTGGTATCTAACCTATCACTTGGGCCTGGGTTGATTTCGCAGCGGCCTACTAGTCTTGAGTGGGCCTGCGTTCAACGTTGCTGCTAAGGCGCCGTCGGCGTGGGAAAGACTCGCTCGAACAGATCCAGTGTTTGTTGCCACGAATCTTTGTCGGCAAAGGCATCGTAAGCCAGCGGCATATTGTATTTTTTGCCCGCGGTTGTTGCGCCCGGGTTGGTAAACGAATGCACGGCATCGGGATACACATGCACGGCGAAGTCGGCACCTGCGTTAAACATTTCTGTCGTAAAACCAGTGACAAGTTCACTAGGAATCATCGGATCTTTGGCGCCGGTAAATACTTGAATCGCACCTTTGACGGCAGGTGTTTGCCCTTCAGGGAGGTTGGAGGCCAAGCTGCCGTGATAGCTAACCGCAGCTTTTAGCGGCGTGCCAATTCTGGCCATATGTAAAACGACACCGCCGCCAAAGCAGTAGCCCATTGCCGCGATTTCATCCGTTTGTGTGTGTTTGTGCGTGTTCAGTAAGTCGTATGCCGTATTGAAGCGTTTTTCGGCAGCACTGAGATTGGCTGTGACTTCCGTCATAAAAGCCTTCGCATTGTCGGGGTGATCTGCCACCTTGCCTTTACCATACATATCTAATGCGAATGCGGTGTAGCCTTGCTCCGCTAACATTTTGGCTCGATGGCGTGCATAGTCGTTATGCCCCCACCATTCATGGACTACCAAGATTCCCGGACGTTTACCGGCTTTGTTGTCATATGCCAAAAAACCCGTGAAAGTTTTGCCATCAACGGTGTATTCAACGGTATCGGTAACAATCTCGGCATGGGCCATCAGTGGCAATGTGAGCGCTAGTGCAGTCAGTCGTTTTTTCATGTCGAATTCCTTTGTGATAAGTGCTCGAAGATTGGCAATATAGCAGCCTTTGAAGCAATTTTCCGATGAAGTAACGTGTTAGAGATGTGGTGAAAGTGTCCTCATACAGAAAAGGCACAGACGCATTAATCGTCTAATAGCTTCTCTAACACGAGGTTTAGATACCGGCGACCGAGGTCGGTGGCAGAGATCCTATCATCCAGTTGTAATAGCCCTTGTTCGACTAATGGCTGACAACGGCTAGATAACTCGGCCGGCATGGCTCCAGTGCGGTTCAATAGATCGTTAACTGCCATACCCTGACTCAGGCGCAGTGCATTCATCAAGCCTTCAAACAAGGCTTCGTCGCGCGTTAATGTTTGGCGTTGAGCGATATAGCTGTCAATACGTTTGAGGTAGTCGCGTGGCAGGCGGGTATTGTTGAAACGCTGGATCTCGCGCGTTTCAGGGGCAGTGATTTTGCCATGTGCTCCAGCACCAATCGCGAGGTAGTCGCCAAATTGCCAATAGTTGATATTGTGGCGTGCCTCGCTGCCGGGTTTTGACCAAGCTGAAATCTCGTACTGAGAAAACCCGTTATCGTTAAGTCGCTGTGCACCTTGATCCTGAATGTCGGCCAGTAGATCGTCTTCGGGCAAGCGTGGAGGAAACCGATAGAACTCGGTATTCGGTTCGATCGTGAGCTGATACCAGGATATGTGCTCAACCCCGGTTGCAATGGCATGTTGGATGTCATCCAGGGCCTGTGTGGGTGTTTGACCCGGTAGCCCATGCATCAAATCAAGATTGATACGCTCGAAGCCGGCAGCTTGCGCGGCCAGAATGGCGCTGTCTGCAAGTCCACGATTGTGAATGCGGCCCAACTGCTGGAGTGCTTCATCGTTGAAGCTTTGCACACCGATCGAGAGACGATTGACTCCGGCAGCCCGCAGATCGGAAAACTTTTTTTGCTCGCTGGAGCCGGGGTTGGCTTCCATGGTGATCTCAATGTTTGGCGCAAACCCGATGGTCGATTGCGCGGCGTCCAAGATGGCTGCGATGGTGCTGGCGTGAAATAAGCTCGGTGTGCCGCCGCCAATGAAAATACTCTGTAACAGGCGGCCTGCTGCCATGGTTTGTTGGGAGATCAAATCCTGTTTCAGAGCCGACAGATACTCCGCTTCAGGCAGTGCTGCTTGACTGACGTGGGAGTTGAAATCACAGTACGGGCACTTTTTTTCACACCAAGGAATATGCACGTACAACGAAAGGGGAGGCAACGTATTGGCTGCCACAGGAAGATCAGCCAAGTTGCAGTGCCCGGATCAGTTTGGTGACGGCTTGTCCGCGGTGGCTAACCTGATTCTTGACTTCAGGTGGTAGCTCAGCAGCACAGGCTTGTTGATCGTTGGCGAAAAACAAAGGGTCGTAACCAAAGCCCTGAGAGCCGCGGGCTTGGCTGAGGATCTGTCCTTGCCATTGTCCGTGAAAGATCATGGGTGTCGGATCTTCGGCATGACGCATCAACACCAACACACAGTGAAAACGTGCGGTACGGTTGTCAGCCGGTACTTGCGATAACATTTTCAGTAGCTTGTCATTATTGGATTGGTCGGTTGCTTCAGGGCCGCTGAAGCGGGCGCTGTAAATACCCGGCTTGCCGCGTAATGCATCAACTTCGAGGCCGGAATCATCCGCTAGTGCTGGCAAACCTGAGATTTTAGCTGCGTGGCGGGCTTTGAGAATGGCATTTTCGACAAATGTCAGGCCAGTTTCTTCGACATCGTCAATATTGAAATGCGCTTGGGGCAATACGCGGATATCGCGTTGAGCAAATATTTGCTGGAATTCTTTGAGTTTTCCGCGATTGCCGCTGGCTAGTACGAGTTTATCCACAGGGTAAAAGTCCTTACAACTACTGGGGTTTATTCGTCCCAGTAAAGCCTTTTTTTGAAGTTAATAACGAAAGGGTCCTGATTCGGATCCGGTTGTACGTTGACGGTGAAGTAGACGTCGATTTTGTTTTCGATATCAAAGGTTGCTAGATAATACACGGCATTTTGTTCACGTACTTGTTTGAAATCCAGGTTTTTGGTCACGATCAGGTCGTAAGCACTGCCCGTTACGCTCGCACTGGCGTTGGATTCTTTTCCCTCGGTGTTTTTCTTTAGTACCGCGATGGTCATCATACCTTTGCGCTTGGAGCGCACAACGCCGACACTTTTGGCGACGTCGGGTGTCAGAAAGCTGGTGTTAAATGTGCTGTAGTGAACGGTGTAGTCACCAAAGGTTGCAGACGTTCCCGTCATTTCGTCCTGAGCGTTGGCCTGAGGGCTAATAAGCAGCATCAGGGCAAAGAACATTGAAAAAGCGTTTAGTGTTTTCATAGAAGTTTCCTTACGATTCTGTGAGGCTGGCTGGGTTATGAGCGATTTTTACCAGCGTACCTGCGCGTAAATGTGCACAAAGCCTGATGATTAATTTAGCGGCTTAAGTGATAAATGGCTACGGAGGCAAACAGATTTGGCCACAAACGGGCGAGCCAGGGCAGTCGACCTTCAGCACTTGTTACTTCTTTGTTCAGAATACGGATACTGCGTTCCGCACACAAATCTTCAAAATCACGCACGGTACAGAAATGAATGTTTGGCGTGTTGTACCAGCTGTACGGCATGAATTTGGATACTGGCATGCGGCCTTTGGTAATTAGATGCAGGCGACAGCGCCAATGGCCAAAATTGGGGAAAGCCACAATGGATTCCTTGCCAACTCGCAGTGTTTCTTCCAAAACCTCGTCTGGATGACGCATGGCTTGCAGTGTTAGTGTCATCACCACGGTATCAAAGCTCTGATCAGTAAAGTTATCGAGCCCTTTGTCGAGGTTCTGGTTTATAACGCTCAGGCCGCGCAAAATACAGGCATCAAAATGTGCAGGCTCGATCTCAATACCCAAGCCTCGCACGCCTTTGTTTTTTTGCAGTGCGGCCAGCAGTGTGCCGTCGCCGCAGCCGAGGTCGAGCACACGGCTATGAGGCTGGATCCAATCCTGAATGACACTGAATTCAAAACGCATCGGTCATTCCCCGGCCTGAAGTTCTTGATGAACGTGCTGCATATAATTCTGAAACACTTTTTCATACCGCGGATTTTTCAGCAAAAACGCATCATGTCCGAAATCAGATTCAATATCGGTATAAACGACAGACTTGCCTGAGGCAATGAGCGCATTGGTAATATCTTGGCTGCGTTGCGGTGAAAAGCGCCAGTCGGTAGAAAACGAAATGACCAAAAAGGCCGCATTGGCGTGACTGAATGCTTTGACTGGGTCGCCGCCATATTCACGGGCCAGATCGAAGTAATCGAGTGCGCGTGTCATCAGGATATAGGTGTTGGCATCAAAGCTGGTGGAGAATTTTTCGCCTTGGTATTTCAGGTAACTGGCGACCTGAAACTCGAGATCACTGTCTTGCCCAAGACGGAAGCTGCCCGAGCTCAGCTCGCGGCCGAACTTTTCTTCCATCGCGTTATCCGACAGATAGGTCAAATGTCCAATCATCCGGGCCAGCGATAATCCTAGTCGAGGTACCACGGCTTTTTCGTAGTAATGGCCGTCATGAAAATCGTTGTCGCTCATGATGGCTTGGCGCGCTGTTTCATTAAAGGCAATGTTTTGCGCGGTTAAATGCATACTCGAGGCAATTACGACGCAATGGCGCATAGCATCGGGATATTCCAGTGACCAACGCATTACCTGCATACCACCGAGGCTACCACCAACAATGGCAGCCCATTGTTGGATGTTCAGGTGATCCATCAATATTCGCTGACTTTCAACCCAGTCGCGCACACGTAGGTGCGGGAAATCCGGCCCAAAGGGTTTGCCTGACACCGGGNTGGTGCTCGTTGGGCCGGTTGAACCGCCACAACCGCCGATGTTATTAGGGCTGACAACATAAAATCGGTTGGTATCGATAGGTTTGCCAGGGCCGATATAGTTGTCCCACCAACCGGGTTTTTTATCATCTTGTGAATGGTAGCCGGCAGCGTGGGCGTCACCGCTTAATGCATGGCAGATCAAGATTGCATTGGATCTTTCTGCATTTAGCTGTCCATAGGTTTCGTAAACCAGGTCATAGCTTTCCAGCACACGGCCAGATGCCAGCTTTAATGGCTGGTTAACAGGTAAACACTGTGGTTTTACGAGGCCGACTGAATCGGCGGGAAATTCTGCGGGCATAAGGTTGTTAGTTGATCATTTGGATGATCGTCGGGGTTGATGAACAGCGTGTATTGCAGCGACAGTGCGCGCAGTTTAACAGTGCGACGTAACTGACTCGATGTTCCGGCCTACTGACAGCGCAATAGAGGCGGAGTATATCACTTTGTCGCTCGTTCGCGTGCATTTGTTCGGATACCGAGTGTTACGTGACTTTTCATTCGCAAGGTGTTGGCGGTGTTTTTTGTTTACTGCCAAGCTTAGGGCATGAGGCGATGGCTCACCAGCAAGAGTGTGAGGCGCAGACCTCTTGAATGTTATCTCTTGAACATACGAGTTATCGCTGCGACCTATTGTTTTGTCGGTCGGAGATTTGTTGAGTCAATAATGAAACCCAACCAAGGGATGTTTATGGAAACCCTGTTAGTGATTGATCAGGGCACACACAGCACACGAGCGATTGTATTCAATCAGCACGGGCATGCACTCGCCCAAAGCCAATACCCGGTTGTCGTTACAACATCGGATGAGGGCCACGTAGAGCAGGAAGTGCTGGCGACGATACAATCCGTCCGTGAGTGTTTAGCGCACCTTGAAAAGACATTGTCGCGCGATACCGCCGATAGCTTGATTGGTATTGCTTTGATTGCTCAGCGGTCGTCTTTTGTCGCGTGCCGGCCCACCGATATGACCAACCTGACGGAAGTGATTAGCTGGCAAGATACCCGCAGTTTACCCTGGCTTGTGCATCAACCGATTGATGGCGAATTTATTCACAATATGACGGGCCTGCATCTGAGCGTACACTACGGCGCCAGTAAAATGCGATGGCTGCTTGATAATGATGCCAAGGTACAATCGGCCGATGACGATGGTGATCTGCAATTTGTGCCCTTGGCCGCGTTTATGTGCCAACGACTGACTGACGCGCCGGTGTTCTTGGTCGATCGGGATATTGCCGCCCGTACACTTCTATGCCGTTTCGGTGGGCGTGATTGGGATACCGAACTACTGGATGTTTTTGGGTTGGAAAACCGGCAGTTACCCGATATCGTCGATAGTTTACATACCTATGGTGATGTGAGCTTTTGTGGCCGCCAAGTGCCGTTAATCTTCAGTGGTGGCGACCAGTCACTATTGCCGTTGGCATGGGGCGAGGAAGCCTTGCATGCTAGTGTGATGGTCAACGTCGGCAGTGGTGCCTGCATTCAGGTGGTGGAGAGAAAACCCAGAAAGGTTGCTGATGTTCCCGAAGAGCTGCTGCATATGCATTTGAATCTGCGGCACAATGGTCAACTGGAAGACTGTTTGGTATTAGAGGGCACGCTGAATGCTGCTGCAACGGCTGTCGATTGGCTGGCAGAACAGTGTGGGCATCCTTTTAGTTTCAGTGATATTGAAGATGCACTTGAACATATTCATAACCCACCGGTATTCATTAATCGGTTGCGTGGATCAGGATCACCGTATTGGCTGAATGCCGGGCGCCCCTGGTTTGAAGAAAAAGAAACCGATAGTTTGTCAGATACGGGCCGATTGGTTGCCGTAATTGAGAGCATCATCTTTCTGTTAGTTGATAATCTGGTTTTGATGCAACAAACCAAGCTTACGGTCAATCGGATATACATCAGTGGCGGGTTGTCGCGCAGTCATGGTTTTTGTCAAAAGCTTGCCAATCTGTCGAACAAAACCGTGCTGCGTATGGATGATAGTGAAGCCTGTGCCCGCGGTGCCGCAACCTATGTGTTTATGCGCTTGGGCATTGCGGACATTGATGATGAAGAGATACGGCGTCAGGCCGGGCAGTTTTTCCCTCTACTGGATAACGGCCTGAACGCACGCTTTATGCGACACCGACAATGCATGGAAGATGCGCGTCAGAAGATGTGACGTTGATAAACCCTAGCCATGAAGTTATTTTTCGTCGAGAGTGTGGAAGCCTTGCAGATCTATACGGAAACCAGCCTTTGCTGCGGTTGTCGGAATGTTTACCAAATTGTCTACGGTTTCCCATGGGGCTTGTTTGGCGTAGGGGTAAAATCGCGCCGACTTTAACGACATAAAATGAAGGTACATAAACTCGCGATTGCCATCACGATTGTTGGTGATACTGCCGTTTTTCCAATACCACTCCGTCGGGAACTCAAAGCTGCCAGCAATCCAAGGATTGTGGGTATACGGTGTCGTATACTGTTCTTTAAAATAGTTGCGGCTTGTATGCCAGCTAAACTTGAATAGCAATTTTCTGAGCCACATAGGTTTAGATTTATGGCGGTAATAAATTCTGGAGAAGTGATTTTCGTCGACGCCATGATGTTTGTGATCGGTCAACAATTGTTGCAGGTTACGAATTTTGTGGTAAGCCAAACGATTTTTTTCGACATTTTTAAAAATTGAGAAATGCCCGGCTGTGCGCCGATCGTGAGTCGATATTGCCCGATATTGAGTAGGGTTCTCGGGCATAAAATCGTCGATGCGACCGAAGATCAAATCGACATCGCAGTAACCGTAAAAATCAAATCCTTCGATGAGTTCCTGATGGAGATGGCCGAATACTGGTCTAGCATCACAGAGTTTGTAGGGGTTTTTTGGATTAAAATCGAAGTTGAGTAATTGTCCGATTTTCGAACAATAATTCGAAAAGGTTTCAGGAATAACTACCAGGTTATCTGCACCGTGGTCGACGTTTTGATCTGTAAACAGGAAGAAGGTGTAGGACGGATTGTATTTGACCGATTCAACAAACAATGGCCACCATACAGGCAATGGGCCGAAGTAGGGAACAAGCAGTGCTGTGCGCATGGGTTTCTTTTGTCCTGGTACGAATCGTCTCGATTACCGAGCATATCAAGGTTCTATTCCAGCGACAAATATGTTGCCGGAATAACACTTTCACAAATGAGGTTTGAGTATCAGTCTTTGTGTAACTGAAGCTCGATCTCTCGGGTATCAATACGTTTGCCATTGCCTAAGATGGCGTAAATATGCGGCATAACATCTGCAGCTGTGGCGCGCCAAGCGGTGAGCTTTCCGCCATAAAGGCTAACGATTCCATTATGAGATTTAATCATGACATCGCGGGGGCGTTTGAAAGCGCTGTTTTGCATTCTCGGTAGAACGCGAAGGCCGCAGAAGCTGTTAACAACCGTTGCTGGCGCGTTCGGAAAATAGTGGTGATAGGTATCAAGTAGGTAATCGATCTCACTTTGATGCGGCTGAATGTCATCCGGACTGCCTTGATAAACCGTCTCCGTAGTCNCTATCAAGCTGGTGCCTTTCCAGGGCATTATAAATATGGCACGACTGTCTTGAGGGGCTTCCAGATAAAAACACATGTCGCTGACCTGGCGATCAATAACGATGTGGGTACCTTGCACAAAATCGACATCGACGGCGGGTGCTACTGGGGTAAAGCGGTTGAGGGTTTCGTTAACCCATGGCCCGGTCGCATTGATGACAACACGCGCATTGACGGTATGGGTATCAGTGGCATCAGCATTCGCGTGTTGCAGTTTCAGCTGATAACCATCGCCTGTTCGTGTGGCTGCGACAAGGGTCGTCTCTGATAAACACTGTGCGCCCAAGGCTTCTGCGCTGTTCTTAATGGCGAGTGTGAGTTGTTGGTCGTCTGTTTGACCATCCTGATAGGCAAAGACGGTTTTCAGGTTTTCTGTTTTCAATCCGTTGAGGTGCTGCCATTCGTTCTTTTTGATCCATCGAAATTGACTGTAGGGGCTGTTGAGATTGAGCACACGGTAAAGGCAAAGCCCGGCCAATATCATCCAAGCCGGGTACTGGTTGTGTTTATAGATGGGTAGATAAAACCAGTTAGGCTTTACCAATTCAGGTGTGTGGCGCAGCATCCAGTTGCGTTCGAGCAGGCATTCACGCACCAATCTGAATTGTCCGGTTTGTAAATATCGTAAACCGCCATGAATGAGTTTGCTGGATTTACTCGAGGTGCCGCTGCCCCAGTCCGATTTTTCAATAATTAAGGTGGAATAGCCGGCTGCTGCAGCTGCCTGGGCAACGCCACAACCTTGTACGCCGCCGCCTATAACCGCGACATCTACGTCTTTTGGCATAGTGATTCAATCAACCTGTCGATGGCAAAAGTTTCAATTTTGGCAACACCGCGTTGAAGCAGTGTTTTTGCCAAAGTCGGGTTTGCCACTTCGTAGACGACCAGTGGCACTGACGATGTTATTCGAGTGCTACGAATACGCTTGTAGTTAATGTAAGCAATATCCGCGTGGGTTTCTGCGTACAGGGCTTCACGCTTTGACCAATGACGAAATACGAGACCGGTTTGTGAGAAGCCAAAATGCTGTTTGGCATTGAGTACTGCAGTAGGGTCAAAACTGATGAGAACGCACTGGTGATGAAAGGTTTCAACGGCATTTTTAATCGCCGACAAGCAGGTATCGAGCCCGTGGCGAACGATGGAATCTTCTTTCAGCTCGATATAGAAAGTGACGTATGGGTGTTGCTTGGCGATCTCGCCTAGCGCGTACAATGGGGCAATGGTTTGAGAGGCGTATCGGTCACCGAGGCGTATTGGTTCGCTAGCGGGAAGATCTGTTAGGTGGCTGCAGGCGAAATCGAATATGCTCCCCTTGATACCGCTAACACGGTCGAGAGTCACATCGTGATAAAGCATGGCGATGCCATCTTTGCTGAGCTGGATGTCCATTTCGACATGCAGTGCGCCCGCCAGAATAGCCGCTTGAAAACCAGATAGTGAGTTCTCGACGTATTGCGATTGCAAGCCGCGATGCGCCACAAATTGCTCTGGCGTAAATACAGCAGGTGTAGAGAGTTTCGACGACATGTTTCATGAAATCCGCTGAACACAAAGGTGTATTGCTGACCTGCGCGGGTCATTAATACAACCATGACGTACATAGGTTGTTTATACAAGAATAACAGCGTTGTAGGTTTGGCGCGGGGAACAACGCCCGTCAATTTTATCGTTACCTCAACAGTGGTGACGGGCTCAGCGGTCGATCTTAGTAGCCTTACAAGCCAACACTCATGATGGCACGCGTCTTCAAGTTTATATCAACTTGGAAGGCGCGCAACATCGTGTTCAAAGAGGAGGTTTAGGCTGGGGTTTTAGAACCGTTCTGCAGCGCCAGTTCGACTGAGCGCTCTAGCGCATGTGACCCTGTTGCCGAGTGTTGATGGCGGCGCCATTTGCCGTCAGTTTGCAATGCCAGAGAAAGATTTTGTGTATAACAGGTATCAATGTTCTGACATAGACCGACTAGCATCGGGACGTGCGAGAAGGGTTCATCGGTGCCTGCGCCGGTGAGGCCAACTAAACCAATATGGTCTGTTGTTACTTGGCCTAAAGGTTGCCATTGTAGCTTGTTGGAATTGCGCAATGCCGTTGCTTGGCCTTCAAAAAATGCGCTGCTGACAGGCACAAATCCATCATTGGCACCACCGCCATCAAACTCCGCGATGTCTGAAATGTGCTGCCATGTTTTGTCGAACAAAAAACTGGTTTGCTGTTCGGATAACGGATTGGCGGCAACCGTGTAACACGGAATCATGTCAGGAACCCGAATGGACGGGTTGAATGTGGTTACCATATAGTCGCGTGACAGCGTATCAAGCGCTTTGCGAACTTGAAGGGGTTGTGCCGCATTCGCCATGGCGATGAAATCAATCAGATCTGTAATCAATGCGCGGGTTTCTTTGGATTCCGTGTGCTCGGCCAGCGGTGTACCTAAGTGTGGGCCAGCAATGCTGGTAATACTGGCAATCTTATCGCCATATCCCATGCCGCCGATCTCTCCGTGGTGAGGCGTTTGGCAGCGATTATCGGTGTCGGCAGCTAATACTCGTGCATCAATTGCCCCTTGGCTATGCGCGATAATGTGTAGCTTCTCTGCGCCGGAGTCTTTAAGGGCGCGTTCAACGTGCCTGCTCCATTCAATCACTCGATCTTGCAGTGGATCGAGCGGGCTTACTTCATAAGCGTAAACCGAGTACCCCAACTGTTGCAGCACTTGCTTGGCACCGTTGAAATAATCGAAAAATTGGCGGTTAAACAGAGATAGCGATTTGTATCCCATAAATCCGTGCATCAGCAGAATAGGGTATTCATTGTGCTGGTGCGCAGGCGCTTTATCGGTATGTAATGTTTGGCGCAGGAGGTCGTCAAGCAGGGCTTTGGAGCCGGTATAAAATAACTTGCCCAGAGGTTTGGCGTAGCGCATGGTTTACCTTCCTTGTTATTGTTTTCCTTAATGCATGCACGGCTAGTGGAGGTTCTGACCTGATAGCTGTTAATGCTGGCCGTCACTGGCCTCTGTTATGAATTCAGACCATAACATCGTTTGCCACAGGCTGAAAGCTATGCTCAACATAGAGGGATTAGCGGCTGCTTGCAAGTGTTTGACTGGTGAGAGTAATCGTCAGGGAGGGGAGGTATCCCGCCGCAGATGTCAGCGGGATAAGAGCACAAGAAATGTGCTTATATTCAGGCGATCGTCGATGTCTCGTTGATCTCTGCAGCGGCTTCTTGTAGCTGTTCAAAATGCTCTAACAATGACGTCAGTCGTGCATCGTTTTGGGATTTTTCATACGCAAGCTGGGTGTTTTCTTGCTTGAGCGTGCTGATTTCCTGCTTTAATTCAGCGGTTTCCATATTCAGTAATTCAATGGTCTCGATTGCCTGAATGATTTTTTCTTCGAGTTGGTCAAAAATATCCATAGATTTCCTGCTAGTGATAATTGGTGGTCAGTCGCCACCACAAAGGCTGGGATAATAGCCGCTCATATCGGCTCTCGCAATGCCGCTATTACGGATCTTGAACGGGTCGACAGGTTCGCCGACAAAGGGATAGCGGTAATACGGATGTTTGTTGAGTCATTAAACCCAGATTTGTTAGGCATATTTCAAGATGATCCGGCCGCAGGGCGCAACGTGTTCTTGAAGTATTGCCAGTTTAATGACTGTCCAGACGTCGCTTTATCGCCAGGTAATTCGGCATTTTTCCAACATCCTCATAGAGAGGGTCACCTTCTTCTATGCGAATGATCTTATTGCCCGGGATATAGGGAATACTTTCTTCAACCTGCAGCAGTGCGCTATGTAGCAGATGCGCAATGATTTGCTGACGGCTGAGATGGTAGGTTTCTGCCAGTGCATCAATTTTTACCGAATCCCCTTTAGCGATAGGCACTTCGGTAAGGTGCTCGATGCGTTTATCAGCGAGCTGATTTTCCCAGCCGGCTAACAGATTGATAATATGTGCATTCGACATGTATTAACTCCAGGTCGTCAGTACAACTCCCTGAGAGGCCGTGTTTACCAGCTGTGGCGAGCACACGCGACGACCGATAGAAGAACCGATGTCATGTGTGAAACAGGCGCCCTCGTTATTCTAAAGCTAGCTAAACATGCTGAAACCGCCAAGATTTGCGGCTTGACGGTTATCCTGACGCGAGAATCAGTGGGTCGCGTTGGTATTATCGTGATACCACAACGGTCTGTTTGTCGATTCGCATATCGTTTAGCGGTTTATTTTTTCAGGTGTTGGATCAGGAGGGCTCGAAATCGTTCAACACGTTTGCGATTAACGCCGAGGTCTGAATGACCAACGCGTGATGCACTATAGACTTCGAGATGCTGATGCGTGGGGTCTAGGCGTACCTGCATATCGTCAACAAAACCAAGCAACCCGGAAGTGAATGTCACGATGAGCCCGTTTTCGCTACTTTCGGTGATTTGCCCTCCCATCTCTTTGATCACACTGGAGGCCGCAGGAATGACGTCCGCAGGTGTGTAATCTGAGATCGTTACCGGAGCAATAAAGTGGCTGTCGTCGGCCCCCACCAACGATGACACACAGTTCGGTGTTGGTGGGCATTCTGGTAGGCTGGCAGCAAGTGATGGTGTTGCCATCTGCCGCGATTGGTGGCCCACGTAAAAGAGGCCAATGACCATCAATATCACGAGCACGATAATGACTAAAATAATGATTCGAATCATGGCTGCCTATCTACGTCGCTGTGGCTTAGAGAGCTTAGCTGGATATTTACGTCTTTGTGTTGTGGTGGCGCTGGCGTTGCACTGTCGCTGTGAAAGACGCCGTTAAAAATCTTCACCGTTGCGGATTTTGCCTTGAACGGCAGTCAGATATTCATCCATCTCATCATCATTGGCGAAAATCTGCATATCAGGCAAGGCCTGGATGATTTCAAACACTTTAATTATTTGCGGCTGGCGGTTTGATGCGCCTACCTTCCCGCCCCGGGACTTCATTGTTTTGAACAATTTGAATACCGATCGGATACCCGCTGAACTGATGTATTCGAGGTGTTTCATATCTAACATCACAAGGCGCACTCCGGGTGTTAGTATTTCTGCGACTTTTGTATCGAACTGCGGTGCGGTGTCGGTATCCAAGCTGCCGATCAGACGAACGATAGCAATGGATTGATTTTCTTCAAAATCGGATGTGATAACCAAAGACATTGGTGATTCCTTTAAACGTTTTATTGTTGAACCGTCATTTTTGTGGCACTGCATGGGTTGCGTTGAGCATCCGCGGATGCCTCCTTGGTATCAGGGGGCATCATATATTCTTGTAACCGTATCAGGGTTCCCATCTATACCCTTATATTCGCGCTAAGTTATCCGGCTTGCTCGAAGCGATAAAATACAGCCAAATGATTACAGCGGCCTTTGCGAGCGTAGGCTTGCTGGTGACTGATCGCTTTGATCAGATGAACGCCCAAGCCGCCAATCGGCACTTCATCTTGATGATCAAAAAGCTCAGGCGGTGGCGCATCAACGAGTGGATTATAGGCGATACCGACGTCAATAAACTCCATTAATACGCCGCTGCTGACCTTAACGAGTTGCCAGACAAGATTGTCATCAGCGCGCATCTGGCCATAGCTGATAGCGTTATTGAGTATTTCCTCAGTTAATAGTTTCAGTTCGCCAGCATGGCTGCCACTGAGTTGGTACTCTTCGCAAAACGCATCCAGATGTTTGAATGCCTGCTGGATCGAAGGCAGTTCGTTGGCGAGTACAAATCGGCGCACGGCCTGTTGTTCAAAGGTGTGCTCAATAATAAATTGGCTGGTGGGTTGGAACTCCACCACCATCACGGTCATATCGTCCGACTGTTCGTTATCGCCACTGAATTGATGCACTGCATGAAAACAAGCCTCGCCAATGGCCTCAACCGGTTCTGCTGCGGTTTCGGCTAACAGAAGCTGCAGGCGCTCCACCCCATAAATTTCATGTTGTTGGTTGAAGGCTTCGTCGATGCCATCGGTGAATAAAAACAATTTGTCGCCGGAATTCAGCTGCACGGTATTGGTCGGATATTGGATATCTTCCAACAACCCTAGCGCAGACTGACGCTCGGTTTTTAACAGCCCCGCCTTACCTTTGCGAATCAATAGCGGCGCCTGATGCCCCGCGCACACATAATTTAACTGGCCACTTGCCAAGTCCAGTTGGCCGCACAGCAGGGTCACAAACATGCAAGCGTCATTGTGGGCCATCAGGCCCTCATTGAGTTCGGCGATCATCTCATCGATGGGTAATTGGGCAGAGACTTGTTGGCGAAACAAGCTGATGGCTTTGGCCATAAACAGGGCGGCACCGACGCCTTTATCGGAGACATCGCCAACCACAAACGTCAGGGTATTGTTGCGGACGTTGTAGTCATAAAAATCACCGCCAACGGTTTTTGCTGGAAGTAGGTGTGCCCAAAGTCGGAACGCCTTTTCATGTACCTGCGCCAAACCTTGGCCATAGAGCATGTCCATTTGAATCTTGCTGGCGGCACCTAATTCACCTTCCAGACGGTTACGGTTGGCCGTTTCGCTCTCGAGTTGCTCAACGTAGTCTTTCAGTTGTTTTTGCATGCGATCAAATGCGCGGATGAGTGTGCCGATTTCATCACGTCGTCGCAGGCGAGGCAGGCGGCGGTTGAATTGGCCGGCACCGATATGGCGGGCTGCGTCACTTAATTCAGACAATGGGTAGGTGACTTGGCGCGTCACAAAACCAATCACCAACAAGAGCGTTAATAGTGCTGTGGCACTCATGATCGAAAATTGCAGCGTGTATTGGTGTAACTGACTGAGCAGTTCGGATTCAGGGTAGAGAAGGCCGATTGGCCAGCCCGTGATGGAGAGCGGCACATAAGCGACGATACATTCATCGTTGCTGCGAATGCAGGGCGCTTGTGTGAGCCCCTCTTTGCCCGCCAACATCTCTGCCAATAACTGATGCCACTCGGGGTCGGCTTGGTATTGGTTGAGCAGTTCGGAGAACGGCTGAAGCAGGTATTTATCGTTGGGCTCTGATAATACGCGGCCGTTTTCATCCAGCAAAAAAGCATAACCGGTTTTGCCCAGTTGCAGGCGCTGAATAATATTGTTGATCAGCTCTAGGCTGACATCACCGGTTACCACCGCATAAAGCTGGCGTTCACCCTCGATGGTTCGAAATACTGGCACGGCATAGGTGATCATGTGGATCATGCCGCCTTTGTCATCAAAATAGGGTTCAGACCAGATCGGTTGACCTTTTTCTGCGACTTCGCGATACCATCCTTGGTCTTCATAATCGGCATTCATTTCGGCGAGATTGGCGTAACGCACCATTTGTGACTGGTGGTAATAATACGGGGCAAAGCCGCCGCGCATATCCGCCAATTTGGGGTTGATTGCAATCGCGCCGCCGAACAGGTTGGCGTTGGTGCTGATCGCGTTTTTTAGCAGTTCACGCAGTTTGGTTTCGCTACCGGTAAAATCCTGTACCACTTGTGCCAGTAATTCGGTCGACTTTTGGACACCCGCAAGTTCAGCGAGTAATTCGTTCACCGAAAGAGACACCTGATTGATAGCCTTCAACCGGGTTTCGCTGATGATGTATTCACGTGCAATTTGATAGTTATAGGCGGTGATTAGAACAACGCCGATGGCAACGATGAAGCCGACAGAAAACATCAGCCGGAAGTGTAATTGCCAGTTTTTCATTGTGTTTTTCACAGTGTCTTACTGGGTTCCGTTAAGTGGTTCGAGTGCCAACACTGACAGTATGCGCCGATTCTATGCCGAGTACCTGGCACCGACACACAACTCTGCCTGTTAGACAGCGGGTTTTGTGCGGCAGTTCAACAGATGTCTTTGTTGAATTGCGAATTCTGCCGTTGTTCTGTTCGATGCAGGCATATTGCCGCCGATCGGTATGCGTATCGGCTTCTGTTAGAGTACACTATCGCGCCGGATTCGACATAACGCTGGTTTCTCTGTGGCTCTTAAAGCAACTGTATTTAAACTCCAACTGAATGTGAGCGATCTTAATCGACATCACTATCAGGATTACGCCCTGACGGTCGCCCGTCACCCGTCTGAAACGGATGAACGCATGATGGTGAGGATAGTGGCATTTGCGCTGAATGCGGCAGACAATCTCTCATTTGGCCGCGGCCTGAGCACCGATGATGAGCCGGATCTCTGGCAACAAACACTGACGGGCGATATTAGTCATTGGATCGATGTGGGCCAGCCGAGCGAAGACCGAATTCGCAAGGCCTGTAGTCGAGCGCAGGCCGTCACGGTGTATGCTTATGGAACCGATAAGGTGCAGCACAGCTGGAAAGACGGATTAGCGACGTTGTCGTCACGTTTCGATCGCCTGCACTTGCGTGGGTTGAACAGTGTTGATACCGCCGACCTGGTTAAATTGGTCAATCCCACCATGCAGCTTCAATGTACATTGGATGGCGCCGACATTTGGCTTGGTGATACGACACATCAATGCCAGCTGGCGCTGCGCGACCTGCAGGAATAAACCATGGCCCGTAAACGCTATCAGCGCAGTGGCAAACCGCCGCGCGAACAACAGATCGCAGAGCAGAGCTTTGTTATTGATGAAATGGACAACCTCGGCCAAGGTGTTGCGCGGGTTGGTGGGAAGATCACTTTCATTGGTAAAACCTTGCCAGGCGAAACCGTTAAAGCGCGTGTCATGCAGCGCAAAAAGGGTGTGAGTTTTGCTCGCCTTTCAAGTGTGAATATTGCTGCTGATAATCGCGTTGAACCGGCTTGTCCGCACTTTTCAGAGTGCCCGGCCTGTGACTATTTACATACCGATTACACGTCTGAGTTAGCCTATAAACATAGGGCGTTGGCGAATTATCTGCGCGGTTTAGTCGACTCGGATGCGATCGATGTAATTGCTGCGCCGCAACGTCTGGGTTATCGCAATCGTGTGCAATTGCACTATCGGCATACCCATATTGGCATGGTAGATGGTCGTCGTGACCAAGTGTTGCCGATTCCTGAATGTCAGATTTTACACCCCAAACTGCAAGCTGCGTTTGATGATCTGTATACCCATACAGATTGGGCTAAAGAACGCGCGGTTGCCGGGCACTGTGAGCTTTATCTGCAAGGTGATGAGGTCAGCATTGAGTGGGATAAAGACTATGCCCATGGTGGATTTACCCAAGTTAACTCTGCTATGAATACGGTACTTTGTGACACTGTTACCGATTACGTCAACAGCCTGCCTGTTTCCAGTGTGCTAGATTTGTTCGCCGGGCGCGGCAATCTATCAGAAGCCGCTGTGGCTCAGCGTGAGCTGGTTCGACAAATGGTCGATTACACCCCCCATGACAGCGATGACTTTATCGCATTAGATCTATACGACGAAGATGCCTTGCGTGTGTTCGGCCGCAAAGCCTGCCAAAAACAATTCGATGTGATGCTGGTTGATCCGCCGCGAAAGGGGTTCAGTGATATTAACGCTTGGATTCAGCGCACAAAGCCCAAACATTTAGTGTATGTCAGCTGCAATGCAGCAACGTTAGCGCGTGATTTGCGCAGCATAGATCGACCCTATACGATAGAAAAAGTGGCGATGCTGGATTTATTTCCATCAACGGCACATTTTGAATCATTGGTTTGTCTATCTTTTTAGTGAGTAGAATCGAGTAGGTAGCATTGCCGATTCTGCAAATGATGCAGCGGATTCATTGAGTGGCGGGCTGTTAACAGCCTGCATAGACCCAACAAGGAGGCCCTATGCGCCTTAGCAAATTTCTCATGAGCAGCGTTCTGGTTGCCATGTTAACCACCCCAGCTTGGGCCGAAGACAACACGGTACGTAAAATGGCTGAGATGGGTAACCATCAAGCACAGTTCACTTTGGCTGAGCAATATTTTCATGGCCGTGATGGCCAGCCGCGTAACCATCAAGAAGCATTTAGTTGGTATCAGAAGGCTGCTAACGGTGGGTATATGCCAGCCCAGTTTACGATGGGCACACTGTACGACACTGGCGAAGGCGTAAAACGTGACCTTGCTCAGGCGTTTAAATGGTACAAAACTGTTGCGAATCAAGGGGAGGGCGCGGCTGCATATAACGTGGCGGTTATGTATGAGAGCGGCGAAGGTGTGGCGAAAGACCCTCAGCAGGCGTATGTGTGGTATTCCATTGCTGGCATCATGGGCTATAAAGATGCATCTCCCTTTGCCAATGCATTAGCGAGCACATTGGATGCGACACAGCTGGAGCAGGCCGACAATACTGTTATCTCAACCGTGAATAGTATTAATGCGCGTATGCGTGAGCGGGTTTCCAACGGCAGTGTTGCGCAGTAAGACATAGGTTATGTTGGCTCTGGGTAATGCTTGCGGAAACCCAGCATCAACGCCGACACTTGCTGCCGCGATCGACTCAGGTTACGTGTCGAAAGGCCGGATGAACTTTTCAGCAAAAGTTTCCATGTAGCGCTTTTTATCGTCCAAACTGGCGTTGTCTCCGAGCACCATTCGGTATGGGTAGTTGACCGTGGCGGTCATGCCTTTATCGTGCAAACGTTTGAGCGTATCAATATTAAAACTCTCGGTAAGCGGCACGAGAGTTTCAAAGTGATCATCTGCGCGGCCACGCTTTTTTAACGTTTCGAATAGACGATTGAGTAAATCGGGCACTTCATCAATGCGATAGCCTCGGCCGATCCAGCCATCGCCAAAGCGCGCTGCACGTTCGAATGCATAGCTGCTGTCGCCGCCAACAAAAACAGGAATCGGCTGTTTCGGTGCAGGCTTTAGAATGACTTCCGGGAAGTGATAGAACTCGCCTTTAAATGCCACCGGCTCCCCCCGCCATAGGATCTCGACGATTTCTAGTGCTTCGTTGAGTCGACGGCCACGGGTATGAAAATCGACATCAAAAATATCAAATTCTTCCGGCATCCAGCCAGCACCAACGCCAAAAATGAAACGGTTCTGGGTCAACACAGACAGCGTGCTGGTTGCACGTGCTGCTTCATGAGGGCTGCGCAGTGCCAGTAGATAAACGCCGGTCGTAAACTTCAGTGTGGTTGTATGTGCCGCCATATTGGCGATGGTAATCCATGGGTCTGGATACTCCCAGTCGCACGACATCGGTGGAATGCCGTTTTGGCTATAGGGGTAGTTAGGCGCAATTTGGGTGGGGTAGGCAACGTGGTCGCCATTCATAAACCCGTAGAAACCGAGTTCTTCACCAAATTGGGCTAACTCAGCCAATTGCTCGGTTTCAGTCCAGGAAATAGCCTGCCAGAATTTCATCAATGCAACTCTCCGTGCGTTGAATGTGTTCCGGCAAACCTGCAGTAAACCGTGCTAACACGGCTACCGATGTGGCCGATCAGGCAGCGCTGGTTTTACGGTCTACATGGCCGTCGCGCATGTGGTCGAGTACGTCGCCAGTCAGGCTGTCGCCGCTAAAGGAATAGGCTTTGCCAAACCCTTTAACGTATCGGCCACGTTCAGGAATCAACCGGAACAATTTGAAGTCTTCTTTCTGACTCAGATTAGCACTGATTTCTCCATGGCGATGAACGAGAGTTTCAATCCCCAAATCCCAGCCATCGGCCTGATACTCGATATTCTCGACGCGCATTTGATAATTGACACGCTTGCGGGCGAACAAAATGTCGGCAGTATCTTCGTCTTCAATCACCAACGCCGAAGCTCTGGGGTTAACCATCAGATTAATCCCGTGTACGGCGATTTCACTGAGCAGCACGTAGATGCAGTCGTCGCCAATAGCGAATGGTGCATACGATGAAAATGGCAATCCGTTTTCATCAATGGAAGCCAGTTGCAAGGTTTTACGCGAAGCAACAAAGTCGAGGATTTCAGTATCCAGGCGGGCCTGCATAGCGGTATTTTTCATGATTTCTCCGGTTATTCAGATTGAGCGGCTTGCAGGGCCTGAAACGGCTGCAGCTGATGGGCAAAAATTTCACCCTGAGCATCACGCCCAAGGAATATTTTGAATAAGGTGTTATCGGCATCCTCAGTAAAAACAAAGCAATAAGCGGGTCTACCGCGGTGCAATTTGCTCTCCAGCACAATGTGCGCAACACGTTCGAGGTTCAGGTGGCCTTCAAAACCTTCGCCGCCGCTGTCGAGGTTATAGTAACCATGGGCTTCGCTGCCTTTAGGGAATGGCCCTTTAAATTCGAAGACGCTGCCGCCGGCAAAAATAATGGTAGTGAGCTTTCCCCACTCGCTGAGTGATTGCAGGAGTTCTTTTGCATTCGCCCCGGGCATACGTGCCGTTGCCGGGGTAAATGGCGCTGTCGTGATTTCTGTCATATCGGCAGGGGATTCCGGTTAGTGAGTGATTAATTCATGCAAATGATAAGTATTATCGTTTGCATTATCAATGGGCATTGCTTTAATATGATAATCATTCTCATTAAGGTAACGTCACGTAGCGATCTTCATGCTGTTCAAATCTACTCAAACAGGTCTATTAAGGCGCGCTGTCAGGCTGTCGCTATTGCCGCCAGTATGCGCCGTAGCGCTGCCCGTTGTTGCGGATATGCCAGCTGTGTCTTTCGACAGGAAACCCAGAAACACGCCAGTAACCGATATACCAATCGGAAAAAAGGCAACGCCTGCAGCAACGACCCCGTTGAATGACGACGATGAAGGCCTGATTCATACCTATGAAGATTGGTTAGCCCTGGCAACGGTTGGAAAACGCGGCTTGACGCCATTGTTGGAACCCTCTGATCTGGATTCTGACACACCGGCAAAACGGGTATTAGAAGAAATTGTTGTTACCGGTACTCGAACGGAACAGGCAGCTATTGATAGCCCGGTGAAAGTCGAAGTGATCAATGCCAGAACCATTGAGCGTCAACATGCACGCGACATTGCCGAAGCGCTGAAAACGGCGCCGGGTGTGCAATTGCATGATGTTTCGGGTAAGCAGGGCCAAGAAGTCGTGTTGCAAGGCATCGGCGCAGATCGTGTGTTAGTGCTGATCGATAGCGAGCCCGTTGCAGCCAGTACCGGTAGTGCTGTTGATGTGACCCAAGTTTCGGCTGCCGGTGTTGAGCGTATCGAAATTGTCAAAGGCGCAACATCGGTACTTTATGGTTCGAATGCTATCGGTGGTGTGTTGAATATCATTACCGCGCAGCCAAAGTTAGGGTGGCACGGTAAGTTTGCGTTTGATCTGGGCAGTTACGGTGATCAGAACCCCTCCGGCAATACGTGGCAAATGGCTCGACAACGCACCGACGCACAGCTGAGTTACGGTGGTGAACTGTTCAACTTCTCTGCCGGTGTTAATGCGCGTTTTTCCGATGGTTTTCAGGTGGACCCTGACCAAGTGAGAAATCAGGGAGAAAGCGGTCACCGCATCAATAGCCATCTTGATTTTGGATTCATGCTGGATGACGAGAGTGAATACGAGTTCGGTTATGAGCGTTATGACCAGGAACTGCGTGCGGACTTCTTGGATTACAAGCCAGGCTTGCCTGCGCCGCTTCTCAAGTTGAAAGAAGATGACGTTGTTCGAGAACGATACACCGGGCGCGGAATTTGGCGTTGGGATGATGGCGAAGCGATTTTCCGTGCCTATCACGAGAGCTTTGTGAACACCTCTGTACCGGATGGCGTCAGCAATCGAACCGCTGACTTGGATTCTAACAAAGCAAGCTTGCAGATTAATCAGCAAGCGTGGGAGAACCAGGTTTGGACGTTAGGCGTCGACTATTTTGCCGAAACATTGATGCAGGATAAAGACGGAATCTCGGAGTTGGATCGCCCGCAGGAGTCACGAGAAGCCTTCGAAGCCTATGCGCAGGATGAAATCGAGATCGGTAATTTAACCCTGCTACCGGGTGTTCGCTGGCAGTATGACAGTGACTTCGGTGCCCATGCGGTTCCGGCAGTGAATGGCCGTTATGACTTTATCGATGACGGCGACTGGCAGATTTTTATGCGTGGCGGTATTGGCCAGGGCTATCGTGTTGCCAACCTCAAAGAACGTTACTTTGTGTTTGATCACAGCCAGATCGGTTACAAAATTCTCGGTAATCCGGATCTTAAGCCTGAGTCGTCAGTGAGTTATCAACTCGGCTTTGTGGTCGCTAATCTGAATCACTTCCAGTTGGATATTAATCTGTTTCGCAATGATTTGACGGATCTGATTGAGACAGAAGTTGCCGGCTATGTCGAAGATGCTGCTAACCCGCATGTGTTGTATTCCTACGTCAATGTTGCCAAGGCCCGCACACAGGGTGTGGAGGTGTCGGCACAATACTGGCCTGTTGATAGCCTTAGTTTACGTCTGGGTTATCAGTATTTAGATGCTAAAAACCAGTCGAGTGGGTATGCACTTAACAACCGGCCCCGCAATCAGATCACCGCCAGTGTGGATTATCAAACGCCATTCGGTATGGATCTCATCCTTATCAATCGCTGGTTTGATGAACAGCCGAATTATGAACTGAATAGCGATACCGGGGCGCTGGTGCGTAAGTTTATTACGCCATCGTACACAGCACTGGATTTAAAAGTGAATCAGGATGTTGGCGCAGGCGTTAGTCTTTATGGCGGTGTCGACAACATTCTTGATGCGCAACGTAACTTCGATTTTGAACAACTGGATCAACGCCCGATTACCGGTCGATNGTTCTACGTTGGCTTCCAATACGACTTCTAAAACGCTTTAACCAAGGGGAACTCTATGATCTTTGATAGTAACCGAAAGTTGCCAACACTGTTGGCAAGTGCCTCAGTTGCAATGCTGTTAGCTGGCTGCAGTGATTCTGATTCTTCCGGTAGCAATGGCGGCGATGGCGATGAACCAAAGCCGTCGGCGCTGCAAACAGCAGTGGTTGATGCATCCTCAGGCACGGCATATTTCAATCTTGTGGATGGCAATGTCGTGGGCGAAAACGATACCTGGCATGTGTCATTTAACCGTTACAACGTGACACTGAATGATCAAGCAGAAGGCGCCATTGGTGACGAACAAGCTGAATACTACGATGACGACGGCGCACTTATTGCCAGCTTCTTTGTTAACGCTGATCTCGCTGACGAGTTGAATAGCCTGAACGCAGTATCAGAGGCAACCGGTGATTTTGTCGGTAATGGTATTAAGTCGGCGATTGACGGTCGCTGGTATGTCGGTGGCCGTAATGGTTTTGCTGTGGTTCCTGAGAATTACTGGATTGTCGGGTCTGCGGAAGGTAACAGTTACGCGAAATTCCACGCGGCATCATTCACCGCTGCGCAAAGTGGTGCTGATGTGACGTTTGAATTTTTTGTTCAAGCTGATGGTGAAACAACCTTCTCAGATACGCCTCTCTCAACCACTGTATCAATGTCAGGTGGTTCGCCAACGACGACCTGTTATGGCTTTGATGACCCAAGCAATACCGATTGCAGCAGCGCGGGTTGGGATGTGAAGTTCCAGGGATTCAATATCTTTGTTAATGGTGGTGTTAGTGGCGATGGTGCGGCGAAAGCCTACAACCTCGAAACCGTTGATGAAGTCACAAGCGGCGCTGAGGTTAACCCTAATGCTTGGCAGACAGACAAAGAAAGTAGCATCTTTACCGATTTTGTCTGGCAGGAGTACCAAGCATCCGGTGACCCAAGTGACCATAGTCTGTATCCCAATTATCGTGTGTACGTCATCGATACGGATAAAGATAGCGATGAAGATGAGCTGATTAAGCTACAAATCACCAGCTACTACGACCCGGATACCGGTGCTAGCGCCAATGTTAGTTTCCGCTATCTACCGTTGACTGAAACCACGGAAGAGCAATCGTGCTGCGATTTTTTGAAGGTAAATCCATGATACGTTTTTTGGTTTTGACACTGGCTCTATTGAGCCAGTGGAGCATCGCTGCAGAGCCCTCGGCCCAGCGCCTGGTTGTGGTTGACGGTTCGTTGACAGAGATTGTTTATGCCCTCGGAGCCGAGGATCAGTTAGTGGCTGTCGATACAACCAGTGTGTATCCAGAGCCAGCAACTGATTTGCCTAACGTAGGGTATATGCGGGCTCTATCTGTTGAAGGTGTGTTGTCGTTGCGACCACAAAAGTTGATTGCCAGTTCTGATGCGGGGCCTCCGCCGGTGCTCGCGCAGTTGCGTCAAAGTGGTTTGGATGTGACGACCATTAAGATTGATGCCTCTGTTGATGGTTTGTATAGCAAAATCGATGAGGTTGCTGCGCAGGTTGGTAAAACAGCGCAAGCCGATCAGCTGAAGCAGAGCATCGCTGAGCAGTTGGCGCCTGTGATGCAAACCGTAGCGGCGCATCAGGGTAAAGAGCACCCATCGGCGTTGGTATTTCTTGGCATGCAAGGCAATCAGTTTATGGTCGCTGGCCAGCATACGAAAGCGCAGGCACTGTTGGATTTGCTCGAGATCGATAATGCGGCACCAAGCATTCACGGATACAAACCGTTTTCGCAAGAATCGGTGCTGAGTGCTGATGCCGATATCATCATCATTGCCAGTCATGCAGGCCAGAAGCCAGAAACCTTAGCCAGTCGTTTTGCACATACCCGTGCGGCAAAAAACAATAAGGTAATGGTGGTTGATAGCGCCTTGTTACTCGGTTTTGGACCGCGTTTGCCGCAAGCATTGATGCAAGTCGCTGATGTAGCGTACGGCAAAACCGCAAAATAATGATGAGTAGCCAGATTAAAGTCGCCTTTTGGGGGCTAATTGCACTGTGGGTGATGTTAGTTATTGCGGCAACGACGCAGGGCGCCATGGCGCTGTCGTTGGCGGATCTGATGGCAGTGTTTCAGTCTTTCGGCGATGAAATCAGCCAACAACAAGGCAATCTGGCCTTAAACCGATACGTGATTCTTGAATTGCGCTTACCACGTATCGTTACCGCTTGTGTTGTCGGGGCAGGCCTTGCTGCGGCGGGGGTATGCATGCAGGGCCTGTTCCGCAACCCATTAGCTGACCCAAGTTTGATCGGTGTGTCTAGTGGCGCATCATTGGGTGCCGTATTGGTTATCGTACTGGGCAGTAGTGTTGTTATGAGTGCTTGGTTGCAGGCATTTTTGTTGCCATTGGCAGCATTTTTTGGCGGCTTGATCGCTACGTTAGTGGTTTATGGTATCGCGACACGGCATGGCAACGCCGATATCCATCGGTTGTTATTAGCTGGCATTGCTATCAATGCCATGGCCGGTGCCGGGGTTGGATTGCTGAGCTACATTGCGACCGATAACCAGCTTCGTGATCTAACGTTTTGGAGCATGGGTAGTGTTGCCAAAGCTGGGTGGCAAGAGCTTGCCGTTGCTGCACCGGTGATTGTGTTGGCATCGATCCAGTTAATGCGTTATCGCAAGGCACTGGACAGTTTATTAATGGGTGAAGCGATTGCACGTCAGATTGGCCACGATGTGTTGCGCATCAAACGCGGCATTATTATTTGTTCGACCTTGATTGTGGGCACCGCCGTGTCGATGAGCGGCGTTATTCTATTTGTCGGTTTAGTGATTCCACATCTTGTGCGTTTGGCGTTAGGGCCGGGGCATCAGCATGTGTTGCCATTATCGATGTTAGCCGGCGCCTGTTTAATGCTGGTGGGTGATTTGATTGCACGTACCGCCGTTGCGCCGGCTGAATTACCCATAGGCTTGCTAATGTCGTTAGTAGGTGGCCCGTTTTTTATCGCGTTGCTGTTGCGACAGCGTCTGTAATTCCTATCTGTGCCAGGAGGTTCTTCTTATGGCGATCAGGGCAAACCAGGTCGATGTATTTTATGGCCGCAAAAAAGTGCTGGATAACGTCAGTTTCGATTGTCAGCCCGGCGAGTTTGTTGCTCTGTGTGGACCTAACGGCGCGGGTAAATCAACTTTGTTGAAGGCAGTCGCGGGCGATATCGGTGTCGACAATGGTGATATACGCATCAATGGCAGTTCGGTGTGTGATCTTACTCAAGGCCAGCAAGCGTTGATGCGAGCAGTAATGCCTCAGCAGGTGGATGTTGCATTTAACGTACAGGCATCCAGTGTTATTGAGATGGGGTTGTTGTTTACCGAGGATGAACGTGAGCGCACGGCGATTGTAGAACTGGTTTCCGGCCTGTTGCGTCTCGATACATTATTAGATCGATCATATCCGTCGCTGTCAGGCGGTGAAAAACAGCGGATACAATTGGCACGTGTGATTGCACAACTGCTGCAAAGTCACTGTGACAATGATAAATACCTGCTGCTGGATGAATGCAGCTCGGCCATGGATATGGCGATGGTGCACCTAGCGTTTTCCGTCGTGCGTCAGTTGGTCGATGACGGTCACTTTGGCAATATCGGCGTGGTTGCCGTGGTGCATGACATCAATATTGCCAGTCTCTATGCAGATCGTATTGTCATGCTGCATGACCAACGCATTTGTGCCAATGGTAGTCCCCGTCAGGTAGTCACTGCGCAGCATATCGAACGTGTTTTTAACACGCCTGTTAGCGTTATGGATCACCCCGAGCATGCGTGCCCAGTGGTGATTCAGGGCTAGCGCGAAAGGGGGGCGTTAGGGCTAGGGCATCAAACATTGTCGAGATAACGCAAATCCGGCCCTTTCGGCACCGTGCCATAGGGGTTGACCACCTTGATTGAGTAATACCCTTGTTTGATGTGATTGACGTCGACAGTGCGTTTGAAATCAAAGTCGTTATACAGACGTTTCAGGTATTCAAACAAGTGTGGGAAATCTCGAATCCGTTGGCGGTTGCATTTAAACAGGCTGGCATACACCAGGTCGAATCGAATTAACGTTACGAATAGGCGAATACCCGTTTCAGTGAGTTGCTCACCAGCGATAAATGCCTGATCGGATAAGCGCCGTTCAGCGTCATCCAATGCAGAAAATACGCCGTCGTAAGCTGCCTCGTAGATTGCTTGGGTGGGCGCAAACCCGGCCTGATACACTCCATTGTTGAGCTTGTCGAAAAACAATGTGTTGAGCTGATCAATGGTGTTTTGCAGTGCCAGCGGGTACAAGTCATGGGTGCTATTCACCTGCTGGCGAAATGCTTGGTTCATCATCCGCAAGATGTCGGCGGATTNGTTATTCACGATGCACTGTTGTTTCTTATCCCACAAAACCGGCACCGTAGCGCGACCCGTAAATGTTTTGTCGTGCAAGGTATAGAGTGAATGCACATTGGTGCAATGGTTGAGTGTGTCTTCATCCGCGCCTGCAAAGGACGGATCAAAGTTCCAGCCATTGTCATTCAACACTGGCGATACAACGGAATAGGTAAAATAGGCTTCCAACCCCAGTAACTGGCGTGCCAGCATTGTGCGGTTCGCCCATGGGCAAGTATGAGCAATATAGAGATGGTAGCGGCCGGGTTCTGGGGTAAAGCCACCGGTGCCGGTCGGGCCTGGTTGACCGTCCTGGGTAATCCAGTTGCGCACCGACGATAACGGGCGCAGATATTCGCCGTCTTCACCACGCACAGCGCTGTCATTCCAATGGCCTTGCCAAATTCCGTCGACCAGCATGGTTCTATCCTTTCGTAAACGCTTTGATAAACCCTTCAGTAGAGCCTAACCCTTGTGTGTGGATTACTGTATGGCCAAATTGCAAGCGTATCATGGCCTTACGCAGGTACCGATTATCTGATCGTAGGCCACTACCGACACGCTTTGCGATAAGCAACAAGAATTATCAGAATTTCTTGTTGTCAACGCCTGAACTGCCCGGCGCTTTTCGTATAGAATACGCCCCCTTTTTGACAGCATAAGATGAGGTTGGCATTGAGCGACTTTACCATAGGCCAGCGCTGGATCAGCAATACCGAAGCCGCCCTAGGATTGGGCATAGTGACACAAGTAGCTGATCGTAGGGTAACGATCAGTTTTCCCGCAGCCGGAGAAGAACGTGTTTATGCCGTCAGCAATGCACCGCTGAACCGCATCAGTTATAAACCCGGAGACAGCGTCAAAAATGTTGATGGTGAGGGTTTTACCGTTGCAGAGGTGTTGGCGCACAACAGTCTTTTGATTTACCGCGTCGTTGGTGATGACGGCCATGAAGACATCCTGCCCGAGTTGGAGCTGGATTGTTTTGTCCATTTTAATAGCCCACAAGATCGTTTGTTATCCGGGCAGATTGACCCCCTCAAATTTTTCTCCCTGCGTCAGGATACCCTGAGCTATCTGCGCGACTATCAGCAATCGGGAGCCCAGGGTTTGCTGGGGCCGCGTGTGCAATTGTTGCCGCATCAGCTGTATATCGCCGATCAAGTCGCATCGCGCATGGCGCCGCGGGTGTTGCTGGCAGATGAAGTTGGCTTGGGTAAAACCATTGAAGCAGGCTTGATCGTGCATCAGCAGTTGATCAGTGGTCGCGCCGAGCGTGTGTTGGTATTGGTGCCGGATTCACTGGTACACCAGTGGTTGGTTGAAATGCTGCGACGTTTCAATTTGGCGTTTTCGGTATTGGATGAAAATATCTGCCAAGAGCTGGTACACGAGCAAGCCAATCCGTTTGATACTCGTCAGTTAGTGTTGTGCCCATTGTCGTTTTTGGTAGAGCATCCGCAACGTGGCGAAGAAGCATTGGCTTGTGATTGGGATCTGTTGGTCGTCGATGAAGCCCACCACTTAGAATGGGAAGACGGTAATCCGTCGGATGAATACCGTTGTGTTGAAGCGTTGGCACAAAAGGCGGCGGGTGTGTTGTTGTTAACGGCCACGCCTGAGCAACTTGGCTTGGCCGGGCACTTTGCGCGTTTGCGTTTGTTGGATCCGGATCGTTATTACGACCTGAATACCTTTATTGAAGAACAACAGAGTTATGGTGATGTTAATGAGCTGGCGAATGCGCTGATTCAGGCGCGTGAGCAAAACCTAGCGCTGCCAGATACCATTCATAGCTATCTTGGTGACGAAGAGATGGCCGATATCGACATTATGCACGAAAGTGGCGATATCGAAGCGGCCTGTGACCAAGCATTGACGGCATTACTGGATCGACACGGCACCGGACGGGTTTTATTCCGTAATACACGTGCGGCGGTTGAAGGTTTTCCACAACGGCATTTGCAAGCGCATCCGTTGACACTGGATGAAGACTACAAGGTCAAAGCGCCCGTGGCCGACTGGTTGCAGGTACAAACCATTATCGGGCGTCACTGGTTAATCGAAGATGAACGTGTTGATTGGCTGACCGATCTGCTCGACAGTCTCGACGGTGAGAAGGTATTGCTGATTACCAGCCAAGCCACCACCGCCATCGAACTGGAAGAATATCTGCGCACCCGCCGTGGTGTTCGTACTGCTGTTTTCCATGAAGGCATGAGCCTGATTCAGCGTGACCGAGCTGCTGCGTACTTTGCCGACCCGGAAGAAAACGCACAGTTATTGATTTGCTCTGAAATCGGCAGCGAAGGCCGTAACTTCCAGTTTGCGCATCACATCGTGATGTTTGATTTACCGGTGAATCCGGATTTGCTGGAGCAGCGCATTGGCCGATTGGATCGTATTGGTCAGCAGCGAGATATCGAAATTCATGTACCGTATTACACCGATACGCCACAACAAACACTGCTGAACTGGTACCACCAGGGGCTTAACGCGTTCGAAAAAACCTGTGCCTTTGGCCGCAGCGTTTACGAAGAGTTTGCTGACGAGTTGGCTGAAGTGTTGGAAAGCGGCATTGAGGCTGATGTTACGGCCTTAATTACGCAAACTGCCGAGCGTGCCGGTGAGTTACGCAGTGCCCTGCAGGCCGGGCGTGATCGTTTGTTGGAGCTGAACTCCTGCCGTACGGATGATGCAGAAGCCATTATCGATATGGTGTTGCAGGCTGAAAACCGCAAAGACCTCGGTGATTTTGTTGAACGTGCTTGTGATCAGCTCGGTATCGAAAGTGAGCAGCACAGCGCCAACACCATCATTATGCGACCCAGCGAAAACATGCGTTGTGGTTTGTTGCCAGGCATGAAAGACGACGGTGCAACTTACACCTACTCGCGTGAGAATGCCTTAGGCCGTGAAGACATGGCGTATTTGACGTGGGAGCACCCAACGGTCAATGCGGCGATGGAGCACATTGTTGGTTCTGAGCATGGCAACACGGCGTTGGGTACCATCAAAATCAAGCCGTTGAAAGAAGGCACGCTGCTGCTGGAAGCGATCTATACCGTGAATGCGATTGCACCCAAACGATTGGGGCTGGATCGATTTCTGCCAGTAACCCGTCATCGTGTACTGGTTAATCTGGATGGCAAGGATTTAAGTGGTGTGTTGAGTGAAGACAAACTCAACCCACTGGTGAATCGTGTGAACCTGCAACAGGCGCAAGCACTGGTTAAACAAGCGCACAGTTTGATCGAAACCTTGGTTGCTAATGCCGAGAGCCTGGCGATGACCAAACTGCCGGAAATCAAACAAGAAGCACTACAAGGCATGCAAGCGCAGCAGATGTTGGAAATCCACCGGATGAAAGCGCTGGCCGAAGTGAATACGCATATTCGCAGCGAAGAAATCAGTGAGTTGGAAACACAAACTGACGCCTTGGCGGCAGCGATTGAGCATGCAGATATGAAGCTCGATGCCGTGCGTGTCATTATGGCCGTGTAGTTTCATCATGGCGGCATCACACGCCGCCAGTCATGTCGCTATCGCGCCTTAGTGCAGTTGAATTCGATCCGTGGCGATGACCTGATGGTCATCGTGACTGGTCTGATTCCAATTGTGGTAAGACCACTGCGCGATATAAACCCAGGTGTTGCTGGGTTCTTCCCCATTGTTCTTTGTGTCGATATTTTTGGCATGTTTGTGCCACGTCTTTAGGCTATCACAGTAATAACCGTTACAAATCTCCGAGCGCAGCTCACGGGGTAGGGCGCAACCCTGCGGCGTGTGGTTGATGCAACTGTCTGCCATAACAACCTCCGGCCGTAAATCGAGATAGCGTTGCAACAGGGCTTGCGGCGTTTCATCGGGGTGATCGCGCAGGTACCGAAAGAGGGTAATCGGCAGCAGGTATGCGTGGTCTTTCCCGAGTACACAGCAACCGCCTTTGCAGTAACTGCAACAGCTATCACTGACCTCTCGAAGGCGGTTATCGCCAGCCAACAAATCGTCCATCTCTTGGCGGCGCGGTGGTGCAGAATATTCATTATCGTTCGGAAAATCATCTTCGCTACTGGCATCGATCGCGGCGGCGATAATTTTTTCCAAATGTTGCTGATACGCGGATATTCGTGCAGCAGAGACCTTGATGGTTTGAGCCGGGCCCGATGGCAAATCAATAATCGCTGCATCGTTGATCAACGTCTGCGGATACGCCGTGACTAGGGCAGCTTGGGTGCGTTCATATTGATGTGCACGTATGGTTTTGCGCTCGGCGTCTGCTCGAATTTGGTTCATGCGCTGCTGATGGCAGTGTTGGATTTTAAACGCCAACTGGGTTTCAGGCATGCCATTGGCGACCAGATGAATCTGACGCGCTAGCATGACGCAGCGATGATCTGCACAACTGGCATAGGGGGTATCGGCAAATAGATGTTGCGTTCCCGCAGTCAGAGGCTCATGGCAAAAGGCACATTGAACGTGTTGAGTATGTAGGTTAAAGGGGAGCATCATCGACTCTTCGTGATGGCAGCAATGGACTGTTGAAGCCTATCTAGACCGTACGCGCTTCTGTGTGTTGCCGTGCCTTCGACGAGTGGGTGCATTAGGTGAGATTATTCAGCAAGCCGTCGCCCTGGGTGAATAATACGTCGTTGTAACTCATTTCTTCAGGGATCGCATCCAATAGCTTTTGCTGATAAAAGCCCGCATACAGAACGTTGCGCTGCGCGTGCTCTCCTTTGGGCGCCGGCGCTTCGTGGGATACATGGCAAAAATGGGCGGTTACATCCCCCGGTTCGGTTTCCACCGCCACCAGTGGTAAATCCGGATCATTACCATCAATATGGGTATTGCTCGAGTGTTGGCTACCGGCGAGAAAATGTAGCTGGCCGTTTTCCGCATCGGCGCGATCCAGTTGCACGCCAACAATCAACCCTGGGCAAATCAGATGATGGCCCCCGAGATCACAATCTTTGTGCCAGGCTAAATCGCTGATACCTTCGACAATATTGGAGTGTTTCATAACGCAATTAATGCCATCCATGCGGTTGCCCGCAGGCAGCAGTTGTTGATCGGCCAGTGCAGCGATGGCGAGCATCCGTGGGTCCGTTGCCAAGCTGCGGAAAATTGCATGTTTCTGATTGAGATAGGTGAGTCGACAGCAAAGCGTATCGTCATGGGTGTTTTTGGCCCACCACGATTGCTGATCATCCACGGTTGCTTTGCCGACTTGATCATTTACAAGCGCCGTGAAGTTGGCAATTTCATCGGCATTAAAGACGTGTTTGAGATGCACGAATCCGCAGGTTTGTAAAAAGTGCGACGCTGATTGACGGTCGCGGCGTACATCGAAGGATTGATTCAGATCCATCGAAGCCAGCGGTGTGGCCATATCTTGACGCCAAATCGGGCGACCATAAAAAAGCTGTTGAATGGCACTGTACCAATGGTTCAGCAGTGTGAAATCGCCTTTCACAATCTCCAGTTTATTGGCATAAATCAGACCAAACAACGATAACTCTTCATTGATCAAGTGTTGGAAGTTGCTCGGCGAGATTTTGATGATTAAATCTGCCGGCGATTTACTGGCGATGATCTTTAAGCCGTTTTTAATCTTCTCGTACACATACGATTCAGAATCACCGATTTGCCAGCACATTGCTTGGCCAGACTGCAGTTGCTGGCCGGCGGCGGCAAGCAGGGAATCATCGCGAGTGAGTTGCTTGTGAAAATCTTGAAAGTGGCTGTGTTGTGTCATAACAGTTCACATATCTGCGCATTTAGGCGCGAGTTGATTTAGGGCGTTGGTGGTGGCGCCTGTTCGGTTTTGGAGGTGGTAGCATCCGGCTTATGCTGGGCATTTGCTGACATTTTACCGCCGTACAGCAGCGGCGTGGAAACCCGCTCTGCAATCACGGTGATGGTTACCCGTTCGGCACCAGGTGGGTCAAAATCAAAACTATCGAGGTCGGTTAGTCGCTTCCACATGGCGAGGAAAAACCGGCTGTTCATACCATCTTCCAGTACTGCGTGGCCGCGTATTTCAATATAGCGGGTGAAGCCTTCATCGCACAGCAAACAGAGACTAATCGTCGGATTTTTAACCAAGTTGGTGTATTTCTGGCGTTGTTTGAGTGTGCTGAAAGGTGATATCTCCGAGCAGAGGTTAACATCATAATAGTTACATTTGCTGCGTTTAGGTTTTTAGCCGGTAGCCGGTAATGCTGTGTGTGAAGAATTGGATCTAATTAGCAGGCATAGGGTTCATTGACGGAGAGATAAATCGACAAGTTGTGGTCTACACTTCGTGTGTGTGTGAGATTTTTTTATTTTATGGCGCTTCAAACGGCGCGATACAATTTTTTTGCTCCTATATCTAAAGGAGCAGGCGCAGATAATCGAACAGGATGAAACGTGATGCGTGAGGCCACGCGACTACATTGTGGGCTAATAGAATCAGCCACCTTACGAAGTGCAGCGGCGCGGCTCGTTGAGGTAGGCGATTCGCTTGGTATTGTTGTTGCTGATGATAGCAAGTTTGGACATGCATCAGAAAAAAACCATGAATCCCACCAATATTTCAGTTACCGCCGCAACTCTATAGAGTCGCTTGATGTCTTGGTTGAAGCCAATGTCCCAGATGCAAAACTAGTACTGGCTATCAGTGAATCAGACTTTTCAACGCTGGTGTCTGAAGAAGCCACATTGATTGGGCTCGTGTATGCCAATCGAGTGCACCTTCTTGCTGGTCGGTTAGATAGAATTCGCAGTTGGCCGTATGTTTTACAGGCGCTCTATAACAATCATCGCGTATGGGGGGCGCAACAAATCAATGCCCTGAAAGGCATTGATTTACATCAGCGTTTTTCGATGAATGAGCCTTTGGATGCAGCGAAAAAATTTCTTAATACTGCCGGTTTTGCAGTGTTCCAAAATGTATTTTCGACAGATGAAATCGCTGCCTTTCATGCCCTGATTGACCAACGGATGACCGAGGTCACACCTGAAAGCGCTGATACATGGTGGGCAGAAAACAGCCAGCAGCAAATGTTGTGTTGTCGGTTAACCTATCTTGATACTCATTATCCAGCGTTTGAGAAATTGCATACGGATCCCCGAATTCGAGCTCTAGCCGCTTGCGCAGAAGGTGGATTAGTGTCTTCAGGTGCGCGTATGGATGGCGTTTTCTGTGTTACCAAGTATTCAAATATTATTCGTGGTGTTGCGGATCTTGCTTGGCATAAAGACTGTGATCTAGGTGGTCATCGGTTGTTGTGCCCGAGTGTTTTAATTGGCGTTCAATTAGATGCAGCCAGCCAAGAAAATGGTCAGTTGGTTTATCTGGCGGGAACCCATCAATGTGTCAATGGAGTCGAGGATTACCAATTGAATTTGGACGTACTGTCTGCCGTCGAAACTTCTCCAGGCGATGTTACTGTGCACTTTGGGCATACCTTCCATGCCGCGCCGAGCCCCTTGGGTGACAACGCTCGGCGTCGCGTACTTTACTTGAGCTTTCATCCGCAAGCTCTTTGTCAGCATCTAGGGGTGCGAGAGAGCTATAACGATGTGCTCTACACTAAAAATGGAGCTCTAGTGCAGCATTTCAAAGAACAATAGCCAAAATGCATCAATAGGTTGACGGAAAAGTGAATCGCATTGTCTGCTGTATGAATAATTAGGGAGCCGATACTTATGCAGCGATTTAGGATCAAAGCCAGCCCATACACAGAGCTATTTTGGCGTGTATACCAATTTGATCCTAAACGTACAGACTATAATATCGTTATCGAACAGGTACTCAACCAGTCTGTTGATAAGGCTCGACTTACCTCTGCACTTCGTCGTTTTGTTGAAGATCACCCTTTGTTCAACGCCCACCTAACGCTTGTGGATGATGCCCTGTATTGGGAAATGAATCCGTCAGTTGATTTGCTTACGCAGCTGTTAGATAGTGCTTCATTTGACCATTTTTGTGACCTACCCTTCGATATGGCTACTGGCCCGCTTTATCGGTTTGGTCTCTATCAGAGAGATGACGGTAATTACCATTTTGTTTTTATCGCGCACCATGTCCTCATTGATGGTTTGTCTGGGATGGAGATGGTAGATCTTCTTACGCAATATTATTCAGATGCGGAGTTTCGTGTTGAAGTTGATATTGTGGATATCGAACGCATTAATTGTTTGTTACACGAAAAAGTCGCTGCGCTATACAAAAGTGGGGCTATCGAATATTGGCGAGAAGCCTTAGACGGCTTCCCGGTTACTAACGATATTCCTATTATTCCTGAAATAACCAGTGGATCAGATCAGCAAGTTAGCGAATGTTACTTCCGTATTTCTTATGATGAATGGTCCAGTTGGAGCGTCGATGAATATCTGGGGAAGCGTCAGTTTTCTGTTTTGATTGCTGCTTGGGCATTGCTGTGTAGCAGATTGTCGAATCAGGAGAGGACGCACGTTAATTTTCCGATGAGTATTCGTGAAGGGCAAGATTTTTCCTATGCAGCACATGTAAATACACTGATTTATCCGATAACGCTTGATGGCTCCGTTAGTTTTTATGAGTTAGTAAGTGCGGGTATCACGCACTTAAAATCAATGCGTTTGGATGAACAAACACATTTCGGATATTTGCCTACCCCAGCCATATTACAAACAAGTGCAATTCAATCGTTAAACATTGGTTTTGCGCAGACCCGTATCGACAATAAGTTGCTTTTTCCTAAAGAAATTCAGCATGTAGAGGGTTATGTTCGTGGCCATGATAATTCAATTTCCGGTGATGACGTGTCGTTGGAGTATGCTCCAACGCCGAAGGGGCTGTCTTTTCGGCTGGCCTATCGGGCGGATAAATTCGGCCATGCACAAATGGAACGGATTGCCCTTTATTATCAAATATTGGTTAAGAGAGCATTGGGTAATCCATATGCTTCGGCAGCAAGAATTAATTTTATGCCGGATGAGGATATCCAGCGTCTGAGCAGTCAGCAGCATAAGCTGAATCAGCCATTTTTGGATTGCCTGCCGGTCCATCATGCGTTTAGCCATATGGCGACACGTGAACCTGAGGCTATTGCGTTAGTCACTGAAAAAACAACGATGACTTATCAGGAGCTGGAGCGTCGAAGCTCTCAGCTCGCCAGCTTGCTTGTACAGGAGGTACTGGATCCTGGTATACCTGGNCAGCAGATAATCGCACTGTGTTTTGAGCCTAGTATTGAAATGCTCGTTGCCTTGCTGGCTGTATTGAAAGCTGGGCATGCCTTTGTTGCCATTTCAGTACAATACCCCCCTGAACGTGCACAGTATGTGATAGAAGATAGTGGTGCCTCTAAATTATTATGCGCGGGCAATATTCCATTATTGGAGCATATTGAAGGAATCGGTTGCTTGGATATCAGTGAATCGCATTATCTCAAGTATTCGGACAAAGTGCCGGAGACTAGCGGCGGTTCGCTGGCCTATCTTGTTTATACTTCTGGGACAACTGGCAGGCCTAAAGGTGTTAAAATCCGGCATCATGGGTTGTCCAATTTGATCCACTATCTAATCCATTCGTACCCGGTCATCAGCAGTGACAAATTAATGCTATTTGCTCCGCTGGCTTTTGATGCGAGTATCGAGCAAATTTTTAATGCGTTGGTCTCTGGAGCACAGCTACATCTTTTAACTCACGAAGAAATCCTCGATCCTAAAAAGCTATCTATCAAGATACAAAAGCACAATATCACCCAGCTCGACTGTACCCCGACTTTTCTGCATGCCATAGCGCCTTATGTTGATTTCACGGGAGTGCAACGTATCGTTGTTGGTGGCGAAGCCTATGTTCCTGCAAAACTACTTAACTTTCAGGGTATTTTGATTAACACATACGGCCCGAGCGAGACGACAATCACTGCAACTATGGGGGTTGTCGATGAACTTGATACTTTTACATCAATCGGCTGCCCAGTCGATAATACAGTGTGTTATGTATTGGATCGCTTTGGTCAGCTTGTCCCGCAAGGGGTGTTTGGCGAGCTCTACATCAGCGGTGTTGGGCTTAGTTCCGGGTATCGTAATCTTGCTGAACATACGAATATTGCGTTTTTACCCAACCCTTTCATCGATGAGTCTACGACTGCGATCTTCCAGCGAGTGTATAAAACGGGTGATATTGTGCGTTGGCGGAGTAAAAAACGATTGGAGTATCAGGGGCGCATAGATGATCAGGTAAAAATCCGTGGATATCGAATCGAACTCGCTGCAGTGGAGACCATTCTGTCCCGTGTCGATGGTGTACTCCAGGCAGCTGTTAACGTCGAAAAAAATGGCAATAGGCAGCCAATGCTGATTGCATTCTATGTGAGTGATAGCGCGATAGATAATGCAAAATTACATTTTGAAATGGCTAAGTCGTTACCTGTTTACATGTTACCGCAGGCTTACGTTCTTGTTGATTCGATACCAGTCACTACTAATGGAAAAGTGAATAGAACTAGTTTACCCGCATATCGAGTGTCCTCAGAGCATTTCTCTGGGCCTCGAAATGATCTTGAAGAGCAGCTATGTCATATATGGCAGAACGCTTTGGGTACGCATGCGATTGGTATTTTTGACGATTTTTTTGCGCTAGGCGCCGATTCTATCAGTTGTATTAAGGTCGTAGCAGCACTTCAAAAACTAGGGTTTCACTGCAGCACCAAGAATATTGGTGATTATGCGAACATAGCAAATCTGGCATATTTTCTGCGAGAGCAATCTGATGGTTCGAATATTATGGAGGAACAGGGACGTTTATCCGGCTATTTTGATCTATTACCAATGCAGCATCGCTTTTTTGACCAATCAATGGCAAATCCCAATCACTATAACCATGCGTTCCTTATTAAGGTATTTGATTTGGATCTTGCTCGATTGCAGTCTGCAATTGAGCAATTAGTTGAGCGGCATGATGCTTTACGGATAATTTTTTGTAATGGCCAGCAGTGCTATGAACCGGAGATTTGCCAATTTTCGTTGGAAGTGATTGATTGTAAAGGCATGAATGACAAAGCTATACAGCAAACACTAACGCAGTGGCAGTGCGGATTTTCTTTGGATCAAGCTCCATTGTGGTCTGTCGGCTATCTTCGTAATTACCGCGCGGGCGAGGACCGATTATTTTTTGCGGCCCACTGCCAACTTATAGATGTCATATCCTGGTCCATTATTCGCAATGATCTTTATAGCTTTTATCATCACCAGGCTTCTGATCCGAAAAGAACGAGTTACAGGCAATGGGGGCAAGCTCTCAAGGAGTTTCATTCGTTATATCCTGATCTAGATGAGCATTGGAGCCAATTACTGCTGGCAGATCCCTGGAAGAACTATGATCTTGGTACTAAATCGAATCCATCAGAAACGATAATCACTATAAATGAACGTCGCTCAGAAATTCTTCTTCGAGAAGCTCTGTCTGCGTATCATTGTCAGGTACATGATCTTTTGTTGTCTGCCTTAGCAATGGGTATTCGAGACGTTTTTCATCTCAAGAGCAGTTGTATTCTTTTTGAAACCCATGGCAGGGCACCAGTTTTTCCAAGATTGGATGTTAGTCAAACAGTTGGTCGATTTGCCAATTTTTACCCGCAGGAAATAACCGCACTTGATAATATTGGTGAGACCATTATCCATAATAAGGAGAGTCGTTCTCGTTATCGTGAAAAAAGACTGACTTTCGGTTCTTGGTATTACGGGGCATCAAACCATCGAGAATCATTGCCTTTACCTGTTATTAATTACAACTTCTTAGGTGCATTGGGCAAGGATAGCCATGCTTGGCCTATCATGGTTGAACCTGCTGGTGCATACACGGATTCACAGAATCGCGCACCGACTTTATTGAATATCAATGTTTTTTCCCTATGTGACAAAACGGTTGTTCGTATAGACAGTGTTCTGAATAAAGAGCTTCTGGAAGCTTTGAGTGCTTCTTTTGAGCGGCATCTGAATGAGGTAATCGACCACTGCATGGCGCAGGTAGAGCAACAGAAGCTACGCCATACACCATCAGATTTTTGTGATGTCGGCGTTAGTCAGGCGACGATTGACGAATTGACAAATCTTTATCCGGCGACGCACATATTTAATAGCAGTAGCATGCAGCAAGAATTCCTTAATCGTTACTCGCTCAGAGAAAATGATAGCGCGTACCATCTGCAGCTGATCGGGGATATCAGGGGGCCTTTGGATTTCGAGCGTTATAAGCGAGCGTGGGATTCAGCAATACGCCATTTTGATTCTCTGCGAGCTTGTTTTTGGCCTTATGGCAGCCGTTGGCTCCAGATAATGCTACCGTTCTCGCCTTTGGAATGGCGTCAGTTGGATGTGGATTCGGATGCAATGTCGTGGTTACAGGCTGACAGGGCACATCGATTTGAGCCTATGAAACCCGATATGTTGCGCCTCTATTACGCAAAGATGAGTGATGATCGATTTAAGATCTTGGTTAGTGTACATCATGCGTTGATCGACAATCGTGGAATTCATAACTTGTTGGAGTTTGTCAATGAAGCTTACACGATAGACAGCGCTGATTTGCGTGCGTTTTCGCTGCCAATGAATAGCCATGTTGCTTATCAGCGCTATATTTCCAGCCAGTGGGATAACTGCAAAAATTACTGGCTGGACAAGGTAGAGTCGTTGAGTTTATNGCCTCAACAAGCAGGTTTTCTTGATGTTTGTGACCCTGATGCAAATGAATACACCTATCTTGAGATTTCCTGTTGTTTGAGTTCTGACGTGTCTGCAAAAATTAGTGAGTTGGCTAGGCAGCAGGGGGTTTCTGATAAGGCGCTATGCCACTTTGCTTGGCAAAAACTGCTGAATATCGCGACTAAATCCCGTGTTACGATGGCTACGACCACCGTATCAGGCAGAAATATGCCAGTGGATGGGTTGTCTTCTAGTGCAGGGCTCTATCTTAATTTCTTACCCATTATTATGGATTGGCAAGCTCACACCAAAATATCCAGTTGTCTTAGATCGATTCAGTGCGATATGAATGATATGGAGAAGCACAGCTTTTATCCATTGCTAGATCTTGAGCTAGCCATTGGATGCAACGTGCAAAGTTCGTTTATCTATGATGAATATCCGACTAGCGAAATGGTTTGGGCAAATGACGGACTAACGGTTGAGGTCGAACAAGTGGCTGGCAGCCCCGGTCTTGCGCTGAGCTGCCGTTTGACGCCTGGAAACGAGGGGTTGGGCGTTACGATCATATATCGACAACAGTTATTGAGGGATGGGCAAGCACAGTGGGTATTGGCGAGGTTGTTGAGAATTTTTGACGAGTTGCCGTTTGTAGCAGAAGAGCCACATATCTCTCTAGATGAGTCCTCGGAATGACTGCCGCGCAACGCTGGGTATTACTAGGCATTGCTGCAATTGATGCGGGTGCAGCGTCAATGCTGTTGCCGATACTTCCCTATTTGGGCAAGGCTACTGGCATCAGTTTGCATATGGTCGCGCTGTGTCTTGCTGTATACCCTATTGCCGGTCTTATAGGTGCTATTTGGCTTGGGCGCCTAGCTGACCAAAAAGGTATACGTCTTGTTTTGATCGTATCCAGCTTATGTGCGTGTTTTGGTTTTTCATTACTATTGTTAAAGCCAGGTGTTGTGACATTTGTTATCGCGCGGGCACTAAATGGCATTGGTACTTTTACGATAATTTCGATTCAGGCGGCAGTGAGCACGGCTGTTGAGGATCACGCGCTTGCCCGTACCATGGCTCGACTTGCTGTTGCTGCCGGTGCTGGTGGCATTGGTGGTCGAGCATTGGGTAGTTTTTTGGCAGGAAACGGTGCGGAACTTCAGCTGGTTGAACCTGTTTTTGCTGCACTGGTTGTGTCGGTGATTGCCTTGGTTAGTGTGCTGGTAGGAGCCCGATCGATTGCTTTTGTAGATAATGAACGTTCTGCTGTTAAGACTGATCGAGGATCTTTTTTCAGGCTTGCACAAGAGCGTGTGGCCTATCTGCAAGAAAACCGGCGCCTTACGCGCGTGATCGCATTGACCTCTATTTTTAGCTTAGTCTCCAGCGTAACTGTCGCATTGTTACCAGCATGGTTATTTGATCGAGGACTTGTGCATTCTGCTAGAGGGATGATGCCGGTTTACGTGGTTCCAGCATGTACTTATATTTTTTTTCAGTTGCTGCTTGCAACAAGGCTGACTCGTTGGTTGTCATTCAGGGAACTGTTGGTTTTTGCGTTTTCCTTATATGCGGCAGGAATATTGGTGGTTGTGATCGGTTACTCGAGGTGGCAGCTAGCGGCGGTATTATGCGGATTTGTGATGAATTCTTTGGCAACGGCCATTCTCGTGCCCGTTTTGCAGGCATTAACTTACGAATATAGTCAAAAGAAAACCTTGATGAGTGATTTAGGATTAACTGCCGCTTTTGCTCGAATTTTTACGGCCTTAGGTGTCGCGATTGCTGGGCCGCTATACTTTGTCTCACCCGACCAGCCATATTGGTTTGCTTTTGTTGCCATCGTAATTGCTTTGCTGGTGAGCCTCCTGGGGCCACCTATTGGGAAACTTGCTGACAGCGGAGGGACGCATGAGTCATGATCCTACCAACTTACCGAAAGTACCAGAGTCTCATATTGACATTCTTAACGGATCTAAAGCGATCGTTAGTACGATAAGGGAGTCAGATCGGCATATTTCGACCCATCCAATTATTTATCACTGGGATGGCGAGGATTTGCGATTTAGTACTCTAAAGCAAAGAGTCAAGTATCGTAACTTGTTAGCTAATCCACAGATGACTATTTGTGTCGTTTGCGAAACAGATTTCACCCGATACATAGAATTTCGTGGTACGGCATTGTTGGAAGATGACGTAGATAATCTTTTTCAACGTAGTTTATGGAATAAGCTCACTGGGAAAGACACCTTCGATCTAGATCCTCCAGGAGCTGAACGTGTTGTGGTGACTATGATTCCCGAGCAAATATCAGCTCCACTATTGTATGGAGGTAAACTCTCAACTCCTCCAGTTGGAGATGAATGATGAAAGAGCCTATAGAACTGGATTTTAATCCTCAATCGCTGGCTTTTGTTGAGAACCCGTGGCCTGTTTATAGACATCTTCAAGCCAATGCTCCGTTGCATTTTCATAAAAGTATGCAGGGCTGGTTTGTTAGCCGTTATGACGACGTGATGAGACTCATACGCGATGATAGATTGAGTACGAGCTTTTACGATTGGGAGTTTGCTCCAGCAAAGCCAGTCGGAGATGATATCAGTGATTTTGACCGGCTGTTGTCAAATGCTACATTTCAACTCAAGCATCAAGACCATCAACGGATTCGACGTCTTGTCAGTCCAGCGTTTGCGCCGCGTGTGCAGCACAAAATTGAACGTCAGCTGAAAACGCTAGCGGATGAATTGTTTCAGTCAGTGCCACACAAAGCCCCCTTTGATTATGTTACAGCGATTAGTCGTCAAATGCCGGCTAAATCGATCGCCCGCATTATCGGCATTGCCATCGAGGATGAAGCAGCATTTGAAAAGCTTGTCATGGGTATGACGGAGGGCATTAACCCATTGCTCAGCGAAGAAATTCGTCAGCATGCCATCAACGGTATCTCTGAGGGCATTGATTTGCTCAGACATGTGATTGATGAGCGCAGGACTAACCCGCAAGATGATGATTTTTTGAGTCAGCTAATCCTAGCGGAAGAAGAAGGTGAAAAATTAAGCCATTGGGAGTTGATCGCTTTGATTGCTGCATTGGTCGCGGCAGGGGCAGATACTGCAGGGCAGCTACACACTCAATTGATTGTTTGCCTGCATCGAAACCCTTCGCAAGCAAAATTATTGCATAAACAACCTGATCTAATTCAAGCGGCGATCACAGAAACGCTGCGTTTTGATTTTTTTAAAAGCCCTGGTCAGTTAAGATACATGTTGGAAGATGTTGATTACGGTGGAGTGACTTTCAAGGCAGGGCAGATGGTGATTTTATCTCTTGGCTCAGCGCATCGGGATCCGGATATATTTGAAAACCCCGATCAGTTTATTATCGAACGAGACCAGTCTGCCAGTCATGTGTTCAGTATGGGGCCACATTATTGTATGGGCGCTGTTATTGCACGAGCTCAGGGGGAAGCTGTTTGGAGAGCGTTGAATGAAAGGTTCCCGAATTATAGGATAATTTCCGAGCCTCTTTACGACCCGCAGCAGGGAATGGCAGCGGTAGAGCTCATGGTTAGCCCAAGATGATAATATTGCGTGGGCGCCTGTAATCAGTGGCTTGAAGGCTTCATCCAGAGTGCCTTTTCTTCTGTAGGCTCATCCGCAAGGTATTCAATGCCATCAACGCAGTAATCAGGGTATCGCTCAATCAGAGCTCGGTAGATTGCCTCAACTTCGGCTCGTGCCAGCATGTTACCCATACAAAAGTGTGGGCCTATCCCAAATACGCGGTTGTTGGTCTGATTCCTTTCGATAATAAACTGATCGGAGTTTTCAAACGCACGAGGATCACGGTGGGCTGCACCCATCTGCAGCATAATGGTGTCACCTCTGCGGATACATTGATCCTTCCACGTAAAGTCTTCAATTGCATAACGCCTGATCCCTATCATGTTTGGGCTGTCAAAGAAATTGAATCGAAGAACCTCCTGAATGGCAGACTGAATCAATGAAGGATTACGCCGAAGCTTTTGATCTTCATCTGGATGCTTGTGTAAATTCCAAATTAGACGGTTTTGCAAGTGAACTGCACTGCTTGTACCTGCAGTTAGTAGAGCGCAAACTAATGATACCAACTCGTCGTTGGATATTGTGTCGCCTTCCTCGTTAGCCATAATTAGATAACTAAGAAAATCATCCTGTTTGAGGTGGTTGCGGCGTTTTTCAATTATTGAGCATATGAATTCGTAGCCCGGTTGCGCGAGTATGGCGTTATGTTCACGGTTTTCCATATCCGGATACATGTTGTTGGCAGATTGCAGCAAAATAACGACAAACGTAATAAAATCATCGAAGTGTTGATCGTCGACAGTTATCTGTAAGAGTTCGCATATCGATGCAATTGGCATTTTACCGGCAATTTTATCTGCAAAATTGAAGCGTTGTATGCCAACAGTATTGTCGATTAATGAATGAGCCAGTTTCGTCAGTCGATGTGTTGTGGGTTCCAGGAGTTCCGTTGAAAACGCAGGTAGGGCTAACTTACGTATACGCTGGTGATCTGCGCGGGAAAGCTGGGCAGTACCGAAGGTAAAGATTTTTTCGAAGCCACTTTGTTTTTCGATAGGTTTTTTTTGAGGGCCGTTTCGGGCGATGGTGAAATCGGTTGAGACACGGTCATCGCGTAAAAATTGTGTCACATCTTCGTGACGTGTGCATATCCATGCGTCGAGTTGCTGATGATGAAAAATTGGCCATTTTTCGCGTAATTGTTCGAATACTGCCATCGGATTTTTTCTGAACGTCATGTCTTTAGTGTCGAACTGAGGTCCAGATAGTTTTAGCACTACGTTCATTTGCGCTCCGCAGTTGATCGCGATGAAGAATGGAATTTTTAACCAAATAATATATTCAGTAACAAGAACACGCTACGCCAAGGTAGAAGTTGTATCATCAGTATAGCCGCTACGTCGCCCCACCGTTTTTGAACTGCAAATAATGCTCTGAAGTTCAAAAACGTGAGAGGCAATTATTCTGTGATTTACGCGATAGAAGATCATTGCTAGTGTGAGTTGAATGCATGTATTCAAGATGGGTATTTGTTCGATAATGCTCAAAAAAACAACGCTTATGATACTGCACACCGATCACCTTACGTTTCACATGATTGCGAGTCGGGGCCTGAATTTGATGCAGTGTATGCGCGTAATGCACGGTGATATCCCCAGGCTGCGTATCGATAGCCACGACGGAGCTTTCGCCCAGTTCCGGGTCTGCTGGGGTATTGGCATATTTGTGGCTACCGGCCATAAACGCGGTGCGGCCGGTTTCCACAGTGCCTTCATCCAAATGCAGCGTCACGACAAGCCCAGGGCATAGTAGCGGATGGCCACCGAGGTCACAGAGTTTATGCCAATGCAGCGAGCGGTTATCTGCCATATGGCTGCGGTTGATGATGCATTGCACGCCGTCCAGGCATTCGTGGGCCATGATGAGTTCTGGCCCTGCGTAGCGAGCGATCTGTTTTAATCGTGGATCATCAGCCAGCTGACGGAAGTGATCGTCGATTTCTTCGAGGTAGGCGATCTTGCCCAACTTTGAATCACCGGCAGCGTTTTCGTACCAGCGCCCGTGTGGGTCATCGTCTTCGAGGGCTTGAATATGTTGGTCGAGGTTGTCAGATAACACTCGATACTCGGCAAACGAAAATACCTGCTTAAATACCACGTATCCGGTGCGATGCAGGAATCGTACGACATCATCGACTGGGTCAGTCAGGCGAAATTTATGGTGTAAATCGAGTCGTTTCAGGCTTTGGCTGACGGCAGGCGACCAAACCTCACGCTGATAATAGAGAACTTGCAGTACGGTAGGCCAATTGCCCAGCTGATGTTCGTCGCCGCGTTCAAACGTAATTTGACCGGTTTCCACTAGGCCAAGAAAACTGAATTCCTCGCTGGTTAGTTGCTGAAATTGGGTTGTCGACAGATGTACGGTGAAATTCGCAGAGGTGCGTTTGGGCAGCACAAACAACTGGTCATCGCGCATTTGGTAGGTATAACAACGTGCTTCGGCGTCGTTTTCAATACACAGACACAGAGAATCGGTATCTGTGAGTAGGCAGGCGGCTTGCGTCAGCACTACCTGATTCATGATCAGACGTTGATGAAAATCTACATCGAACATAGGCAGGCTCCTTGTCTTTGTATTACCTGGACACAGCACATGGCGGTGTATGCTCGTTTTGTTAAGCATAGATGACAGGCTACCGTAGTGGTGCCTTATACACTTTGACCGCAGAATTCTACCGATGATCGTTTGGGCGAATCAGAAACCGGTGCCTGTAAAACACTGTGGGTGACTGTCAGAGAAGCTGTATCAGTCTCTACGCTAGAATGGCCGCTACGCAAGGGATAAGCGCTTGTTGCGCTGGCGTAAGGTGAGTGCTGTGATGCAGTGTTTTCAGCAGCTTTCGGCAGTCTTGCTCGGTATCAACGTCAAACCAGGCCGGTAATCGGGTAATGGCAAAACGCCGGGTTTTGAGCTGTAACTGCAAATCATCGGCGGTTTGCGGGCTGCTGTAGGTAATATGGGGCAGTAGTGTTGCAACCTCAGAATCGTTACTGCCAAGGCAATAAAACCCGCCATCATCGCAGGGCCCGAGAACAACGCCGCCCTCATGGTTGAGTGTTTCAATCGCGGTGCGTAGGTAGTCGATGGGTAGTGCCGGGGAGTCACTGCCGATGAGCAGTACGTTTTCATAGCGAGCGATTAAACGGGCATAGATATGCGCCAAGCGATCCCCAAGGCTGCCTAGGCCTGTCCAAAGGCAATCTTTACCGTGCCAGAATGCATCGGTAGGCGCATTTTCTTCAGCCACGGCCCAGACAACATCCACGTCAAGCGCGGCGACCATTTCGGCTGTTGCATCTCGGCTGAGTCGATAGAAGGCTTCGGCATCGGCTATGCCTACGGTTGCGGCCAGTCGTGTTTTTAGGGGGGATAATCCGGGTGTTTTTGCAAATACAGCGATGACAGTGTTCATGACGACCTGTTTCAGAGTTTCACTTTTGCCACTGACAGGCGGCAAATTTGACGTTTCAGCCAGTGCCAAAACTCACGCAAATACTGTTTTGAAAAAAGTCGCAGGTGTGTGCCTGTTGTACTTAGCCAACCGTGTTGTTGGTACTTGCGTGCGCTTGTCATCACCCAGGTTTTTGCCGGTTTGATGGCAATACCTTTATGCCGGGCCTGCCAAATCCACAAATGGTCTTCTCCGTAGTCGGCATTGACGGGGTAGGGGCCGATCTTGTTGAACAGTGATTTGCTGACCAAGAACGCTTGATCGCCAAAAGGGGCCGTAAAAAAACGTGAGCGGAACCAAACGCCCCACTCATTGACTTCCATCAGGCGCGGGCCATCAGGAAAAAACTTTAGATCGAAGTAAAATACCTGCTGATCTGCTTGTGGAAGAATACGTTTGAGCTGTCGAATGGCTTGGCGTGGGATTTGGCTATCTGCGTGGATAAACCATAGGTAGTCCCCTTGAGCAGCTTCAGCCCCGGCATTGAGGTGTTCAGCGCGACCGGGTAGTGCGGTAATGACACGCAGGTTCAGTGGTAAATCGTCCAACTTATTGAGAATGATGGATTGCTGGCGGCTATCGCCACAGACGATTAGGATTTCTGCTTCATCTCGAATTGGGCCGAAATCCTGCATCAGGCGCAGCCATGATATTTCGTTAGGCGCAACGGGCACTATGATGGACAGTAGCATAAGGCTGTGGGCTTCCGGTCTCTGACAGCAGTCAGCACAGTATAGCGTTTGTGGTAGATGGGGAAGGAAAAATCCCATCTACACATATATTGAGTTAGCAGCAGGGCGCTTCGCTGCTAGTTTTTACGCCATCATCGGCACCACAGTCAAACAGCCCATAGTGGGTGTCGGTGTTGCCTAATACATCGAAAAAGGCTGTTAAGCGAGTGTCTTCTAACATTCGAGCCGTGTTGCCGCAAATTGGCATTGGTAAGCCTTTTTCAAACAGGTGGTGATCATCGAGTGCAAACTGGTGAGTAGCGTGTTTGATACCGCCTCGGTAGGTTGCTATCTGCCCGAAGTTTTCACAACGATCTTCCAGATCCAGTTTGAAGGCACGCACGGTAATGGAATAAAAATCTACCATGCCAATTTTTTCGATAATGACCGGGTCGTGGAGTTCAACCGTGCCTTTGCTCATGATGCGAAAATCCTGGCAGCCAACATCGGCCATCATGCGTCGAAAATCTTCGGTGTAGAGCGCGCCTGACAAACATTCGCCCAACAATACCGGGTCTTCTCGTAGTGGCTGGGAAATACGCCGGCTGGCATAGATGTCGGAGAAATACAATTCGCCACCGGGTTTCAGTACGCGAAAAATTTCCTGGAAGACGGCAGCTTTGTCAGCCGACAGGTTAATGACACAGTTGGAAACGACGACATCCACAGAGTTGTCGTCGAGAAACCCTAAATCTTCGATATAGGCTTTTTCAAAACGGGTGTTTGAACGCGCATAGCCAAATGCTTTGCGGTGAAAGTCATCGTGCGTGCGGGCAACGTCGAGTTGTTCATCGGTCATGTCGACGCCGATGACGCTACCTGATTCGCCCACCAGTTGTGCCAATAGATAGGCATCACGGCCGGTGCCGCAGCCTAAGTCGAGAACGGTAGTGCCTTCGATTGCTAATGGAATGGGTGATCCGCAGCCGTAAAATTTGTTTTTCACGTCATCATGCAGATTACGCATGAGTGGCAATAAGTGGGCCGGCATGGCATCGATTGGGCAGCAGGCGCTGGTTTTCAGATCGGCAGAGCTTTGCAGTACCTTGCCGTAGTAATCCTGTACCTTTTCGGCGGTCGTTTTTGCGTTCATGGTCGTTATCTCAATCAGAGGTTTTGGTGGTGTCGGCGTTTTTTTCAGCTGAATACCACGGAATACATAGAGGTTGGATCAATCCGCGCGCGCGCAGTTTCGGATAATGGTCAAGGCCAATGTCCATCTGCAAGTGACCGGCAGCGGGTTGGGCTTCATAGCTGTGAAACAGCCGATCCCAGATCGATAGGTTAAAGCCGAAATTGCTGTTGGATTCGTGCCATACCACCGAGTGATGCACCCGATGCATATCAGGCGTTACGATGACTTGGCGCAGCAGGTTGTCTAGACGCTTAGGCAATTGAACGTTGCCGTGATTAAACATCGCTAGCCCGTTGAGGATGATTTCAAATAGCACAATGGTGAATGGTGGCAGGCCTAAGGCGATCACCGCCGCTGTCTTGATAACCATCGACAGCAGAATCTCTAGTGGATGGAAGCGCAAGGCGGTTGTTACATCAAAATCTAGATCACTGTGATGCATACGATGGATACGCCATAGGGCTGGAATACGATGGAACAACCGGTGTTGCCAGTAAATCAGACAATCCAATATTACAATAGCGAGTAAGCATTCAATCCAAAATGGCCATTGCACGGCATTGAATAGCCCGAGCTGTTGGCTTTCTGCCCACAAGGCAATAATGGATAACCCGGCAGGCCAGAACAGTCGCACTAGCATGCTGTTGATGACCGAAAAACTGATATTGGCAAAGCGGCGACGCAGCAGTGGTTCGGCGGGCTGGCGCAAGCCTGCCCATTGTTCCCAGATCAGCATAATGACAAGAATGCCGAAAAAGATGCTGAGTCGAATCACTGTATCGGTCATGGTAAAACCATTACTCGTTAACGAGCGAACCACCGCAGGAGCTGCCAGCACCGGCGGTGCACGCAAAGCAGTGATCATCAATGGCAATCGCTTCGTTTACTTCGGCTAGGGCGTTGATATCCCAAATACTTTGGCGCTTGCCAGCCACGGGAATATCGAGCATCTGGTTAAAATCACAATCGTAGATTTGCCCGTCAAAGCCGACAGAAACTAATGAGCGACACATCACTTGCTGAGCCGCTTCAGGGTTAAAATTATCTTTCAGCAGCTGCATATAAGGCACCATTTGTTTGTCGCGCTGCAGCTGATGAGCGAAGCGTTTAATGGGCATATTCGTGAGGGTGTACAGCTGATGAAAACGGATGCCAAAATCGGCCAGCAGGCGTTTTCTGTAATCAGCTTCGAGGCTTGCTTGCGGCGGCGGCAAACTGGCACCGAGCGGGTTATAGACCAAATCCAATGTCAGGTCGCTGCCCGGTTGGCCGTAGCCTAGGGCATTGAGCTTTTGTAGGGCGGCAATACTATCGGCAAAGACGCCATTACCGCGTTGTTGATTAACGTTTGCCTCGCTGTAACATGGTAATGAGGCAACCACATTGACTTTGTGGCGGGCTAAAAAATCGGCTGTATTTTCGTGACCGGGTTGTTGCAAGATTGTCAGGTTGCAGCGATCGATGACGGTCTTTCCCATCCCGCGGACGGCTGCAACAAAGCGCTGAAAGTGAGGATTCATCTCCGGTGCACCGCCGGTTATATCAACGGTATCAACACTCTGTGCGGATTCCAGTAAGGCAATCAGGCGGTCGACGGTTTCGGCGGTCATATTGTCTTGATGCAACGGGCCGGCCTCGACATGACAATGATGACAAGCCTGATTGCAGCGTTTACCGATATTGATCTGCAAGGTGTCGATCGTGCCGCGTTTTAGTTGCAGGCGATGATCGTAGAGATAGCTGGCAAAGGTGCTGTCCGGTACGGCAGAAATCACGGAAGCTGGGTTCATAAGCGGCGTCTCAATGCATGGAACAAGGTTGACAGTTTAACGGCAACGGCCGGTACATGGTTTTTACGCCAAACTCCGGCTGCCAGTTTATTGGCTTCGCTGTAAGTGGGGTAAATATGTATGGTCGACAAGATTTTATTCAGGCCGAGGCCGTGGCGCATGGCGATAACAAATTCATTGATCAGCTCGCCCGCATTTTCGCTGACGATGGTGGCGCCAATAATTTTGTCACTGCCAGGTTTGGTTAAGACTTTGATAAAACCGATGTTTTTACTGTCGGCGATGGCGCGATCGGCATCTGCCATATCGTACAACGTGGTTTCGTAGGCGATGCACTCTGCATCGGCGTCCTTTTCGTTATAACCAACGCGGGCAACTTCTGGCGCACAGAAGGTCGCCCACGGAATCACGCTGTAGTCAGCTTTGAAACGTTTAATCGGGCTAAATAGTGCGTTGATGGCCGCGTACCAAGCTTGGTGTGAGGCTGTATGAGTAAACTGATAGGGGCCAGTGACATCGCCACACACGTATATGCTGGGAACATTGGTTTGCAGAAACGCATTGGCGTCAATGGTTTGATTTTGACGCAAAGTAACCCCCAGCTCTTCGAGACCAAAGCCGTGGGTATTGGCCTTGCGCCCGAAAGCCAGCAGCGTAGAATCAAACGCAATCCGGGTTTCTTCGCCTCGATGATCAAAGACCGCGGTAGATTCGCCGTCACATTGCTCGAATCGCAGGAGTTTATACTCGGTGCGAATATCCAGGCCTTCGGCAGTAAGGCAGCCGGCAATGATTTTTGCAACATCGTTGTCTTCACGGTAGAGGATGGTCGGTGTCATATCCGCTAGAGTCACCTGCGCACCCAAGCGTGCAAAAGCTTGGGCCATTTCAACGCCGATGGGCCCTGCTCCGAGCACTAATAGACGCTTGGGTAGGCTTTGTAGCTGCCAGAGGTCGTCACTGGTGAGGTAATCGATATCTTCAAGACCCTCAATGGGAGGCACCAGCGGGCCAGCACCGGTAGCAACAACAATGCTGCGAGCAGTCAGTGATTGTTCGCCATCTGCGTTGCTGAAGGAGATACTGTGCGGGCCTGTCAGCCGTGCATCGCCGGCGAAACAGGTGACGCCGAGGCCAGTGAAGCGTTCGACCGAGTCGTGTGGCTCGATGGTGGCAATGATATTGTGTATGCGATCCATGACACTTTTGAAATCAATCTCGGGCTGCCTGGGTTTGAGCCCATAGTGATCAGCATGGCGCATTTGATGAGCAACTTTGGCTGATTGAATCAGCGCTTTAGAGGGCACGCAGCCCGTATTCAGGCAGTCGCCTCCCATCTTGTGTTTTTCAATCAGAGCCACTTTGGCACCGGTTGCTGCCGCGATCAGAGACGCAACGAGGCCAGCAGAACCGCCGCCGATAACAATCATGTTGTAATCGTACTTCGCCATAAGTGCTCCTTGAATGACGTTGATCAGGCCTTGTTACGTAGTTGTTTTAACCAGCGAAGAAAATGTTTGCTGGCGATGGGGAAAACACCCAGCAAAGCGAAGGCAATCAGTAAGCTTGGTGAGGCAATATCTTGAAGTTGATCAATCTGCCCCAGTTCCGTACCAGCATAGACGTAGACTGCGGTGCCTGGCAGCATGCCTAATTGACTGATGCCGAAGAATGTTAGGGTTTTAATGGGTGTCAGCCCAAACAGAAAGTTGACNATGAAAAACGGAAACAGTGGCACTAAACGCATGGCAAACAAGAAAAATCCGCCTTCTTCCTGCAAGCCTTGGTTGATACGTGTAAGGTTATCGGCGTAGCGGGTTTGCAATGAATCCCGAAACAAAAAACGCGCCAATAGGAAGGCGAGTGTAGCTCCCATCGTACTAGCAAAAGAGGCGATAATAAGACCGGGAATAAAACCAAAAACACTGCCCGCAAGCAGCGTTAACAATGTGGCGACTGGAATGGAGAGCGCCGTGCATGCGATGTAGATGGCCATAAACCCGGCGATGATTAACACCGGGTGTTCGGTGAATAGACCAGCGATATCGCCTTGAACCACTTTGATATTGGCGAGCGTAAACACGTCTTGGCCGCCGCTGACAAAAAACACAATAACAGCAATTACGGCCAGTACGGCGACGATGATTTTCACAGATCCTTGTTTCATCATGATATGCCCGCATCCTGTTGGCATGAGGTATGGCACCGGGTGCCTTTTGAATGCTTCATGTGCCTTAGGCTATGAGAGCGATGAATTGGTTGCAACCGGCAAGCGATGAATTTCTGATCAATAGGCGTTTTTGTTAATAAATCCTTTGAAAATTGTTAGAAATATAATTTTCAGATCCAGCCAAAGCGACCAATCGCGGATATACGCCAAATCGTATTCGACACGTTTTTGCATTTTTTCGAGGGTGTCGGTTTCACCACGCCAGCCATTCACTTGCGCCCAACCAGTGATGCCGGGCTTAACTAAGTGGCGCAGCATGTAGCCTTCGATATCTTTACGGTATAGCTCATTGTGCGCAACCGCGTGAGGTCTGGGGCCGACAATGCTCATCTGCCCTTGCAATACATTGATGAATTGCGGCAGTTCATCCAAGGATGTACGGCGAATAAACGCGCCCAACGGTGTAATTCGGGCATCGTTCTTCTGTGCCTGTTGAATATGAGTTGGATCGTTCTCGGTGACACTCATAGAGCGAAATTTCCATACCCAGATTTCATCACCGCCAATGCCGTAGCGCTTTTGTTTGAAAAACATAGGGCCTTCGGATGTGGCTTTTATGGCAATACCGATTGCCAGCATAATCGGGCTGATAAGCAGCAGTATCAAGCTGGATAAGACGATGTCTTCGAGACGTTTGAGTAAGCGTCCAAAGTCATCAAAGGTGGAGTCGAACACGCTGATTGTTGGTAGATTTCCCACCGCCGACATCTGTGCTTTCATCAAATTGGAAACAAACAAATCCGGCACAAAATGCACTGGGGTCGAGCTATCAGATAAACCATGGACAAGATCACGGATACGTTCTTCATCTGACATCGGCAGGGCAATAAATACTTGATCGTAGCGCTTGGCGCGAGCGTCCTGGGTTAATTGTTGTAAATCGCCCAGGTAGCGTTCAGCAGGAGTATCGGGTGAGGGGCTGTCGTCGTAGAAGCCGTGTAACTGAAAACCCATCCACGGGTTTGCTTCAATTTCAGCGGCTAGTTTGGCGGCCAGTTTACTGCAGCCCGCGATGGCAACGCTGCGGCTATTACGGCCGGCACTGCGGAGTCTGATGAGTAGCTTGCGAATGCCAACACGTGCAGTTACCAGTAAACATGGTGTTAGCAAAAACCAGATGCCAATAACAATCCGCGAGTAGGTTTCGGAGACTTTCAGTGCCCAGGCAATGGTGAACAGGGTGACGACAGTGATGCCCCACGTTTGCAGCACATTCTTGACCGGCAAACTGAGCTCAACACCTCGCCATGATTGATACAGGCGTGTTTGTGCTGCCACCACATAAAACAGGACGGCAGCCAGAATGCCAGCGATAGCATAGGTAGGTGCAGTGATGTCTACACCGCTATCAGGGTGCAGAACGCTGGCAATCAGCAAACCAAAGAAAACCATGCCCAAATCGAGCAAACGTTCAATGACATTGACCAAGCGCTGGTTACTGCGAATAAGACCGGATTCTACCACGGGCGAAAGAGCCTTTTTATTTTTGTTATCAAGGCATAATACCGCTGTAGCAGGGGTAATCAATGGTTACAGCGGGGTATTTGCGGCCAATGATCCAATTTGTCCGTTGACCGGTTCGACAGTTTAGGCGCGAAAGCTGTCCTGATTGGCAAGAAACCACTGGTAAGCATCATCGATACCATCACGAAATTCGATGCTTGCTTGCCAGCCTAGGTCTTTAAGGCGCGATACATCCATGAGTTTGCGCGGCGCACCATCCGGTTTGCTGGTATCGAAGGTTAGTTCGCCTTCAAAGCCAACGGCTGCTTTGATCGTCTGTGCCATCTCAGCAATGGTGATGTCGCGCCCGGTACCGACGTTGATATGGCTTAACATCGGATCAGTGTTGGCATCGTAGGTGGCTTTATCGAGCTGCATCACATGTACAGAGGCGGCGGCCATGTCATCCACATGCAGGAATTCACGCATGGGTTTACCGGTACCCCAAACAGTTACCTCTTCGGCATTCGCGAGTTTGGCTTCATGAAAGCGTCTGATCAGCGCCGGTATCACGTGGCTATTTTCTGGGTGAAAATTGTCGTGTGGGCCGTACAGATTGGNTGGCATCACTGAGCGGTAGTCGGTACCGTATTGACGATTGTAGGATTCACACAGCTTGATGCCGGCGATCTTAGCAATCGCGTAGGGCTCGTTAGTAGGTTCCAGTGTATCGGTTAACAGCGCCTGCTCGGTCATCGGTTGCGCGGCCAGTTTGGGGTAAATACACGAGCTACCCAAGAACAACAAGTGCTGGCAGCCACTGGCATAGGCTTGGTGTATGACGTTGGCTTCCATCATCAGGTTTTGGTAGATGAATTCGGCCGGGTAGGTATTGTTGGCGTGAATGCCGCCCACTTTTGCGGCGGCCAATACAACGTAATCGGGTTTCTCTTGTTGCATGAACGCCTGTACAGCCGCTTGATCACACAGATCAAGCTCAGCATGTGTGCGCGTGACGATATGTTTGTGCCCCTGCTTTTGCAGTAGACGCACGATAGCAGAGCCCACCATACCACGGTGGCCGGCAACATAGATTTTGCTGTTGGTATCCATGATCTCTCCCAGACTATTCGCGTGCAGTGCTGACATCAAAGCCTTCACGCTTCAATAGCGCATGGCGTTTGGCTTGATCCAGATCGTGGGCAACCATTTCAGCAACCATCTCTTGCAGCGTTGTCGTTGGCTCCCAACCTAGCTTTTGTTTTGCCTTGGTCGGGTCGCCAAGCAGGGATTCTACTTCGGCCGGGCGGAAGTATTTCGGGTCAATGCGGATAATAACGTCACCTTCACGGATTTTTAGGGCATCAGCGCCGATGACATCGTGATCGATGGTGTCAACGATACCGATTTCGTCGACGTCAGACCCCTGCCACCGTAATGTGATGCCCAGTTCTTTAAGCGCAAACTCGATAAATTCACGAACGGTATACTGCACGCCTGTCGCGATAACAAAATCTTCAGCTTCTGCCTGTTGCATCATCAACCATTGCATTTCGACATAGTCTTTGGCGTGGCCCCAATCACGTTTGGCATCCATGTTGCCCATATACAGACAGTCGTCGATACCCAATGCGACATTGCACACACCTCGGGTGACCTTGCGTGTGACGAAGGTTTCTCCACGGCGCGGTGATTCGTGATTGAACAAAATACCGTTGCACGAATACATACCATAAGATTCGCGGTAGTTGACAACAATCCAATACGCGTAGAGTTTGGCCACCGCATAAGGCGAGCGCGGATAAAACGGTGTGGTTTCTTTTTGTGGTGTTTCTTGCACTAAGCCGTAAAGCTCAGATGTGGAGGCCTGATAGAATCGGGTTTTCTTTTCCAGCCCCAATAAACGAATGGCTTCAAGCAATCGCAGGGTGCCCATGGCATCGACATCGGCGGTATATTCTGGCGATTCGAAACTAACTGCAACGTGGCTCTGGGCCCCTAGGTTGTAGATTTCGTCGGGCTGGGTTTCTTTGATGATACGTACCAAATTGGAGGTGTCGCTGAGGTCGCCGTAGTGGAGTTTTAGGCGCACATTGTCTTCGTGCTGATCCTGGTAAATATGGTCGATACGGTCGGTATTGAAGGACGAGGCACGGCGTTTGATGCCATGAACCTCATAGCCTTTTTTCAATAAAAACTCAGCCAGATACGATCCGTCCTGACCGGTGATGCCAGTAATCAAGGCGACTTTTTTACTCACAGAGAACTCCGGGGTTGCGCTTGTCTGATGCATCGACAACAGTCTGATGCTAGGGTTTCAAGCGTCGCATTCATTATTATTTTGGCTGATTGTACACAATGCGACGGCCGCTGATAAGCCAACCTATTTGCCGAGAATCAGTTGCTTGATCAGCAAAACAATAAAAACGGGGTTGGTATACAAATATCGGCGCCACAAACGTTTAGGTTCTTCTATCAATCGAAACAGCCATTCGAGGCCGGCTTGCTGCATCCAGTTTGGCGCGTGTTTTTTGTCGCCTGCAATAAAATCAAACGCCGCACCGACACCCAGCATGGTGCAATTCAGTGCTGCTTTGTTGTCAGCCATCCAGCGTTCCTGCTTAGGACAACCCAGACCAACAAACAGAATATCGACATTAGCATCGTTGATGGCTTGCAGATCTGCCTGATGCTCTTCGTCGGTAAGTTGGCGAAATGGCGGAGATTTAGCGTAGCTAATAGTAAGATTAGGAAACTGTTGATTCAACACACTTTGTAAGGTGTTCAGGGTTGTTTCGCTGCCGCCATAAAAACCAATGTTAACGGCTTTGTTTTCGAAATGATCACAGATACCCATGGTCAGATCCATGCCTCTGACCTGCTGCGCTGTGGTTGCACCGAGTAATTTTTGTGCCCAAAAAATTGGGCGACCATCTGGCACTACCCAGTCTGCGCCATTGACCTGCTGTTGAAATGTGCTGTCTTGCCAGGTTTCGATACACATGTGAACGTTAGACACACAAATATAGCGGCCCTGTTTGTCTTGGGACCAAGTATCGAGGTGCTCGAGGGTCTCTGGCAAACTGGTGACATTTACTGACATGGTAATGACGGACAACTTAGTCATTGATGGCTTCCTGATAGATTTGCATCAGTCGTTGGTAGTTGGCAGCTTCGGTGTATTGCTGTTGGTAGATCTTAAACGCATTTTGGCCGTACTCGCTGATGGTTGCGGGAGCGGCTGCCAAGGTTAACACTGCCTCGCGTAGACTATCGGCATCGCCGGGTGGGCACAACAGCCCGGTTGATTGGTGGGTAACAATTTCAGCCATTGAACCTAGTCGTGACGCAATTACCGGTGTGCTGCAGGCGAAGGCTTCCGCGATCGTCATCGGGAACCCTTCGTAACACAAGGATGGCAACACAAGAAAATCCGAGGCTTCTAAAAACGCCGGTATTTGCGCGCTGGGAACACGTCCAACCAAGTGAATAGTGTCAGGCAGGTTTGCTGACTGTAGGGTTTCCATCAGCGGGCCATCGCCAACCACAACCAATGGGTATTTGATTCCGGAAAAAGCTTCAATTAACGGTTCTATGCCTTTCTCGTCAGATAATCGGCCGACATATAGGGCAAATCTATCTGGCAAGGCGATCTCTGGTGTGTTTTGTGCGCTGGCATTATCCGGCGTAAAAAAATTGGGTTTGACGGCAAGTTTGTTGGGCGTAAAGCCGGCTTCAATAAACTTTTGACGGGAAAACTCGGTAAGAGTGATAAAGCGGTCGACGCGGGTATTCCAGGTGTTGCGCCAGCGGTGAAAGGCAATGTTGCAACAGAGGATAAAGGTGCCGAGTAATGAGCCCTGATAAACCTTATATCTGAGAGCCCAAAAGGGTGAGTGATGGATACTGCGCTCACACGGCTTGCCCTTGAGCATCAAAATTGCCGTTGGGCACACAAAACGATAGTTGTGCAATGTTTGCACCACGGGTACGCCGTGGTCACGGCAGGCATCATAAACCGATGCTGATAATCGAGGAAATATATTGTGGCAGTGCACAATATCGGGCTTAAAAGCGGATAATTTCATCGCGACTTGTTGTTTAGATGGGCGTGAGTAAATTACTCGTAGGGCTGTAGTAATTTTTTCCTTGATACCTGTGATATTGTCGTTATTGACTTCTAACAATTCGACCGTGTGACCGGCACGTTTGAGCATCGCATATTCTTGATGCACCACGCTATCCTCGCCGCCGGCCTGCTGGTAACGATTGTGTAATATCAGTATTTTCATGGCGTGTTGGCCAAGGCTGCCACAATGCCGTCGGTAAAATTTTCTGCCATGCGTTCAATGGAATAATGTGCAGATGACTGCTTGGCGTTTTCTTGTAATTGTTTGAGTGTGCCCGGCGTTTGCAAAACTTCTCGTATTGCTTTGGCAAATGCGGCTGATGACATGGGGGTCATTACGCCGTTTTTTCCATTGTCGAGGTAGTCAATTTCGGGGCTATGGTTTGGGTAGTCCGTGGTTAGCATCGGGATCCCGGCGGCAAAGCAATCGAGTATACCGAGCCCGACGAGCCCGGGATTTAAGGCGATGTCTGCTGAGGTGAAGGCAATGGCTTTTTCATGGCCAAAACGTGGGCCGAGATAATGGGCGTGTGGATGAGATTGGCAGAATTCATCAACGGTATCGGCATCTTCGCCTGCGCCGATAAACAAACAATGGAAGTCATCAGTCGAGGCGAAAATTTCACGCAAACTGTCAAACAATAGCGGTAGCTGTTTTTCTGCATACATGGATCCACAAAAAAGACCGATTTTGGCGGTATCACTAATGGCTAACTCTTGGCGAAACTGAGCCACTTCATCGTGAGTGACGGTGTTCAATTCACGCTTAAAATCGGACATATCAATGCTGTTTTCAACATTGGTAATTCGTTGCTTGGAGAAACCTTCAGCTGCCAAGTAGTCAACAGTGCTTTGGGTATAGGCAAACCACCAGCTGGGGAGGCGTAACAAACGTTTTTTGAGTTTGTCTTTAAATGTGAGCTGTTGTGCCTGTAAGTTCCGGCCATGCCCCCAGAACGCAAATTTTTTCGTACCCCATTGATTGAGCAACAAAAGCGGGTAGTTGATCAGGTGTTTGTTGGCCTGTTCTGCTATCACCAGATCGGCCTTGCAGACTTGCTTGGTGAGATGTTGATAAACCAATTTGCCGGAAAAGGCTTCTCGTTTTAGCACGATCACGCCGTATGACGTTGGCAGATCGGCATTATCGGCTTTGGCGCGATTGATGGCATTAGGCGCACTGTAAGCAACCGTTAGTTGGATGTCTTGATCAGCTAGTCGTTGATGCAGTTGATTAAAAAACGGCACCCGGTATTGCTTGATAACTTCCTGGATAATAAGCACCTGCTTTGCCGCCAATGTATTACTCCTTTTCTGTACCTGAGTGCTGGAACACTGATTGATAGAGGGCTGCAATTCGGGCGTTTTTGTCTTCGGCTGAGAATGCTGTCAGAACGCGAGTGGTATCTTGTTTTCCCGCGGTAATATCTTCAATGGCTTTTGCTAGCATTGTTTGCCAGTCAGCAATATCGCCAGGTTTGGCAAAATAGATATCATTGGATGTTATCGCCTCAAATTGTTCAGTTAGCCCTTGAACCTGGCTAATCAATAATTTGTTGCCGTAGCAGAAGTATTCCATGGTTTTGATTGAATAAACGTACTCTAGATCGGAGCCTCGTAGTAGCGGTGAGGCGCACAAGTGGGCATTCGCAATGGCACTGAGAACCTCAGCCCGGGGCACTTTGCCATGGTAGGTGACGTCGTCGATCGGCGCAGATTGGTGGCCATATATATGCAAATGTGCACGGGTGTTGGTGTGCAGATTGGATCGATTGTAACGCTGGATCGCCGTAATCAGGATATCAAGACCAAAACCGGGTAGGCCATGGCCGATATAGACAATATTAATCGGGCTTTTTGCCGACATCGGTTGAAGATATCGCGATGCGGGTAGGTGGGGCAAGGCGTTCTTAAAAAAGTGCACGTTGCGAGAATCCCCACGATAGAAGCGCCAGAATCTCTTTGGTGAATAATTGATAATGATTAAATCTGCGCGTTGAATCACCCGGTAGATCAATCTGCCGCGCAATGAGCTGATGAGCCAGCGGAAGCTGTATTTTTGGAACGTGCTATGCGCTTCTTTGAGCGGGCAATCTGGCGTATCAAAAATCCAAGCTACATTGCGAAAGAGACTGGCAAATATCAATCCAAACAGCGCGTGGTAACTGCGTTGAGTTACGATGGCAATGTCATCGCCGCTGCGGGCTGCTGCCCAGAGTGTTTTTAGATACCCCAAGCCTTCATTAACATGCAAAAGCTGCAAATCCGGCTGGAAGTAAAGGCGTTGTTTGAGGTTGAAGCCCAGCTTATCTTCGATTTTGTCGTTCGGGTTGTGATTGAACAGCGCGTAAAAGCGAGGCATGGCCGTTGTTATCCGTTGTTGTCTAGCGCAGCGAGACAATGCTTCAGGCTCTCGCGCCAATGAGGAATACGGATCTCGAAATCAGCCTGAAAATCAGCCGTATGCATCACACTGTAGGGCGGTCGGCCGGCCGGTGTCGGGTAATCTTCCGTCGTAATCGGTGAGACATCACACGCTGTACCTGAGAGCTCAAAGATTGAAACGGCAAAATCATACCAGCTACACACGCCAGCATTGCTGTAGTGGTAGGTTTTTACACCACGATGGTTTAACTGCGGCAATATTTTCATGATCGCTTCAGCCAAATCTGCCGCATAAGTTGGGCTACCTACTTGATCGGCAACCACACGAAGCTGGGCATGTTTTTCAGCCAGAGTTAACATAGTTTTGACAAAGTTTTTGCCAAATGATGAGTAGACCCAAGCCGTGCGGATAATAACGCTATTATCTGGGCATTCATCCAGAATGGCTTTTTCACCCGCCAGTTTTGAGGTGCCATAAACGTTGGTTGGAGCCGTATCGTCGCTTGGTCGATAAGGGCGACAACCGTGGCCGCTGAAGACATAATCTGTAGATATGTGTACCAGTGAGATGTTTTGCTTTCGAGCTGCTGTTGCAAGATTTTTTGCGCCAATGTGATTAATGGCATCCGCTACGGTTGGTTCGGATTCAGCGGTATCAACGGCTGTGTATGCTGCGCAGTTGATGATGATGTTTATGGCGTTATCGCGACAAAAGGTTTCAACGGCGGCGGCATCTGTAATATCGAGCGTGGCTCGATCAGCGCAGTAAAACCGGGTGTGACTTTTTTCGCCGTTAGCGTGCTGCCTATCGGCAACCTGCCGTATTTCGCTGCCGAGCTGTCCATTTGAACCTGTGACAAGGATGTGGGTTGTCATGATTGCGGTTTAATCCTCAAATGTTTCAGCATCGTTGAGTAGTGGCTGCTGTTGATCCTTTGCCGACAATAACAGGTCTTCTTCAGCCAGTTGCCAGTCGATTGCAAGACTCGGATCATTGAATGCAATGCCGCGATCATGTGAGGGTGAATAGAGGTTGTCGACTTTATAACCAAACACCGTGTTGTCGTCGAGTACAACAAAACCGTGGGCAAAGCCTTGAGGAACAAACAGTTGTTTCTTGTTGGCAGCGGACAGTTCGACGGCCACGTGTTGGCCAAAGGTCGGGCTATTTTTTCGGATGTCGACGGCAACATCCAATACTCGGCCGCTAATCACTCGAACCAGTTTAGTTTGTGCTGCCGGTGAGAGTTGATAGTGCAAGCCCCGCAAAACCCCGCGCTGAGACGATGATTCGTTATCTTGAATAAAATGGATACTGTGGCCAAGAAAATCATCCAACAAATCCTGGCGAAATGATTCCATAAAATACCCCCGATCGTCACCATGGACGGTCGGTTCAATGGTAAAAACATCGGGGATTCGGGTTCTAATGAACTTCATTGGGATAATCTCAGGTTTTTTTCTTTCGTACTTTCGTTAGCACGTTTTAATAAATACTGACCGTATTGGTTCTTTTTGAGCGGCTCGGCTAATTGCAGTAACTTGTCTTTAGAGATGTAACCCATCTCAAACGCGATTTCTTCCAGACAGGCGACTTTCAAGCCCTGACGTTGTTCAATGGTCTGAATATAATTGGATGCCTGCATCAGCGATTCATGTGTGCCGGTATCCAGCCATGCGAACCCACGGCCGAGCAAGTTGACACGCAGCTCCTGTCGTTCAAGAAATGCTTGATTGACGGTTGTGATTTCCAACTCGCCACGTTCTGAAGGTTCGACGGCTTTCGCAATATCGATCACCCGATTCGGATAAAAATACAAACCGACAACCGCGTAGGAACTCTTCGGCGATGCCGGTTTTTCTTCAATGCTCAGTGCATTGCCCGATTCATCGAAATCAACAACACCATAGCGTTCAGGGTCGTTAACGTAATAGCCAAAAACGGTTGCTTGGTTATCTTGTTTAGCGTTGCTGACGGCCTGCTGCAGGTGTTCGGTCAGCCCATGCCCGTAAAAGATATTGTCACCTAGCACTAGACAAACATCGTCGTCACCAATGAAATCCTCACCAATAATAAAGGCTTGCGCCAGGCCATCAGGCGATGGCTGAATGGCATACGATAGAGATAAGCCAAAATCGGAACCGTCACCTAACAGGTTAATGAAGTTTTGCTGATCTTCGGGTGTTGTAATGATTAAGATCTCTGAAACCCCAGCCAGCATAAGCACTGAAAGGGGGTAGTAGATCATGGGTTTGTCGTAAACCGGCGTTAGCTGTTTGCTCACGCCTTTGGTGATTGGGTAGAGCCGAGTGCCAGAGCCACCTGCGAGGATGATACCTTTCATAGTTATTTCACTGTGCCTAATCTGTTACGTTGATAGCTCCCGTCGAGCACGTGATTCGCCCATTCTCGATTGGCAAGATACCATTCAACGGTTTTGCGAATACCAGTTTCAAAGGTTTCGATTGGGCGCCAGCCAAGCTCGTTTTCGATTTTAGATGCATCAATGGCATAGCGTTGATCGTGCCCCGGGCGATCTGTAACAAAAGTAATGAGCTCTTCGAAATGGCTGATACCTTCGGGTTTTTCCGTGATCAGATCATCCAGAATGGAACAGATTGTTTTTACGACATCGATGTTTTGAATTTCGTTGAATCCGCCGATGTTGTACGTTTCTCCGACGCTGCCTTCAGTCACAACTTTGTATAAGGCTCGAGCATGATCTTCAACGTAGAGCCAATCCCGAATCTGATTACCTTTGCCATAAATCGGCAGCGGTTTCCCATCGAGCGCGTTCAAAATGACCAGCGGAATTAATTTCTCCGGAAAATGATATGGCCCGTAGTTATTCGAGCAATTGGTAATGACAACCGGTAGGCCGAAAGTTCGGTGCCAAGCACGAACCAAATGATCGCTAGACGCTTTAGACGCGGAATAGGGCGAACTCGGTGAGTAGGGGGTGGATTCGGTAAACAGCAGCCCAGAGTCATCGAGATCGCCGTACACTTCATCGGTAGAAATATGGTGGAAGCGAAACAATGGTTGTTGTGCTTCAGGCAGCTTGTTCCAGTAATCTCGTGCAACTTCCAGCAAATTGCAGGTGCCGACGATATTGGTTTGGATAAATTCAGCAGGGCCGTCGATGGAGCGATCCACGTGAGATTCTGCCGCAAGGTGCATGATGGCGTCAGGTTGGAAGCTCTCGAATGCTGCCATCATTGCGTCTTTGTCGCAGATATCGGCTTGAATAAAGGCGTATCGAGGGTTGGCCTCGATGTCCTGCAGGTTTTCTAGGTTACCGGCATAGGTTAGTTTGTCGATGTTCAGGACAGTGTTGTCGGTGCAGTTGACGATGTGTCGAATAACTGACGAGCCAATGAAACCTGCCCCTCCTGTCACAATAATATTCATGTAAGTTACTGTATCTGATCGATTGGCTTTTGATTCTATTCGATTTTTAGTACGCGATCATTAATTGTCTTTGACTATCGGCATAAGGGCTTTAACTGATATGTTTTGGGTGTTGCCTTTCTGTGTATTCCTGTTTGCGATAAAGTATGCCTGTCGTTCTGTCACTGCTAAGGGGTTTAAAATGCATGGTTCTATTTGCGTTATTTGTAATGGTGTAAGCCCCGAATTGGCGGGAGGAGTCCAAACTTTTTGNCGAAACTTGGGATTGATTTTCCCGGGAAATTTGGTATTTGTTGATGCCTTTAAAGAAAGGTCAGAGTCAGTCATCTATCGGGTTCCCGAAATGCGACATGTCATTCCGGCGAGGCGTGGCCGGTTGTTAAAGAAGGTCGTTCAGATTTTAAACCGTGATTTTCGTTTAGATATAGAACGGGTACTGATTCGATTCTATCTCCTATTTCGTAATGCTGATTGTTATGTCATTAACTCCCCTAAAGACATTCGTGCTGTTGGAGCCGGCCGCCCTATAATTCTTGTTCAGCATACTCGGATTTCGAGAATGAAGGAAAATAAAGACTACTTCGATAATAATGCAGACCTGCTGGCTGAGGTCAGGGATAAAATATCGATGTTTGTCGTATTGTCTCCGTATGATGTTGATCCCGCCCAAAAATTATTGGGTATCGACAAAGACAAAATCCATGTTGTTAGACACATGTCGTCGATTCCTCTCCTCTGTGGGGAAAAAGCCGGTGGAAAGGTTCTTGTGATGGTTGGCAGGCTGGTCAATTCGGTAAAGCGCTTTGATCTAGTTATTGATGCAATGCGATGTTTGCCTGACTTTGAACTCAAAATATACGGCAACGGCCCTGACCGAGTTATGCTCGAAAAGACATTGCTCGAGAACGGGATAGCAAATGTGGAATTATGTGGACCTACGTCGGATGTTACTAGTGCACTTGATAAAGGCGGCGTGTATGTTTCTTCGAGCGAAGTTGAAGGTTACGGAATTAGTTTGATTGAGGCGATGCGCAGAGGCCTGCCTGTCGTTGTTCGTGATACTTATGAGGCCGCAGTCGATATTGTTGAAGGAAACGGCGTTCTATTGAACGCGAAATGGGACAGAAACGAATTTATCGAAGCTGTGAAGATGATCGAGAATAATTACGAGTCGATGTCGCACGCTAGCTTGATTATGGGGGCTCGGCATAGCGAGCCTGAAATTGCGAGGCAATGGAAAGACCTTCACAATACACTCATTGAATAACTTTTAAGGTATGTGGCGGACGAAAATTTTTGTCAATCAATAAATGCACAGAATTAATCACGTCATCTTTCTAGGTGGATCTTTTACTGCCATGATATTTTTTGTTTGTTGAATTCCGACGATAACTAGCAACAAAGTAATAGCGTACTGGGCCAAATAGAAGCGTGGCCATATGACTGGGAAAAGGACAAAGTGAGCCGCGCTATACCCGAATAAAATCAGGTTTATCGTGTGTAATCTTTGAAAAGCACTGTCAGTTATAGTTCTAATGTTGGTTAAAAAACGCTTGAGATAGAATAAGTTTACTATCGTGTATATCAACAAAGGAAGATCATTTAACGCACGGCTTATACCTCTTTTTAGTGCGTGAAGGTAAATATTGATATCAACGATGGGACTGACTTCCGAAGGATTATTGAGTCTTTCTACGAGTGTAAAATAAAAGATGGTATGCCAGCCATAGTTCCCTGAAAGTTTATTTACCGAAAAGTAGACTAGTAGGCTGGCAAAAGCGGAAAGTGCATAGCCTTTAATTACATGCTTATCCCAGATAATAAAGTAGATTGCTAGGAGAATAGTAAGCATAATTAAATCGGTTCGCACCAATATTGCGATCGGAAGAAAGATGAATAAGTGACGGTATTTTTTTTCAATTAGCAGCTTGCAAATAAATATCGTTGCCAGTAGGGCGAGTCCGTCTGGCGTGCTGTATTGGGCGACCTCAATTAGTCCAAAAGGAATTAGCACGATAGGTAATGCCCATAGCAATATTGATGAGGCTTTAGCTGTATTCAAAAAAATGTTGGCTAGCAAGACTAATGATGTAAGTGTCGCAATAGCAGATATAGCATGGCTTACTACGAACGGGTTTAGTGACAGTGTTTTTCCGATAGCGATACAGGCTATATACAAAACTCGAATAGTATAGAAAGGTAGTTGGTGATAGAAGAGTTCCGGGTTGTTCATCATGTCGGTTCTATAATCGCCGGAAGTGAGTATATTAAATGTGTCAGGGGCTACATAAGCTTGTAACGCTTGGTAGGTCATAGAGTGAGCTATGAGGGGGTCGTATCCAAGATAGATGTGGGCACTGGTGACGTAGGCGATCATGTCCCAATTTAATTTCGGGTACGTAGCTGCAAACAATGCAAGTGATAAGGAAATCATCACGTAGACGAAATATGTAATCGAAGATTTTTTTGCACACATAATTTTTCTAATTCGCAATTATAATGTCTTTAATACAGCTCTTTAATCCATTGAACTCTTGATAGCCGCCAGAACAATACACTTGAATGGCTCTAGACAATCTAGTAAGCCCCTTTGATTCAATAACTTCTTTTCGACGTTTAAAGCGAAGTGATTTTTTCTTTACACTGTCTATTGATGAGTGCTTTAAGGTGCTCTTGTAGTTTTTGTTATCAGACAGGTAGGGCATTATTTTATTTGCCCAAGCGAGCAATTTATCCGTTTTTGCTATTTCATAGTCCAGATATTCTGATGTCGACCCTTGGGCCGTATAGAGCATTGTTTTCAGTTTGCTATTCTTCTTTGGGGAGTTAACCAGGGTTTTGCTAGTGGCAGCGCTTGAATGACGCCGGTAATTTGCTAAGGGGGTATCTATGATTTTTTTTGTGCCCAAAAGGGTTGCGCAGCTGTGAAGCCAATTGTCATAGTTTATTTTAGGGTCATAGTCCTCAATACACAGGTCTAAAAAATTTTTACGTATAGCTGTTGCCATTCCAGTACAGTAACAATCCATTGGATCAGCAATTGATTTTATTCGTTCGATTTTACGCTCGTTGATCAAGTTCATTGATCCGTCGCATATTTCCAAGTCATGGATAACTAAATCTGTAGATGGATTTTTTTTAAAAAAATCCATGACAAATGAGATTTTGTTGCTGTGCCAAATATCATCTTGATCACAGATGAAAATAAATTCTCCTGAACACTCTTTCAGTGTTTTTGAGAAATTCAGGTTGTAGCCAATATTTTCATGATTTTTTTTTAGTTTTATATTTAGCGTGCTCTGTGCGCAAAATTCCGTTAGGAACTCGTAGGTTTTATCACTTGATATATCGTCATGGATAACTATTTCATCTGGCCGTAAGGATTGATTTTCTATGCTTTGAAGCTGCTGTTTGAGATAAGGCATTCCATTGTATGTTGTAAGAGCGACCGAGATCGTTAATTTTTCCATTTCTTTACTCCTTGCCACAATTGGTACAGGAGTCGGTGGATTGTGCTATCAAATCGACGAGCCTTGATCGTTACTTTTATCTTTTCAAGAAAACTGCTTTTGGTGTGTCTATAAAGATAAAAGTATGGGTTTACTTGGCGTGCATTCCAGCTGAAAACGTAGACTGGAATTTGAGTTTTCCACCTTACATAGCTAAATGATAGTTGGTCTCTATTGGAATGTTCTTGGAGCTTATTCCACCATAAGTTCATGGCATCTTTGAGCGCTGAAGATGTGTGATTTCGAAGAATAACATTGTTTTCAGTGAGGCCGAAATTGTCTTGAAATCCCTCTGCAGCGTAGTCTTGCAATTGTTTGTCGGCGAGTTCTGGGTCTTCTAAGACACCAAGTTCTTTGCACCGACTCACTTCTTCTTTCAGTGAACTCCTGAAGGGGTGGCGGGGAAGCCCTATCGCATCGCCAGAGCTTGAAAAATCTCGAAATATCGGCGCTAAGCTAGAAATGACTCTGATGTTTCCATCTATATACATACTGTATTTATAGGCTGTTATGATTTCGGGGGGGGAAAATTTGTAGTAGCGGTTGGCCATTGATGGTGTCTGAAACTCAGAGGTATCAACATACACCGTTTTCCAACCTTTGACCTTAAGCGTTGGTTGGTTGGTAAACAATATGAAGTCAACATGCGGTGTTTTTTCTACAGGCGGGAAAACAGTGTCATAGTTATCGATAACACAGCAGTAAACGACACTCCGGGTAATTTGTGTATTCAGCATTGTTTATCCAGACATTTTTCGAAATATATCGCTAGCCTTCAGAAGATCATCGAAGCTGCCTTGATGGGAAATTTCCCCGTGTTCCAAAAAGAAAATAGTGTCGCAGTTTTTTAGTGTCGATAGTCGATGAGCAATCATGATAATAGTTTTGCTACCATGCAAGCCTGTTATGGCTTCCATGATCTTTTGTTCACTGATGCCATCTAGCGCACTCGTTGCCTCATCAAATATCAGTACTTCGGGGTCATGGTAGAGTGCTCTGGCAATTCCGATTCTCTGCCGTTGACCTCCAGAGAGTTGCATGCCTCTCTCTCCAACGACTGTTTCTATGCCGTACTGAAGTGAGCTGATGAGTTCATTTAGATGTGCTTTCTGTATGGCATCATCTAATTTGACTGGACAAATTTTCGTCGGGTCTATCCCAAAGGCAATGTTTTCTGCGATTGTTGAGTCTAACAAAAAAATAGATTGTGGTACGTAGCCAACTTTTGATCCCCAATTGATTTTTTTCTGGTGATTCCAGCTCAACGTACCTATCTGAATATCTCCCGTTTTAATTGGAATGAGGCCGCATATAATGTCAATTAATGTGGATTTCCCTGAGCCAGAAGGGCCTGCGATGCCGATTGTTTTGTTCTGGGGGATGTCCAAGTTTAGATTATCTAGAATGGTTTTTTTTGTATTTGGGTATTCGTAGGAGAGATGACGAATCTGGATATCCCCGTGGGTGAGTACCGGCATCGATTCTGCTTGATTTATTGAAAAAATACGATGTTTCTTCAAATCCACTTCGATATTTTCAAAGGCTGGAGCATTGCTTTTTATGCTAGAAATATTTGAAAAGATAGCCTGCATAGCCGGTAAGATTTTCAAGCCTGCAAACGCGAAAACAGTAAGTTTGGGTAGGAAATCGGTCAGGCTGGTATCATCAGTCGTTGACAGCAGCGCAATAAATCCGATGACTGAACCAAAGGTAATACCTTCCATTATGTAGCGAGGAGCTTGCCCGAGAACTCGGATATTGCTGACATGGTCGGCCCACTTCATAGAATGTACTTCGAATTCTTTTGAAAACGCATCTTGCTGCTGAAGAATTAGAGTGTCTTTAATTGCGCCAAACCCTTCCGAAATCACTCTAAGTCGTTTTTCTGAGTGTTCGGACACTTTTTTGCCTGATGTTGATAAAGAAAGTTTAGTGAGTTGAAATATCAGTAAGTAACAGAATGCAAAAAAGAATGACCCTATCATTGCTATCATCGGTTCTAAAATAAATACACCAGCAATAAGCAAGATCACTAGGATTGATTTAGACAGGATTATCAGCGATGGTTGAATAATCCCTTGAGTGACTCGGTAGGTTTCCTGTGCGATACGGTTTGTCAGTGCCGAGCTATTTGAGCTCGAATGGAAAATCCAATCCTGATTAATGTAGTAGTTATAGAGCCTACTGCTAAGGTCTGCGCCGAGTCTGGCACCGAATCTAGATAGTTTCCACGAGGTATAGAGGGATGTTAGCGTAGATAGGGAGATTAGTATTAGTACAACTAATCCAAGACGAACCTCGGGCTGCTCCCCTCCGATCATGTTTATGGCGTCTTGTGCTAACTGGTTGTTTTTAAATGTGTCTGGCGAGGCGACAAGGGCCATAAACGGGCCAATCGATGTTATCGAGGCAAGTTCCAGTAGTGCAGTTAGCGTGATAAGGAGCTGTAGTGCAACAAACTGCCGTTTTTGACGCGATTCGAGGAGAGAATATAGAGTATTTAATATATATGGCATCGTTTTTGGCTGCCGTAAATGCGAGCTTTATTCTTTTTCCATCTGCTATGAACGAGTTAGAAAAATTCGGCTTAGTATTAACGTTTTATGTGCGACTTGAAAAGCCTAGAAGTGAGTGACCAATAGAAATGTTCTTGTTATTTTCATTCTATATTCTTCTTACGACTAACATAACACAAATTAGGTTCGCGCTGCGTTTTTTCATTCGGCAATATTCTCCCCCCGTCGGAATGTGTCGCCGCTTTACTGTGATAGCGAAAAATATCCGCGTTGAATCTGGAGATATGCTTTCATTCAATGTGGAGTTCGGGTCGATCTGTGAAGATACAGTTGAAACATGAATTTATGGTAGAATTAATCTAGGTACGCATTATAATCACGCCTTTCCGCCCGTAGCTCAGCTGGATAGAGCGTTGCCCTCCGGAGGCAAAGGTCAGAGGTTCGAATCCTCTCGGGCGGGCCATTTCCTTGCAATTCCAGTCTTATTATTCACGTTCATGTGTTCCTGCCCCAATGATAACATCGTTATCATGCAAGTATTCCAAATGTCCTAGTCTCTTCTTGCATCAAAATCCCTTGCGATACTGACGTGAAACATCTGAGAAGAATAAACTGAGATTTCTGGGAGGCGATTAAAGCGGGTGGTACTCAAATGATCATAAAACCGGCCAAAGCCGGCTTTATGATCATGACTTAAAACTCAATACCCATCTGGAACGCAGCACCGGCATTGTTATCGCTGTACTGAGCGCCTATATCAAAGTGAACCACCAGAATATTCAAACCCATACCTGCGGTTAGCACTTGATCTCGGCTGTCTGCTAGGTTTGTGCGGTAACCGCCGCGCAGACGCAAAACATTGAAGATATCAAATTCAACGCCCGCGCCCCAGTATTGGGTGTCTGGGCCGGAAAAGTAAGGCTCGTTGCGGGTGAGGTCGATATCACTGGTTAACGTAATACCCAGTGGCGCGGCCCAAGAGATACCGGTGCGAACTTGAGGGTTGACGTTGTATTCTGCGCTGGTTGGCTGGCCTCTGGCAGGAGTATAAGTTGCCGTCTCGAAGGTATACGGCACAAGGTTTTTGGCGATCAAACCCCATGTCAGTGATTCGTCCGGTAGGAAGCTCATTGCAATACCGATGTCCAGGTTGAACGCGCTATTTTCTTTGCGGTTTTCATCAAGGGCATCACCCAGTTTAAATGTGCCGTCATCGATATCCTGAACCGATGGGTTTGCGTACGTACTGGTGATTTGTTGATATTTCGGTGTGATACCGATTGAGACATCCTGGTCACCAAAGCTGAACTCGTGCGCCAGAGAAACACCTAATTCCGCGATGCCAACACCAGCGATTTCGACACTGGATTGCAGCTCACTTGTTGGATCGTTGAATCGGTTGCCGTCAATAATGTTGAAGGTTTCGGTCGGTTGTCCGCCGCAGGCATATTCGATAATTGGATTGGCGATTTGTTGAATGTTTGTTGGGTCGCTTAAGTTTGCCAAACCATCGACACGATCGATATAGTTATTCAAAATTTGAGAGTCACACGCACTAATAATCGGGCGAGTTTCCAGTACTAGGCTGTCGACACCGGCATAGACGGCAAAACCCAAAAATGAGTTTGGTATCGCGACAGAGAATATGGCGTTGGCGTTAACGTTATAGGGTTTTTCCGACAGTTTATTCAGATCCGATGTTAATCCGGATGCATTACGGGTGAAATCATTTAAGTCACTGCGGAAGCGTGAGATTTGTCCGGCATTTGGCGTACCATTACCGACATTGGTAATGGTGGTATTCAGGCTGTCGAGGGCATCGCTGAGATTGCCAATATAGTCTTCATCTTGAATGTTAAAAAGAGAATCCACCGCATCCGGGTCAGCAAACGCTGCAACACCGATATTGGGTAGGATAATACTAACGCGCTCGTTATTTGAATAGTTGGAAAGTAACGCTGGGTTAAATTGTGGCGCACTACCGGGTTTTGATGAGGCTACACCGGTATCACCCATGGCCATTGATCGGGCATCGAGGGTTGTAAAAGGCGCAGCAATAGCGGTTGATGACGATAGCATCAGTGGCAAAAAGAGCTTTTTCATTGTAATGATCCGTCAATTATTATGATCTAGAGGCAACACTTTTATCATACGGCGACCGCTGGTAAATGTCGATGAAGCCTCTGTGAACATTGGCACGGTTAAGCAGTTTCGAATTCACATTTTTATGGCTATAATGCGCGCAATTTATAAAAGTCATAATGAGGTGAGTGGGCGTGAAATCCGCGACATTAGTATTAAAATCTGCCATTTTACTGGTTCTTTCTACGCTGATGGCAAGTCAGAGCTTTGCTTTGTCTGAAGAACGCGAAGCTGCGATGATCGAACGTATCAAGCCTGTGGGCACAATTTGCTTGGAAGGCGATGGTTGTGCGGCTGCGAAGGTTGTTGCTAACGCTGAACCGCGTACCGGCAAAGAAATCTATGATGGCAAGTGTGTTGCGTGTCACGCATCTGGCGCTGCCGGTGCCCCAAAATTGGGTGATGCGGCAGCATGGACTGCGCGTATTGCACAGGGCAATGATGCGCTGTATAGCAACGCCATCAATGGTATCAACGGTATGCCAGCAAAAGGCCTGTGTATGGATTGCTCTGATGATGAAATCAAAGCAACGGTTGATTACATGGTTGAAAATAGCAAATAAGTCGCTGATAGGGCTTATTGGCAAAAAGCCGGCATTAACGCCGGCTTTTTTGTGTCTGCAATATAAGCGTGAACGCAATTTTGTGGNCGGCTGGTTGCGGAGGGCCGGTTGCGGACGGCCGGTCACGGAGGGCTAGAGCTGGAAGCAACAGAGCTTGGAAGCCCCAATAATTAATCGAATAACCCTTTTAACCCGGCGAGTGTTTCTTCTGCGTTACGTCGACTGGCATCTTCATCTTTTTCGGTGCGTCCGTGCCATTGCAAATTGTCGGTGGGTAATTCGTCAAGAAATCGGCTTGGGGTGGTATCGATCATCTCACCAAACTGTTTACGCTTGGTGGCGTATGTCATGGTCAGCTGTTCGCGTGCACGTGTGATGCCTACATAGGCTAGGCGTCGCTCTTCTTCGATATTGTCTTCTTCAATACTGGTGCGGTGTGGCAGCAGTTCTTCTTCCATACCGATGATATAAACAAATGGATACTCCAACCCCTTGGATGCATGCAATGTAAGCAGCTGTATCGTATCGGTCTCTTCTTCCTCAGATTGGCGTTCCATCATGTCTCGCAAAATCAGGCGATTGATAGCATCCTTGATGGTGGCATCCGGGTTATCTTCTTGCTCGTAATCCCAAGCGTTGTTGAGGTTTTCGATCAGCATACGCACATTTTCCATGCGTTTTTCGGCCGCTGCAGCACTCGGGCTGTTGCCATGTAGCCAAGCCTCGTAGCCGATATCGTCGACCATTTCATACATGGTTTCGATGGGGTTGCCTTCTTCGGCCTGATACATCAGGTTTTGCATCCATTCGTAAAACTCACGGAGGTGGCCAAGGGCTGCTGCGCCAAGCTCATAATCCAAATTGTGGTCGGCGATGGCATCGTAGAGGCTGAGATTGTGTTCTGTCGAAAAGGTAGATAGGGCCTGCAAGGTTGATGTGCCTATTTTTCGGCGCGGCACATTGATGATGCGCAAGAAGGCATTGTCGTCTGTCGGGTTAGCGATCAGGCGCATATAGGCCATGACATCCTTCACTTCGGTGCGTGAAAAGAAGGATACGCCGCCGGCAATGGTATATGGCATGTTTTCATTGCGCAGCACCATTTCCATCAGACGTGACTGGTGGTTACCGCGATAGAGAATGGCGTAATCACTGTAGTTTTTTTGATTTCGTAGGCGATGAGCCATGATCTCGTTAGCCACGCGGTTGGCTTCATCTTGCTCGTTGGCGCAGCCGATGATGCGGATGGGGTCGCCATAACTAAGCTCGCTCCACAGGCGTTTGTCGTAAACGTGAGGGTTGTTTGCGATTAGCGTATTGGCTGCATCGAGGATGACGCTGGTGGATCGGTAATTCTGCTCCAGTTTGATGAGATCCATATGCGGGAAGTCAACTTGCAACTGGTTAAGGTTTTCCGGTCGAGCGCCACGCCAGGCATATATTGATTGATCGTCATCGCCAACCACGGTGAGGCCGTGACGGTCGCCAATCAGATGCCGCACCAGCTCGTATTGGCTGACATTGGTATCTTGATACTCGTCTACCAGCAGATAGTGAATACGCTGACGCCAGCGTTCAAGCACGTCGGGATGTTGTTGAAAAAGAAAGACGGGGATATTGATCAGATCATCAAAATCGACCGCATTGTAGGCTGACAGCGCCGCTTGATATTGCTGGAACATCTCTGCGATCATTGTTTCTTGACCGCTGTCTGCGCGTTGCAGCGCTTGGGCTGGTGTCAGCATGTCGTTCTTCAGTTGTGACAGCGTGTGCTGAATGAAATCAACCATATCCACGTCAATGTCACCGCGCTGCACGATCAGCTCTTTCAATAGGGCTTTAGCGTCGTCAGCATCAAAAATCGAAAACCCTTCCTTAAGACCAAGTAGCCCGCGTTCTTTGCGGATAATTGTGAGCCCAAGCGTATGGAAAGTCGCCACCAGCAAGCCGCGGCTTTGTTTCCCCGGCAAGAGTTTAGTAACACGCTCTTTCATCTCGCGCGCGGCTTTGTTGGTAAAGGTAACCGCGGCAATGTTCTTGGCTTTGACACCGCAATCGGTAATCAGATAGGCGATTTTACGGGTGATGACGCTGGTTTTACCACTGCCAGCTCCAGCCAATACCAGGCAGGGGCGGGAAATCGCTTCAACGGCTTTGCGTTGCTGTGGGTTCAGGGTCGTCATAGAGGCCAGGCGGTGTGTCTGTATGGGCAAGTAAGGGGCGCTAGTTTACCAGTGAATGCGCCCAACAGCATGATTTTTCGATCGGCTCAGAGTGTTGTTACTGGCTGAGCTGCGGCCAGTTGACGATATTGGCAGGCCTCCAGGCAGTGGGCGCGGTTGATGTGTTCGCTGTCGGCAAGATCTGCGATAGTGCGCGCCAAACGCATGGCCCGTTGTAACCCCCGTGCAGATAGCTGCAGCTGATGGGCCATATGTTCAAGCGCCGTCGTTGCTTCAGGTAGAAAGGCGCCGAATTGGTGCAGTTCAGAACCGGAAAGGTCACCGTTGGCTTTGTTTTGTCGTGCGATTTGGCGTTGATAGGCCTGCTCTACGCGTTCGCGAATACGGGATGATGATTCTTCCACCGCGTTTTGCGGCCGTGTCATGACTTCAATCGGGGTCGGTTGTAAATGAATGTGGATATCGATGCGATCCAATAGTGGGCCAGACAGACGACCGCAGTAACGATGGATTTGATCCGGTGAACATCGGCAGCGGTTAGTTGTATCTCCGTGATAGCCGCAGGGGCAGGGGTTCATCGCGGCAATGAGTTGGAAGCGAGCGGGAAAAAGCGCCTGCTGGTTAGCACGAGAGATGCAAATGCGATGGCTCTCAAGGGGTTCTCGTAAGGCTTCAAGAACGTTGCGTGTAAATTCGGGGATTTCGTCCAAAAACAGAACCCCCTGATGCGCCAATGAAATCTCACCCGGCTTGGGTGGATTGCCACCGCCAACCAACGCGACGGCGGAGGATGAATGGTGTGGCGCGCGAAAGGGGCGTTGCATCCATGTACGTGTATCGGTGCTGTTACTGGTTAGGGATCTAATCGCCAGGTGCTGCAGTGCTTCGTCGCGGGTCATGGTGGGTAAAATCCCAGGTAGCCGTTCAGCTAACATGGATTTTCCGCAGCCGGGTGGGCCAGAAAACAAGATATTGTGTTTGCCAGTTGCGGCAATTTCCAGAGCGCGTTTGGCCTGGTGCTGGCCTTTTATCTCGGCCATGTCGATATTGTTCTGGGTGTCTGAGGGCTCTAGGTTTGGCGCGAGGCATGTATTCAGTGTGCCTTGCTGGCGAAGAAATGCGCAAATCTCGAGCAGGTGGCCGGCGATACGATGTTTGTTGTCAACGGCAATTGCAGCCTCCGCACCGTTTTGGGTTGGCAGAATCAGTATGCGTTCATTCGATTCGGCATTTTGCGCGGCCATTAATGCACCTTTTACGGGCCTGAGCTCTCCCGTCAGGGCAAGCTCGCCGAGAAATTCAAAGCGATGCAGGCTGTCTGCCGGGATTTGGCCTGAGGCTGCCAAAATGCCAAGCGCGATCGGAAGGTCGAATCGACCCCCATCTTTAGGCAGATCCGCTGGGGCTAAATTGATGGTGATACGTTTGTTGGGAAACTCAAACTGGCTATTAAGTATGGCGGAGCGCACACGATCTTTTGATTCACGCACGGCTGTTTCAGGCAAACCAACCAGCGTAAAGGCGGGTAGCCCGTTAGAGAGGTGAACTTCAATATTCACCTGTGGTGCGTCGAGTGCGCTGACAGCGCGGGTATAAACAGTAGCAACAGACATAACATTCCTTGTTGGGCTGTTGAATGGGGTTTGGTGTTGGTGTGTTAGCTTTTGCTTTCGGCTTCTTCAGATGTGTCGCCGTCTTGTTCTTGATCCAATTCATCTATCAAGGTTGCCAGTTGTTTTTCTAGGGCATCAACCTTTGCTCGGGTCTTCTGTAAAACGCTGGCTTGCGCATCAAACTCTTCGCGTGTGACCAAATCGAGCTTGGCCAAAGTATTCTGCACAACCAGCATCACTGAGCGGTGCAATTCTTCTCGCGATTTTTCGCCGGGCAGGAGCTTGCCTGCTTGTTCCGCAATGTTATTAATGACGTCCTGACTAAAAGGAGGAAACGGTGGTTTGACCATGATGAGACCTGCTAGATATGAATGGCTCAATGATGGTGATTTGATCGGTGAAAATCAAGCAGCGGGCAAAGCCTACGATGGGAAATTCAGCAAACAGCGTGTGAATCTTTCGTGTTTATGTGCACGAGACTTTGCACGTGCATCAAATTGGTTAGCGAGTCGCAAAAATTAGAATAAAACACCTAAAACGGTGCGGTACCTGAAAAGTGCTGATAGGCGAGCACCAAAACCTGCATTAAGATTGTGCTCATGTGCTACTTTGGTGCATGAAGCCTGTACTGTTACGAGTGCAAAAACGAACCGTCTGATGCGGTAACAATCTAAAGCCTTGATTTTATTAACAAAATGGAAGTTGGCAAAGGAGTTGCTATTACTCAGACATCAAAAGTCGGAGCGATCGTTTTTGTGGCGATTAGTTCAGACAAAAAGAATATTAAGCTATGTCATACTATCGGAGAAAAAAATGAAAAAATTATTTGCGACTAGCGCAGCTGCTATTGCTCTGACCGCCGGCCTGTCTGCTCCTACACAAGCGGATGACCTGGGCATCTCTCTGAATGCTGGTTTTGTTACTGACTATGTATTCCGTGGTAACCAGTTAAGCGGTGCTGGCGCATATGGCGGNGTCGATTTTGAAGTTGCTGGTTTCTATGTGGGTGCATGGGCCATTCAAGATCACGGAAACGATGACGGACCTGCGTTTGGTTCAACCGGTCTCGAGGTTGATGGGTATCTCGGTTATGGATTGGAGTTGGAAAACAGCTTCAACTTCAACGTTGGGTATAACAATTACTCGTACACCTACTCTTCCGATCGTGAAGACGAAGTTGGCGGTAGCATCGGGTTCTATGGTTTTGCAGTTTCTTACTACTACGGTTGGGATCACGACTATCGTCCAGGGAACTCCAAGGATCTTGTTGTTGAATATCAATACTACGACGTTAGCTGGTCCGGCGAATACTTCGGCGCGTTAATAGGGCACTACAACTTGGAGGGTGACACAGTTGCTCCTGAAGCGGACAATGCCATTGACGAAAAATCATACAGCTATTTTGAACTCAGCACTGGTGGTGAAGTAGCGACTCTTGATGTTTCTGTTACTTATGGACGCAAGTTTGGTATCAAGACATTGTCTGGCGACGACGGCAATGACACCGGTACAGACTACTTTTTACTGGACGTCAGCAAGTCTTTCAGCTTCTAAGCTGCCCCTCGAAGCCAGGGTTTCCTGGCTTCTTTCCAACGCCGACAAGATTGTTAATGTAGAGGCCAGGAGAATTACATGAAACTCGTAACAGCTATTGTAAAACCCTTCAAACTGGATGACGTGCGTGAAGCACTCTCCGAAATCGGTGTTCAAGGTATCACCGTCAGTGAAGTGAAAGGATTTGGCCGTCAAAAGGGTCACACTGAGTTATACCGTGGCGCAGAATATGTGGTTGACTTCCTGCCAAAAGTGAAGATTGAAGTTGCCATCAGTGCTGAGTTGTTAGATCAAACGATTGAAGCCATCAGTAAAGCTGCCAATACCGGAAAAATCGGTGACGGCAAGATCTTCGTCTCTCCACTGGAACAAATCATCCGCATACGTACTGGCGAAACCGGCAACGACGCAATCTAACACCTTTTAATAAATCCTAAAAACAACTGTCTTTTTTTACGGACTCTCGGGTCTGTAGGGGGTAGCCTTGACCATGGAAACACAAGTTTTCGAATTGCAGTATGCAATTGATACGTTTTATTTTCTTATTTGCGGCGCGCTGGTTATGTGGATGGCCGCGGGTTTCGCAATGCTTGAGGCCGGTCTTGTCCGTGCCAAAAACACTACAGAAATTCTGACTAAAAACATCGCCTTGTTTGCGATTGCTTCGACCATGTACATGATTTGCGGTTACGAAATTATGTACGGCGGTGGTTTCTTCCTATCTGATGTCGACACAGTAACGTCGATGACTGAAGACGCTGTTTCTGGCGTGCTGTCAAGCCAAGCGGATTTCCGCGGTGGTGTTGAAGATGCTGGCCTACCGTACTCCGGTGCGTCTGACTTCTTCTTCCAGGTTGTGTTTGTTGCAACAGCGATGTCGATCGTCTCCGGTGCGGTTGCTGAGCGTATGAAGCTTTGGGCCTTCTTGTTGTTCGCTGTTGTCATGACAGGTTTCATCTACCCAATGGAAGGTGCTTGGACATGGAACGGCGATGCAGTATTTGGTTTGTTTGAACTGAATTACAGCGACTATGCGGGTTCTGGTATTGTTCACATGGCGGGTGCAGCTGCTGCATTGGCGGGTGTTCTGTTGCTAGGTGCACGTAAAGGAAAATACGGTGAGAACGGTGAAGTCCGAGCGATTCCGGGTGCTAACTTGCCGCTGGCGACACTGGGTACCTTCATCCTGTGGATGGGTTGGTTCGGCTTTAACGGTGGTTCAACACTGCAGCTAAGTGGCGTGAGTGTCGCTAACGAAGTCGCGTCAGTATTTGTTAATACTAATGCCGCGGCTTCTGGTGGCTTGATTGCTGCCCTGTTGGTTGCCTACGTTATGTTTGGTAAAGCGGATCTGACGATGGCACTGAATGGTGCGTTAGCGGGTCTGGTTGCGATTACTGCTGAGCCTGCTGATCCAACGCCATTAGTGGCGACGTTGATCGGCGCGGTAGGTGGTGTGATTGTTGTGTTCTCTATCGTTACCCTCGATAAGCTGAAGATTGACGATCCTGTTGGTGCTATCTCTGTTCACGGTGTTGTTGGTCTGTTTGGTGTACTGGTTGTACCAGTAACTGATGCGGATGCGACTTTCGGTGGTCAGTTGGTTGGTGCTGCAGTTATCTTCGGCTGGGTATTCGTGACTTCCCTGATTACTTGGGGCGTGATCAAAGCAGTGATTGGTGTACGTGTCAGCGAAGAAGAAGAGTTCGACGGTGTAGACGTTCACGAGTGTGGTATGGAAGCTTACCCTGAGTTTGTGTCTCAGAAATAAGGCTAAGCCACGATGAAAAGGCCCGCGTTAATCGCGGGCTTTTTTTTGTCTGTACGTTCTGTAGGATGTTAAGCATTTCAAGCAAGACGATGGCTGCATGAATAACGACTGGTGGGTATATATGATCGAGGCTGCAGATGGGCGTCTCTATACTGGCATTACCACAGATACCGAGCGCCGATTTGCTGAGCATTTGGCGCAAGCGGGGCTGGGCGCCAAGTTCTTTCGGGGTAACAAACCTGTAGCGTTGGTTTATCGCGCCTTATGCGCTGATCGCTCAAGAGCCAGTAAAGAGGAAGCCAGGATAAAAAAACTGAAACGCCAACAGAAGTTGGCGTTGGTTGATGCGTACCGACAGGGCAGTCGATAGCTGACGTTACCAGGGAAGTACGTCGCCGTTGGCATGCCAAAAGGTGCCTGTGTTATCTGGATTTAACGCTTCGATGCGCTGTGTCAGGCCTTCAACAGCGCCTTCAGGTGCGACATCACCGGCAAACCCAATCATGCGGGTTGATACTAGACCGGGGTGCAACAGGGTAACACTGATTCCTCGTGGCTTTAGATCGATGGCCAGTGATTTTCCAGCGGCATTTAAGGCCGCTTTTGACATTCTATAACCATAGTAGCCGCCAGAACCATTATCTTCGATCGAGCCCATGCGGCTGGTGATCATCGCCACTTTACTGCCTTGTTGCAGGTTGTTTTGCAGTGTCTCGACCACGGCAAGGGGGGCGAGAGCGTTGGTGATGAACTGTTTTTCGATACCGGCGATATCAAAATCATCCAGTGTTTCATTGCTGAGCACGCCGGCATTGTTGATGAGTATGTCGATATGCTGGCCAGCGAGGGATTTCTTTAGCGCATTTAGGTCTGCATGGCTGGTGACATCGATATGTTCGATGATGCGGGCAGTGGTGGCTTTCAAATCAGCTGAGGCTTTTCGGCAAACCGCGATGACTTCGTCATCCTGAGCCAGGTAGTAATCGACAAAAGCGAGACCGATGCCGCGATTAGCGCCGGTAATTACAATAGTTCTGTCCATAATAATCTCTATATTCAGGGAAATTTGGATGACCGTAACAAAAAAGCCACCGGCTTAACACCGATGGCTTTTTGACAGTTTGCCTTCAGAAAAGGTTACTTTTCACAAATACGATCGGCACAACACCCGTTGAGTTCTTTAAAGGCGAAACTCGCGCCGGGAAGCCGACTGCAGAATCCACCGAAAAGCATGGCGCGCTTGTTGGTCATATCCTTGTCATAGGTTGCTGCGATGGCGGCAACGGCTGCTAACCCTGCACCGCCAGCTTGGACAATTGATGTAGCTGCTTCGACGGCCTGCAAGTCTTTGAGCATGGGGGAGCCATCGATTTGTCGCCAATCAGAGTCGNCAGCGCCGAGTAGTTGTATTTGGGCGGCTAACATTTCTGAGTCGGTATGTGCTGCTGCTTCGCTGGCGCTGGCTTTTAATGCCGGTGCAGGTACGCTGCCGCCGAGTACATAAAGGTTATCGTCGGCACAAATTGCTTTGTGATCGGCAATTGGCTCCATCGTGCTAGTAGCCATTGGGGCCCAGCTCATACCATCGTCGGAGCGCATAACCACATTGCTGGTGCGCAGCTCGCCGTCACTGCCGCGGCCGCCAATCAGGTAAAGTTGATCATGGCATTTGACGACTTGGTGGTCGTATGTTGCGGGTATGTTGGCGGTTTCTTTCTGCCAGGTTTGGCCGTCCGCACTGGTGATTACATCGGCGGTGGTCGAGACTGGTGTCTCGTCGGTTTTTCCGCCTATTACCATGATTTTATCCGCATGAACAACCGCTTGATGGCCGGTTTTGGCCAGATCCTGCGGGAACACCGTGCCGACTCTGATGAATGGAAGGATGCTCAGAGTCTTGCCGTCATCCTCAGACATCATGACTTCACTGTGATTTTTATCCGCAGTTTCGGCACCGCCAATGACAAACAACTTGCTACCCATGCTGACCATTTGCAGGTCTGAACGCGGTGTCATGTTACCGTCGCTGTCCATCGACGTTGGGTTTTCGATGTCTGAAGCGTTAACAACTTTTGGTTTGACCATTTCCCAGCTCATGCCTTCATCATCAGATACGTGCATATCGGCGCGCAGAGATTCGCCGTCGTCGCCACCCATGGCAATGATTTTTCCTTGATGGTTCACCATGTGATGTTTTTTTCGTGAGTCAAAGGGTTCGGGGGCTGGAGATGCTAGGCCGAGTTCAGTTTGTTCAGGCGCTTTTGCCCACACATCGGCTAATACCTGACCGCTTTTGTGGATACCGCCTGATAGCAACAAGTTGTCTTTGTGACTTGCCGCTTGGTGTTCCGCGCGCGAGCGAGCGTGGCGGGCTTTGTCTTTGATGGCCTTCCAGTTTGGTATTTCTGTCGACCAAGCGATGCCATCTTTTGAACTCATTACATCGCTGCGCCAGTTATCGTGGCCATCGTTGCCTCCGAGCAGAAGCATTTTGCCCTGATGAACGACCATCTTGTGCTCCATGCGTTGATGAATCGGTTGAGCTGGCGTGAGCTTGCTCCATTTTTTTCCATCATCCTCTGACATCCAGATCTCGTCGTTGACGCTGTTGCCGTCATTACCGCCTGTCATCCAGAGCTTGCCGTCATAGCTAAGCATCTGATGACCGTGGCGTGCACCAAAATGAGGCGATGGGTTGACGTTCTGCCAAGTTTCACCCATATCGCTGGATTTCAGCAGATCGCTGTGGACCTGGTTGCCGTCTGTGCCGCCTGACATGTAGAGCATGCCTTTGTGCAGTAACATTTGGTGGGCGTAGCGCGGGGTTATCGGTGTTGCGGGTTGAATAGGCGTCCAGCTTTTGCCGTTGTCGTCGGAGCGGAGCATATCGGCTTTAGCGCCGTTGGCATCACGTCCGCCGGAAAGCAGCAGGGTGCGATCCTGACTGACGACTTGGTGGTCTGCGACGGCAGGCATAGACGTAATGGCGGGTTCGATTTGTTTCCATGAGCGGCCGATGTCATCCGACATCATCACGGTCGCGCTGTAGCCTTTATCGTTAAGACCGCCAATGTGCATGAGTTTGCCATCGTGTTCGAGCATCTGATGGCCGCGGCTTGCCGGTAATTGATTGAGTGAGGCCTGGATGCGGTTTTTACCCGACTTTAAAATGTAGTGGGCTTCTTTGTTGGCTTGAGCCGCGGTATCGTGAATGATTTCTCGGGCGCCACTCAGCAGGCTCAGTTGGCCGTTTTCACAGGATGCGTAGTTGGCAATATCACAATTGTGCTCGTTAGAACGGTACAGCTCGTCGTTGCGCTTAGCATCGCGCATGTGAATCAATGTGTCTTTTGCACCGACCAAGGCTGTAAATGCCGTGCTAGTGGTTTCAGGCGTACTCGATTTGTCATCATCATTGTCACAGGCGGCGATGAACAGCGTCAGTCCGGCTGCCAGTATAAGTGGCTTTTTCATGATCAATCCCTAATGTTTGTGTTCAGATTTACTGGGAAATCAGCTGCTTAACGAAAGCGCAGGCGTTTAGTAATCCTAGTCAATTACACGAATTGATCAAATATTGAACAATCTGGAGCGGGAGTTAAAAGATCTATCGAGGCGAGCGTCAATGAATAGTGTGGCGAGAAGGAAATACAGATATAAAAAAACCGCGCCAATGGCACGGTTTTTAGATTGGTAGGGTATGCCCTACCAATCTGAATCGAAAATCGATTAGCAGCTGTAGTACATGTCAAACTCAACAGGGTGAGTTGTCATGTTCAGGCGCTCAACTTCTTCGTTTTTCAATGCGATGTAAGCATCGATCATGTCATCATCCATTACACCACCAGCTTTCAGGAACTCACGGTCAGCGTCTAGCGCTTGCAGAGCTTGTTCCAGGCTAGAAGCAACAGTCGGGATCGCCAACGCTTCTTCAGCAGGCAGGTCGTACAGATCTTTATCTGCAGCATCGCCAGGGTGGATCTTGTTTTGGATACCGTCAAGGCCAGCCATCAACATGGAAGTGAATGCCAAGTATGGGTTACCCGTAGGATCAGGGAAACGTACTTCTACACGCATCGCTTTCGGGCTAGGTACGAAAGGAATACGAATAGATGCAGAACGGTTACGTGCAGAGTAAGCCAACATTACTGGAGCTTCGAAGCCTGGAACCAAACGCTTGTAGGAGTTGGTAGACGCATTAGTGAAGGCATTGATTGCACGAGCGTGTTTGATAACACCGCCAATGTAGTACAAAGCTGCTTCTGACAGGCCTGCGTACGAATCGCCAGCCATGATGTTAACACCGTCTTTAGACAGAGACTGGTGAACGTGCATACCAGAACCGTTGTCACCAACAACTGGCTTAGGCATGAAGGTTGCGGTTTTGCCGTAAGCGTGAGCAACGTTATGTACGCAGTACTTCATTACTTGAACTTCATCGGCTTTTTCAACCAATGAGTTAGGGCCAACGCCGATTTCGCACTGACCAGCAGTACCGACTTCGTGGTGATGTACTTCGATAACCAAGCCCATTGCTTCCATGGCGTTACACATAGCGCCACGTAGATCGTGCAGGCTATCAACTGGAGGTACTGGGAAGTAACCGCCTTTAACACCTGGACGGTGACCAACGTTGCCGTCTTGGAATGTTTTGTTAGAAGACCATGCTGCTTCTTCAGAGTTGATTTCGTAACCAACGCCAGACATTTCTGCATGCCATTTAACGTCGTCAAATACGAAGAACTCTGGTTCTGGACCGAACAATGCTGCGTCAGCGATACCGGTAGACTTCATGTATTCAATCGCACGTGCGCCGATTGAACGCGGGTCACGGTTGTAACCTTCGCCAGTGATCGGGTCGACGATGCCACAGCGGATGATAACAGTCACTTCGTCAGTGAATGGATCCGGCAGTGTTGCTGCGTCGTCAGGCATCAGGATCATGTCAGATTCATTGATACCCTTCCAGCCAGCGATAGAAGAGCCGTCGAACATTTTGCCATCTTCGAAGAAATCTTCGTTGATTTCAGTGGCCGGTACAGTAACGTGCTGCTCTTTACCTTTGGTATCGGTAAAACGCAGGTCTGCCCAGCGGGCTTCGCTTTCTTTGATAAGTTTCAGAGTGTTCTCTGACATGGTAATTCTCCAACTTATTAGAGTTTTGGCCTGAGCCAATGGATTTCGGACTAGCTAATGAAGCCCACCCAAATTCGGTACCGGCCCGATTATAGCGACTTTGCTATAGGATGCTAGCGCTGCGACAGGGCAATCAAATGCGCCGTTGGTACTTCTGGTGCTGAAGGTAGCAAATCATGTGCCAAAATCGAAGCGGTGCTAACTCATTGATTTTTATTCAGTTGGGGCCGTCTGGGATGGGCGTGGCTTTTCCTTTGAGCACTATTAGTGTGCAATGCGAATACTGAGGCGCACCAAAATAGTGCGAATTTGAGAGAATATCTTACGTGGATTTTTGCTATCATAGGCACCCGTTAAAATCTGAGTACTGGTAAACGCCCCGCCATGCTATTTGTCGTCAAATACTTCCCCGAAATCATTATTAAAAGTAAACCTGTGCGCAAGAAGATGTGCCGCCGACTGCAGGATAACCTGCTGGCACAGTTGCGCCCATTAGATCCGCAATGCATCGTCAAGATGGAGTGGGACAAACTCACTGTCGAGCTGCTCACGGATGACGCGGAGGCAATTATCGCCGCCAAGGACGTTCTCCGTTACACCTCTGGCATTGCTTACTTTTTGGAGGTGAATGCAGCGACGTTTGAAACACTGGATGATATTGGTGAGGGTGCGCAGGCGGTATATGGAAGCCAGATTGCTGGGCGACGATTTGTAGTACGTTGTAAGCGATCCGGACAGCACGAATTTACGTCACATGATATTGAACGTTACATCGGTGGCTACTTACTGCAACGGATTGATACTGCGGGGGTTGATCTACATACCCCAGAGGTGACTGTCAGCATTGAAGTGCGCGGTGACATGCTATATGTCGTTAAAGAGCGTGTGCAGGGGCAGGGTGGTTTTCCGTTAGGTGAAGTCGAGCCTGTGTTGTCGCTTATTTCCGGTGGGTTTGATTCCCCGGTAGCTTCCTATTTGACGATGAAGCGCGGCATGCCGACGCATTTTTGTTTTTTTAACCTCGGTGGTCGCGATCACGAATTGGGTGTTAAAGAAGTCTCTTATTATCTGTGGGAGCGCTTTGGTGCTAATCGCCGGGTGAAGTTTATTGCTGTGCCGTTTGAGGGCGTTGTTGCTGAGATCCTGGAACAGGTCGAGAACTCCCAAATGGGCGTTATCCTGAAGCGCATGATGTTGCGAGCGGCTGAGCGTGTGGGTAAAGAGCTGGACGTGAGTGCATTGGTGACGGGAGAGGCGATTGCACAAGTCTCTAGTCAGACGCTGACGAACCTCGCGATTATTGATTCAGTCACGGATACCTTGGTGATTCGGCCCCTGATAACGGCCGACAAAGAAGACATCGTTTCAGTTTCTCGTAAGATCGGTACGGAAGAGTTTGCTGCCAGCATGCCGGAGTATTGCGGTGTTATTTCGGTGAAACCGACGACTAAGGCTCGCGATTACCGCATTGCGAACGAAGAAGAGCGTTTCAATTTCGATGTGTTAGATCAGGCCATCGCAGACGCCGAGTATATCAATATTGATGAACTCGGTGATTTGGATACGCGTGCTGTCGATGTCGAAGTGTTCGAAACCCCACAGCCCGAGAGTGTGATTATTGATATTCGCCACCCCGATGAGCAAGAGCGCTTGCCGCTGCTGGTTGCCGGTCAGATGATTGAGCATATTCCTTTTTTCCAGCTGCACCGTAAATTCGCTGAACTCGATAAGGGTTATCGTTATCTATTGTATTGCGATAAGGGTGTGATGAGTCGCTTACACGCGGCACATTTAGTGGAAGATGGGCATAACGTTGCGGTATATCGTCCACCCCACAGCTAACGCCGAACTTTAAATTTACATGCGTGTTACTAAAGTTTCATCTTGTGGGCGAACGTTTGATCGAGAACCACAGGAATTTTGTGCGTATTTAGTTATCATAAGCGCAGAATAATATTCAGGTATCCAATTATCATGACAGATCAGACTTTCGACTACATCGTTGTGGGCGCCGGTTCAGCGGGTGCTGTGGTGGCTAATCGGCTGGTAAAAGCCGGTAAGAAAACCCTATTGGTAGAAGCGGGCCCGGCCGATTTACACCCTATGATTCATATGCCTGGCGGTGCTCAGGAAGTCATCAAGAGTAAAAAGCTCAACTGGTTTTTGGATTCTGAACCACAAGAACATCTCAACAACCGTCGCATGATGCAGCACCGTGGCAAGATGCTTGGCGGCAGCTCTAACATCAATGGTATGGTGGCTATTCGCGGTAACAAAGCGGATTACGATCAATGGGCCTCGTTGGGTAACGATGGCTGGGATTACCAAAGCGTTCTGACAAATTTCAAAAATATCGAGAACTGGTGTGATACCGATAATGCCTATCACTCTAGCAAAGGCGACTTGCCGATCAATAAAACACTAGGCGAAAACCCGTTGTTTGAAACCTTTATTGAGGCGGGTCTTGAGCTGGGTTATGCGCCTAACGATGACTTTAATGGTGAGACCCAATACGGTGTTGGCCGTTACCATGCCAATATTAAAGATGGTCAGCGTTGGGGAACATCACGCACGTTTGTAACACCACTGAAAGGCAACCCAAACTTTACCATTGAAACCAATATGTTGGTTGAAAAGGTATTGATTGAAGGTAACTGTGCGGTAGGCATCCAGTGCAGTCGTAAAGGTAAATCCTTCACGTTCAAAGCGAATCATGAAGTTGTATTGAGTGGTGGTGCTTTTAATAGTCCGCAGTTGCTGATGTTGTCAGGTATCGGGCCAAAGCAAAAACTCGATCCGTTAGGTATTGATGTGGTTAAGGATTTGCCGGGTGTTGGCGAAAACCTGCAAGATCACCTGAGCTTCTTATTTAACTATGGCTGTAAAGAGCCCATCACCATTAATGGCCCTGCGACTAACCCAATTAAGCAGGTGGGTATTGCACTGAATTACTTTATCTTCAAACGTGGTTTAGGTGCGGTGAACTCGATTGAGTCTGGCGCATTTATGAATTCGCATGAAGGTTTGGATGCACCGGATATTCAGCTGCATTTTGTCCCGACATTGATGTATAACCTGACCGATGATTTACCGAAAGAGCACGGTGTTAGCGTGCGTGCGTGTAACCTGACACCTCATAGCCGCGGTTATGTTGATATTGTTTCTGCTGACCCGAAAGCCAAGCCGCGAATTGATTTTCGTTTTCTCAGTGATGAGCGTGATATTCCACCGTTGCTAGAAGCCTACAAAATTGTTCAAAAGTGGATGCAGGCGAATGCTTGGAATGGCTTGATGACAGAAGAGAAAAAAGGCGCGATGGCGGCAAAAACCGATGAAGAACGCATGGAATTTGTGCGCGAATATATCGAGACGGATTATCATCCGGTTGGCACTTGCAAAATGGGCAATGATGATCAAGCCGTTGTTGATGCGCAATTGAAGGTACACGGCATCGAAGGTTTGCGTGTGGCAGATGCCTCCATTATGCCGACAATCGTACGTGGAAATACCAATATTCCATGCATGATGATTGGTGATAAGTGTGCGGAGTTGATACTGGCAAGCTAACGCTTTAATCGTGTTTTTACGCATAACAAGAGCCTGGGAATCCAGTTTTTGTTATGCGAATGCTATGTTCCCTTTTTGCTGAATACTTCTAATGTAGGCTTTTTCTTAGTCTTTACAACGTATCGGAGAATAACTATTGGCCGTGTGCGAAGGTGATGTAAAACGTCTTATCTTTTCAAGATTTCCTGCCCAGTACACGGCCAAAAAACGCTTCATATTTCGAGATGATGGTTTCTAGTGCAAAGTTAGGCGCTTGGTTTTGAAGCCGATCTGATAAATTTCTACGTAAGCTTTCTGAGTGGATAAGTTGTGTTATTTTTTCACGTAGTTCAGATTCGCTAGAGAAGTAACTTGTCTCGTCATTCCATGTTTCATGATAAGCCGCAGAACCTGATTGGATCATGCATGGCAGTCCGACAGCCATCATGTTGGCAAGCTTAACGTTGGATTTGTAGTGCTGTTCAAGGTAGCCGTTGTATTCCCTGCCACGAGTGATAATACCGATATCTAAATCTTCAAGTTTTTCCGGATTGATAATGAATTCAACACGGTTTTCTTTCGCGATCTCTTCTAATATTGGCTGCCAATCGGCGAGAAAAATATCCCTACCTTGATAACCGATTTTTTTGACAGTGCCTCTAACAGGCTGAGATTGCAGTAGGGGGTATGAGTGATGGTAGATTGTTGTGGATAGATCGACCAATGTATGGAGATCTTCTTCCATTTTTTTATCGGCAAAAATCGCCGCATCGGGAGCGATCGATTGCCATTTCTCCTTGAAGAGAAACAGTGCAGACGCTGCGTCGGTGACTTTTAGGGAATCACTGGGTTGCTCCCATGCGTCAACGATGTCATAGATGATGGGTTTGCCCGTTGCTTTGATGCGAGCGAGGCATTTCGGGCGTATTTTTTTTACGATAACAAATATGTCGCAGGTTTTTGCCATCCACCAGTTTACGCGGCTACCGCAGTGCCAATTGGCGCGGCAGGCTGATATTTGTTGTGCTCGAATTTGCCACGCACCCTGATTTGGGGCGCCCACAAAAAAGACTTTGTATTTGGATTTCTGCTGGCTTTTGGGAACCGGGGAGATTTTGCGCGCCGTTTTCATACTGTGGGTTCAGGTATCATTTTTTGATCATATGTTATTAGCGGAATAACTGCAGATAGCGCTTCAGGCTAAAGTGTTAGTTAGGCCAAATGAAATACTATCGGCTGCCTTAGTAATGGGCTATATCGAATAAGTTAGATTGGGTATTGGGCCGTCTGCATGCTTATCGATATTGCATTTATGCCATATTAGCGATCGTTTTCAATACGTGAAATTTTCTGGGCAGATTTATACAGTTGATAAAAAAACACTGGGAACGCAAAGAGTGGAATCACCCCGGGTGTATAAAATCCATAGACAACAAGATATTCCAGTGGTGTTAGCGGAATAATAACACGGTGGCCGATAAACAGCGCAGTGATGATGGGGCCGATAATATTGCAGTAGCAGCCGATCACTAACATCCATCGAGCGGCTATTACCTGAAACGCTGAAACGTTCATGCGGTGCCAAAACGAGGCGACGGCAAGCACAACCAATCCATTAGTAATGCCCTCCATATGCGCGAACTTCCAGCTGCCATAGAGTTGTGATGTGTTTGACCCGACAGCCGCTGCATACGAAAAACCAATGCCTGCGGCTAATCCGAGAAATAAAATAATGCATCCATGCATCGCCAGTCGCGTTTGTTGTTTGAGTGCGTCGTTTCCCTGCATGGGATTTTGTCCGTTTAGTTCGTCTATCCGTAAACGATAACTAAATCTGGTCGACATTTAAAGCCGTTCCTGTTGATGAAGACGTCATCCTTGACGCAGTCACAGTTAAAAATTCATGCCCACCTCGATCACAAAATTACGGCCTTGTATCGGGGCGTAACGTTTGAGGTACGACACATGGTTTTGGCCAAATTGATTGGTTAAGTTGCTACCTTTAAGACCGACCCAGTAATCCAGACGACTAGCAATTGGTTGAAATCGCACCTGAGCATTCAGCGTGGTGTAACCGTTTGTTGTTGTCTCATTGGCACCGGCTTGTGTCTGCTTGGCAAAGGTTCTGACATCCATACGTGCAAACCAGTTCGTGCCATCATAGTTGATGCCGGCACCCGCACTGGCGGGTGGAATGCGTGGTACATTGTTGGTTTGCCCCGCCGGTGTACGCAATAGTCGAGCACGTACGAAGTCAGCAAAAATGTCCATCGACCAAGGTGATTTCGCGCCCAGCATTGCCCACTGCATCTGCCATTCGGCACCGGTGAAATAAGCATCGCGCTGTTCAAAGCGGTAGACGTCATCGCCGTGGAAAGGATCTACAAAAGGTTTGAGCTCATTGTAAATGAAGCCGTCGAAGCGGTAATAGAACAGTGAGGTGGTATTGCTCAGCACGTCATTGCCTTGATGCCAAGTCAGGTTTGCGGTGTAGGCCGTTTCTTCGTGTAGATCCGGATTAGGCAGTTGATACGACAGTGTGGCCTCATGCTCGCCATTCCAGAACAATTGCTCTGCGTCCGGTGCGCGTTGGGCGTGGGCAAGGCTTAACGTCAGTCGATTTTGGTCATCCAGACGAACGCCTCCGGCCGCATTGATACTGACGCCAGTGAAGCGCTTATCGCGGTATTCACTGTTTGCCTGTCGGTTCGCAGGGCGGATCGGCGATGGGTCAAGGCTGATAAAGCGCTGATCGATACGAACACCGAGTTCCAGTTGATAGGTCTGCCAATTGGCCGTTTCAATGGCGAATACGCCAACATCAGCGGTTTGTGTCAGCGGCATCGGTGAGCCGTCGGAAAACAGAAAGCCTTCGTCATTCACGAGATTGTCGCCCTGTGATCCATCCCAGGGTAAATGTGACCAGTTTGGGATAGCCGGGCAACCATCGTGGCTGTGGCAGACGGCGAGATCTTCATGATTAACATGAATACCAACGCTGCCTTGCCAGTTGTCGATAGTGCTGTGGGTCAGAATGGAACGGAAGTCCCAATTTTTCTGTTCAAAACGTCCCACCGGCGTGCCGTCTTCAAGCTCCCGGTGGTGGTAATCGCTGTAGGCCAGTTCATTGCTCCAGCTGGCGATACCGGGGGCGATATCGTAAAAAGCTGAGTGGAACTCATAGCGCCATTGTTCGGGTTGAACGCGAATATCTTCGCCATCCGAGTTAGGGATGCCGTAGTTGTAGTTCAGCTGTGAAATACTGACACCCGCAAACCCCAGCGATTCATCGGCCCAGCTTAGCGCTAGATTTCCACCGGAGCCGATCACATCGCTGTTGCGCGTGCGATCGCCAAAGCCGTGGTTATCGCCGACGCGATAGTCGTCGGTCTGGCGGCCGAAGCCTTCCAAGTGCAGGATCCAGTTGCCCCAACCAGCATTCAATAACGCCGTTGCCTGACGCCCGTCATCCACCGAAGAATATTGACTGGTGATTGTGCCTTCAACGCCCTCAAAGGGCTTTTCAAAGATACGTTGGTTGACCACATTAACCAAGCCACCAATGGCTCCTCCACCGTAGAGTAGGGTGTTTGGCCCTTGAATAATTTCGATTTGCTCAGCATTGACGGGATCTACCATCGCAGCGTGATCCGGGCTCATGGCGGAAATATCCGCTGAATCCTGACCATTAACCAATGTGCGAACCCGGCTGTCTGATAGTCCCCGCAGCACCGGTCGACCGACACCGGCCCCGAAGGAGGCATTAGAGACGCCGGGCGTATTCGCTAGAACAGCGCCAAGCGAGTTGCCGGTTTGTTGCGACAACGCTTTTTTATCAATAACCGTGGCTGGTTGCACCGACTGTTCAATGCTGTGTCGTTGAGCCGTGGCGGTAATCACGACCTCTTCAATAGCTTTTTTTGCGTGTTTGGTTTCAGTGGTTTCTGCCAGCAAAGGATTGCAAAAGGCCAAAGGCGAGAGAGTGGCTAGAATCCACGGTGTTTTAGTGTTCGTGGTCATGATCATCTCCTGCTTGCTGTGGCGCTAAAACGGTTAAATCGGCGGCTGTTTGGCCTGCGGGTAGGGGAAAACGCTCATGAATGTGTGTTAATGCGTCATCAAGTTCGATGCTATAGAGTTTGCCGATGCTGTTGTCTGCGATCATGGCGTTACTGCTGTTTGTTGCCATCAGCAGTTGATCACAGTTGATCGGGCTGATGGTTTCATCCAGCGTGATACGGAACGCCGTGATGAATGGCGCTTCCTCGTCATCGCCAGCATGCAGCCCGGTGACTTTTGCGGTATCCGTTAGTGTTACCAGAGATTCGCCGGCAAGGTCGATGGCGCAGAGGTTGCCGCTCAGTGGTTGTGCGGTGTTGAGTGGTTCGAGAGCGGTTTCATCATCGTGCAGATGCAACGCAAATAGTTGTTGTGTGCCGGGGATAAAAGCAAATGCTTCATCGTGTTGAGTGGCCCACTGCAATGACGCAATATTGGTCAGCTCTGTATCGATGGCCGTGAACTGCCAAGTATCGTCGTGCTGGTTAAGGCTCGAGAGATGGTCGTCACAGGCCAGCACCAACGTATCTTCGAGGTCCAACAAGGCATGCAGTTGTTGGCAATCAAGGGTAATGCCGAGAGCGACCTGATTTTGATACACCTGAGCCTGGGTTCCGTTAAAAAGCAGGTAGGTTGAAGAGGCTTCATCGAGTAATGCTGCCGGTGCAGTTTGGCCGCTTTGCGAAATAGTGGTTTCAAACTCGGTCGCTTCGACGACTTCACTGAATGGTGTAATTGCCGTTGTGGCGCTGTTGGCCAGAACACCAAAATGACCGAAAGCTGCAGAAACTTGGTTGCCGCTGCTTGTCAGGCTCGAAAACTCCAATTCATAATGGCTATCCTCGTGTTCCTCGTGTTCCTCGTGTTCCTCGTGTTCCTCGTGTTCCTCGTGTTCCTCGTGTTCCTCGTGTTCCTCGTGTTCCTCGTGTTCTTCATGCTCCACAAGGCCGGCAAAGAGAACTATGTTGGCGGCAATAATCGCAGTTGTCAGGCTGTCACTGGCGGGTGAAAACTGCGCAGCATTGGTGCCCGTATTGTGCCCAGAGGTGGCAAATGTGCCACTGTCGTGGTCTAGCACGTACAGATCTGTGGATTCATGTGTCGTCAGCATAACGGCGGCATTGTCGGTATGTTCGTCGTCGTGACTATGGCCGCCATCAGTGTCAGGCGAATAGGTTTCGGCGCTGCAGGCGCACAGAAGACAGGCGAGTGCAGGGCTGCCTTGGCGGAAGCGAAATAGCAGGTTCATGATTGTCCCGTTGTAATCCGATATCGATAGTGAAAATGTTATTGATGAACGTCGGACGAAGACACAGTCATGATTCTTGAAACTAACGAATACCATCAACTGATAGCATCAGGGGCATATACCCGCGTTGAATACTGCGTCGCAACCATTCCATGCGCCGAAGTAAAACGGCACAAAGCGTGAGCTGGCAGTGCCAGATCAATGTCGAAACGATGAGCGGTGCAGGGTAAACCCGGTATCTAATTAAGAATCGATGAAGGTGTCAGTGGATAACAACGGGTGGCGCGCGGCTGCAATAGGCTAACAGGCGTTGAGCATTGCTGCTGCCAAGCTGTGAGGGAGGTGTGTAGTGGTAAAGGCTCTTTTCAAGTAGGTTGAGCCCCGTCGGTGGTGCAGCTGCAATGGCAGTATTCAGGTGAATACAAAGATGTGACTCAGCGCCATTGTCGGAAACGCCAAAGTGATCCGCATGGTCATGCAATGCCGCGCTGCTAACTTGCAGCGATAGCAACAGCGTCAGCATCAAGGTGCTGAACTGAATGAGCAGTGGCTTTGGTGGTTTCACGTCGGGTACAGATGATATTTAACTGATTGATTTTTAAGCTAACATGTTCGGTGCCAATTGTCGAGACTGTTGAAATATGAACGTGATTGCAACTTTTCACGAACAAATGGCAAAACCGTCATCTGTTTATCATTTTTCTGTAAGAGAATACCCCGTTGTCATTTCTTCGACACGATACAGACAGCTGGGCAACCGACCCGTTTGCTCTGCCGATGTCGACGTCTGTAGTAACTTCAGAAATGTTTTGGGGCAGGGGCTATGAAAACCGGATGGTTAGTGCGCGCAGGGCGCTATGAAACACTGTTTAATCATTTCGAACAGGAACACTGCGTGGCAATTGGTTGGCCTGAGCTGGGCGATTTATTGCAATATCGCACTCAAGATGAACTTCAGCGTGCCTGCGAACAGCATTTATCTCCGGTGCAGTTGGATAAAATCTGGCAGATCAGCGCGATGGCCTGGCGCTTTTCCCAAAGTATCACCAAGGGCGACTTGATCGTGTCCTACTGCAGCAAGCGCCGGGAATATATTTTGTGTGAAGATCAGGGTGAATATTCGTTTGATCCGGGCCGTATTCCTCTTCACCCGCACCTGCGCAAAGTCCGTATTCTGGGCTACAAAAAACGCGATGCTCTGAAAGTAACAACACGAAACAGTGTTGGCAGAACGGCACCGTTATTTCGCCTTGATGACGATACCATCAACGATTTATTGGCATTGCCAGGTGATCAATCTGCGTTGTTGAAAGAAGAGCCTGCCGTGTTGTCGCAAATGGAGCAGAATCTGGAATACCAATCACTCGAACTGGTGAAGGATAAACTCAGCCGTTTTGATCAGCCACGCCTGCAGACTTTGCTGTGTGGATTGTTTGACGTTGCCGGTTTTGGCGCAGAAGTCATCATGGAAGACGGTGGTAATTGGTCGAAGTTAGCGATTAGTCGCGATGGTATGTCATTGAGCGCGGTTTCATTGGCGGTGCTTATGCATAAGCATCAGCCGGTAACCGTATCGGATGTTCAGGACGTTCTGGATGCGTCAGAAGATGCGGAGCAAGGGATTTTGGTAACGATTGGTTATCTGGATACTGAGGCTAAAAGTCTGGTGCAGAAGCAGCAAGCCCGTTTGAAGGTCTGGGATATCAGTGTATTGGCGCACAAGGTGTTGCAGCATTACGATAACTTGAATGCTCACGCACAGGCACTATTGCCTCTCTCCAAGGTTTATTGGCCGACGGTTTAATAGGTTCTAAGCCTTAACGCCTAAGCCTCTGGTCCCCAACGGGTATCTAGGTGCAGCGCGTTGCTGAAAACGCTGCTTTTGGCGGGCCCGCCAATCATTTCATCGTAAGCTGTGGTTTGAAGTAGACAAATTTTTTGTGCGCCACAGCCGATCAGATCTTTTCGAACCTTTTCCAGACTAAAACGTCGATACGGGCGGCCGCTCTCGTCGACGACGCGATAGTAATGGCCGTCAATAACCGCCGTTATAGTATACAGGCACGGGTCTAAAGAATGGACGGTGATTTCTTCCAGAGACGCTTCCACGAGCAGCCGTTGCAGCGATATTGTTAACATAAGGGCTCGGTTAATCTCAGTGGTATGCCCTAAATCTACGGTTGTTGCTTGTGGTTGATTCTGTGTTTCGTTCGCGCACCGGCATTATTTATTCCAGCGGGAAACCGAAAAACAGACGCCAGGCGGTTAAGCCATCGCCTGTTCGGTATCCGAAGCCAATACGATCAAGATCAAATAGCAGCATGTCTAGAGGTTTGATCCAGCCTAAGGTAAAACCTAATTCTTGGGCATCAAGAATCGAACCGAAGTCATTAGATATCTCTGTGCTTGTTTGATCGAGAAAATACCAGTAAACGCGACCATAGACTGACATATACATCGGCTTTTCGAACATTTCATAGCGAAACGGTAAGGTCCAGTCGATACCTGAATCGATCGACGAGAAGCCGTCGACAATCAGTGTTCCTTGTGTGCGAAAGCTGGCTCTTTGGAAGCGTGTCACCATCACCTGCTTTTCTTCTGCGGCTTGAAAGTAATAAAACGTGCTCATGCCGCCCGCATAAATCAGTGAGCTGGATTGCCCGGAGAAGTTCTGTGAATAACCGACATCCAGAAATGGGCGCAGCATGAGTTTATCGCTGACCCAATGATCAAACTCGATACCCGCAGTTACTGTGGCCGTAGCAACGGTGTCTGGGATGCTGACGCCATCGGCGTCAAACTGAAAATCCGTAAAACCTAGTGAAATGGGTAAACGCAGCCGGTATTTGTTGCGACCTTCCTGATCCGGTTCCACTTTGATGGGAATGTTGAAAACAGTGAGCTGGCCGCCGGTACCTTGATAAAGACCGGAACTGAAGTAGTTCGCGAAGGCATAAAATGGCGTGAACGTGGGTTCTTCTGCCCGGGCCTCAACATCGGCACTGGCATTATCGGGTTGTTGAGCATGTGACGAGGGGGTAATCAACGCCAGTAGCGTCAGCAAAAATAGCTGTCCCTGAATGGTTCTCATCAGAACAAATTAGTCCTTTTCACCGATGTAGGTAAATCGTTGGATAGTCTGACCATCTCTCTCAATGGTTTCTGTAAACATAGTCAGTGGGCGAATCCATAAGTCGAAGTTACCATATAACGTTCGATAGACGACGTGAGGCTCCTCAGTTTCGCTGTGCCTGGCTACGCCGATGACTTCATAGTCGTTGCCTTTGTAGTGACGGTAGCGCCCTAGTTTCAGGTTATCCTTCATTGATTTGGCCTTGTTGATTTAAACCTGCATTTTTACGTTATCTCGCTAATTTGGCAACGCAAATTCCGCAGCCTGCACTAGTATTGAAATTCAAGAGTACGGGAGCCCTGTAAACCGTGCATCCGGTCTGAACAGAAATCACAACATAAGACAATGCTGTTAAAAGTGCGTTTGATGATGTGACTCTGACCGGCTGAATATCGTCAACCAGCCGGCTGCAATAGCCGTTTTTCCAGAACTTCCTAACCTTGGCCGATGTATAAGGTCTTAACGGTCTGAAAGGATCTAGCGAGAATGAGGTTGATAACCCCTTAACCCCCAAAGGATTTGCTAAACCAGTAAACTCTGAAAAATCCAGAGGGAGCACTGATTGTGGGAAGTAAGCTGCGGTCGTGACGCTACTGGGGGTAAATTAAGAATATCTGATGATTTGCCAAGCATGAGGATGATGCGATGAAGAAATCTTATCAGCTGTCGTTAGCAGGGTTACTGCTGATGGTGGTGACAGCCTGTACCAGTTATGTTGATTTGAACAATACGACATTTTACGACCCCGGCTTTAAACCCGGCGGCACCATTTATGTGGCTGCTGCAAACAAGAAAGAAGATAATTCGCTTGAGTTTGCTCACTACAAAAGCAAGATTGAAACCTTCCTGCGGCAGAATGGGTACACGATTTCGGAAAACCCGAAGGTTGCTCAATCAGTAGCGGTCGTTAGCTACGGTATTGATAACGGCAGGGTGAGCTCGCAGGTAAGACCTATCTATGGCTATGTTGGCGGTGGTTATTATGATTTGGTTTACCCGGGGTATGCGATGCCCAGCTATACCGTTGTCGGTGTCACAAGTGTTGAACGCACGACCTATAAACGCGCGGTAGCTCTGGATATTGTCGATGGCAAAAGCCTGAGAGACGGCAAAGCCAAGCAGATATATTCGGCTCGTGCAGTAAGCAGTGGTAGCTGCCCAACGATCAATCAGGTGATGGATGAACTGCTCACCGGCATGTTCTCGAATTTTCCGGGTAAGAGTGGCGAAACCAAATTTATTCAGGTGGAAGGCAAGATCGATTGTAAAACCGGTAATAATTCCTGATTATTTAAATCATTTGCTTATCAAAGCCCGCCAAGTTGCGGGCTTTTTTATGGGAGTTTTTCAAAAATAACGCTAGTTGGGCAAGGGACTCGATGAGTGAGGGAATCCATCGGCGTCTGTTCGGTCATAGGATGACCGCTCCATAATTAAGCCGTTTCTATGAAAGTTTTCAATCCGTTTCGCAAGATCGTTGGTATGTCTAAACGCGACCATCATCAGATACCGAATACTGATGTGGCGCATACTCAAGCACAAGAATCCAGTGCTCGGGTCATTCATAAACACTTTCCGAATGTGCCTTTTGTGCATCAAAATCATGTCAATCTATGTGGCGATGCCTGTGCGGCAATGTTGATGATGTATCACGGTAAACAGCCCCCTTACGATATGCACTTGGCACCACGGCATGACGATGTGTGGTTAATGGATCGTAATTCTCGCGGAATTTTAGCCGGTGCTAATTCGGATAGCCTAGCATCCGATTTTCTGGCGTTGGAGTTGATCATTTATCAACTGTATCCATTCGAACGGCGCTGGACAGCCACCGCGGTTGAAGTGGTGCTGAACTTGTTTGGCCCTTTTATGGCGGCCAAAGATTACGGTGTGTCAGGGCATTGGGTGTTGGTGGTTGGCGTCTTTAATGAAACCATTTACTACCATGACCCGTGGCGTGGCAGAAATATGGCGATGACGGTGGAAGCTTTTCAGCGTGTAAATGACGGCGGTGCGGATTCACAAACTTTTGGTGTGAGTGAGGTACAAGTAAATACTCGGCCGCCGGAGCTTAGTTTTATGAATTACCGTTTTGAGCGACATTAATCGGTTGGCCGGTTAGTCAAACTGTTCTGTGCGCAGCAATACCAGTGTGCAAGCCTCGAGTGCTTCAATGCCCTGAGACGCAAGCTGCGTGGCGGCGTCATCAGATTCTGTACCTGGATTAAAGATCACTCGGCGCGGCTTCAACGTCAGCAAATCCTCAATATAGGCACTCAGCCGAGACGGGTTAACGTACAAGGTGACGGTATCTATGGGCATGGGCACATCGGCGATGTTGCGATAGACGGGTAAGCCGTCGATGGTTTCCCAATTAGGTGCAAGTAGCGAAACTTCGTGGCCATATTCCTGCAGCATTTTTAGCGCTTTGTAGGCATATCGGTCGGGCTTCGGGCTGGCGCCGATAATTAAGACTCGTTGCATATGTACCTCGACGTTTGTGCATTCGGAACCTGTAAAACGTCAGTATATCAGTGAGTTGGTCGCCTGTGTTGATCAGGGTATCATAGCCTCTTTTCGCACCTTCGGCATGTTACCGAAATGACTGACTTTTCCTCACACTTCCAGATACTTAATCAATGGCTCGTGCGCCATCGGCGTTGGTGGCAGTTTCAGCCGTTTCATCACCGTCAATCGATCTGGCGTGATGAGACGCCGGCGCTGCATGCGTTGTTGTCCGCATTGAGTGAATCAGAGATCTTGGATTTGTCTGCGCAACCATCCCGCGTAGCGCAACAACTTGCCCCATGGATTGAAGATGCGCTATTGGGTGTGCAGGTTGAAGTGCAGTTACAGCAAAAGCTGGCGCAGTTTTCGGTCAACCAGCACGAACGATTGCATTACAGGGTTAACGGCCGAAAGTGGCAGCAAATTGTTGCTTTGGCACAATGCGTGCCCCCGACTGGCGAGATAGTGGAATGGTGTGCCGGCAAGGCGCATTTAGGGCGCTTGCTGGCATTTAACGGAGCGACCACCACGAGTTTGGAGTGGCAGGCGAGTTTATGTGAGAGCGCCCGTGAATTAGCTGCGCGGGTGCCGGTAGATATGACATTGGTGCACTGCGATGTGTTGTCATCGGATGCGGCTCCGTACATACGGCCAACCACGCATGCGGTGGCACTGCACGCGTGTGGGCAGCTCCATACACACCTGTTGCAGACAGTGGTTGCTGCCGGGGCCTCGGGTGTAACACTCGCCCCGTGTTGTTATAACTTGATCCCTGATGCGGTCTACTCGCCCCTGTCTGAGGCCGGCCAGACGAGTGTATTGCAACTGAGTCGTGATGATGTGTCGTTGCCGCTGAAGCAAACTGTAACTGCTGGCCAGCGTGAACAGCGTCAACGCGATCAGGAGTTAGCCTGGCGCTTGGGGTTTGATCTGTTGCAACGTGAGCTGCGCGGTATTGATGTGTACCTGCCGTTGCCCACTGTGCCCAAGTCGTTATTAGCCGGTGATTTTCAAACATTTTGCCAATGGGCATTAGCGCGCAAGCAGCTGGATGAAGCTATGCCCTCATCGATTCGATTGGCGGAGATCGAACAGCGTGGGTGTCAGCGGCGGGTGGAGGTACGCCGTATGGAATTAGTGCAATCGTTGTTTCGTCGGCCGCTGGAACTCTGGTTACTCCTCGACATGATTCTGTATCTTGATGATGCCGGTTATGATGTCACTACAGGGACGTTTTGTGACTATTCACTCACGCCTCGTAACTGGCTAATTCATGCAGTCAAAAGCTAATGATTGATCGCTAAGTTGGTTGATTAGTCACTCAATCGCTGCACATCAACGCTGACGCGCAGGCCGGGAATATCGCCGCCGCCGTAGATGACACCTTTGATGGGGGTAACATCAAAGAAGTCTCTGCCGTAGGCGGTAACGATGTGTTGATGATTCGCCATGGTGTTGTTGGTGGGATCAAATTCAAGCCAGCCCTCTTGTGGCGAAAAACACGAAATCCAAGCGTGGGTAGCATCGGCGCCGACCATTTTCTTCTGGCCTAATGGTGGCAGTGTTTCCAGATACCCAGAGACATAGCGGGCCGGTATCCCCAGTGAACGCAGGCAAGCAATTTGTAAGTGGGCGAAATCCTGACAGACACCCCGTCGGTGCGCCAGAACCTCTGACAATGGGGTCGCCACTGTTGTGAAACTGGGATCAAAGGTGAATTCGTCAAAAATACGCCCGGTTAGCTCACGCACGGCAGCATTTAATGGCCGGTTATCGTCGAATGAGGGGCGTGCATATTCTGCCAGTGCTGAGTCGCGCCGAATCATAGGCGAATCGAGTAAGAATTCTCGAGCGCAGAGCACATCCGGGGCATTGGAATACAAGTAGGCTTCGCGAGCCTCGGCGACACTCATGCCTAAATCCAGTTCGAGGTAAGGCTGGCCTTCAGGTACATCGACGTCACTTTCTGCGGTGATGGTTAAATCCTGATGGGGTTTCTGAATATCAAAATGGTAAGCCAGGTTGCCGAAGTAATCTTCCCGACGATTGATGGTGGCGGGATACGGATTAACGTAGACGTGATGGCGCATCAATGATTGCCGGTCGGTGTCTCGCGGGCACACGCGAGCAACGTTATAGCAGCTGCTGACGCGTGCGGGGTAGCTATATTCCGTCACATGACGAATGCGATATAACATTCGGTCTTTACTCCTGGTTATTCTGCCCAATAGCCCTTAACCAATTGTGTATAGCTGGCTTTGTGCTCAAAGTAGGTCTCGCTGAGCACGGTGCTCAGGGTTTCCAGGTGATTGTCCAAACGCTCGGCTAGTGCTTGTAGGTTTTCTCGTCCGTTTTCTGTCACCATGGCCAGCTCATTTAAACGGCTGAGCTTTAGGTCGGTTTGCGCTTTCAACACGCAGCGCTCATCGGCTATTAATTCGCGGGTGCTTTGCTCAGCCTTGGGCAATGTTTTGATGTCTTCGGCGAGCTGATCGATCTGAAACATAATAGAACGTGGGTTGGTGGCATCCAGTAATGCCAGATCCAGCCCGGCTTCGATGTCGACAACGGTGCGAAAACGTCGCCGATAGGTAATCAGCATTTCGAGAGTTAGCAGTAGTGCGCGTAGCAGCGTTTCTTGCTCGTTCACAGAGGCTGGCGGAATCAGCAGTGTTTTTATCAGCGTTAGTGTTTGTACGGCGCGTTCAATGCGTTTGCCGATACTCATGAAATGCCAGCCGATACCGCGCACGACACTCTCGTGGGTCAAGCCGGAGAGCGCCATTAACGCAGTGACGATAGGATCAAGGCACTCCTCAGGAACACCATACGGGTTATAGCTCACCGCCCGATCGAGCGCATTGAGGGCATCACGTAGATCATTGATCACACGGATGGTATCCAACGACAGCAGCTCTTTGGAGGCATCTGCGCTGTGGATCATGCAATTCAGGGTATTGCGGATACTGCCGCTGCGTTGGCCGTCATTGATGATACTTAGCAGTTCTTGTTCTGGATGTTCAATCAGCTCGTCGTTGCCGATAAATCCGGGGTGGGTGGCGGTCAAGTGGGTAACGGCTTCCAATAACCGTAGGCGTGGGGTATTCGATATGGGGTCATCACTATTGAGCTGTGAGAAAAGTGTCCGGATTAAACGCAAAGCGGATTCGGCACGTTCGGCATAGCGACCCATCCAAAACAGGTTTTCAATCGCTCGGCTCGGCAAGCTCTGCAATTGCAGGTCGGCGTAATCGGTTATTTGCTCCGTTGCTGAAGGGCTTTCAACTTCCGGTGCGGGGTCACTGGCGATTACCCAGGTATCTTTGGATTGCACACCATCGCGAATGCTGAGCAAGGGTTCTTCATCAGATTGGCTGACACGTGTGAGACCACCGGGTAACAGATAATACGAAGATTCACTGGCACAGGCGAAGCTGCGCATTAGCGCAGCGCGACTACCGAAGGTGGTAGGCGATAAACTCGGCATTTGCTTGGGTGCCGGAATTGACTGCGCAACAAAGTATTCCGGGCGGCTTTTCATGGCGGTGCGCAAAGTTTGTTGTTGTTCGGGGGTCATGGCCGCAACATTGCTGGCGGTGATTTCTGGTTGTGGCGACACTGCGCGAATGGTGAGTTGTTCAAAGTTGGCGTCTATCCATGCGCGATCGTCGGCATCGCCGTACCACCAGGTACTCACGCTGGCCAAGCGTGGTTCGCGGCCCAAAAAGTGGCGGCTGATGGCGGGTAGATATCGATACAGTACCGGGTTTTCCAGAATGCCGGCACCTAACGGATTAGCAATAACCAGATTGCCTGCACGTACCACCTCAATTAAACCCGCAACTCCGAACTGGGAATCAGCACGTAGCTCTACCGGGTCGCAAGCCGCGTCTTTGACACGCCGCCAGATCACATCCACCCGCTTTAACCCATCGAGAGATTTCATCCATAAAAAGCCGTTTCGTACGACTAGATCGCCACTTTGAACCAATGGAAAGCCCAAGTAGTTGGCCAGATAAGCATGCTCGAAATACGAGTTATTGCCGGTGCCGGGTGTCAGGATTACGATGCGTGGGTTGTCGATATGGGGGCCGAGACTCAGAAGTTTGGCTCGCAGGCGTTGGAAGTAGGTCGAGAGCCGGTGTACATGGCTGTGACGAAACAGGCTGGGAAATACCCGCGTCATGATTGTGCGATTTTCTAAGGCGTAACCGCTGCCGGTTGGAATCTGTGTTTGATCTGCGAGCACCAGCATTTGGCCATCGGCCTGCTGAAGCATATCGACACTGTGAATAATTAGTTGGTGTTCGCCGGCCACCTGTATGCCTTGGCAGGCGTGTAAAAAACCGGGGTGGCAGAACAATGCCTCGGGTGGTATGACCTGCTGGCGAATAAGCGTGCGCTGTGTGTAGATATCTTGCAGCAGCATGTTAAACAATTCGGCCCGTTCTAACAGGCCGGCTTCAATGGTGCTCCACTGATCACTGGGAATAATCGCGGGCACCAAATCTAGGCCCCAGATTTTGTCGTTAGTGTCTGGGCTGTTGTAGATGTTGAACGAGGCACCGTCGTCGCGCAGCAGACGCTCCATTTTACGCTGGCGCCCCTGCAATTCATCCGCTTCCATGCGTTCAAAGCTTTGAATTACATAATCCCAATGCGGTTCGCGCTGACCGGATGTGTTAAGTGACACATCCATGCTGGTATCCGTGCTCTGATACCGCAGTTTGTCGGCGGATGCCTCGGTGTCGTCGTTGGCATTCATGCGACTGTTCTCGTGCTAGTGGCTGAAAGGTGCCTGGGCCAGGCGTCGTAAATCCAATGTGTGTGGGTATTCTGCGGACGCCTCTTCGGCTGGCGGTGCCATGGGTTTAGGCGTTTGTTGATGCGGGAAAAAAGTACGTAATGCTTGCATCGGCCGGCTGGGTGAAATAACGCCCTGTGTATGGCTCAGCGTATCAAAGCGATTGCCGCGCCGGGATTGTGCTTCAAATGCATTCACTGGGAAGTGGTCATAGCTCAATCCACCTGGGTGTGAGACATGATAGGTACAACCGCCAATACACTGGCCGTTCCAGCTATCGATAACATCAAAAACCAGCGGTATATCTTTCTCCAGTAGTGGGTGCAGTGCCGAAGGTGGCTGCCAGGCGCGATAGCGAACACCTGCAACCCACTCACCTTGTCGACCGGTTGCCCGCAATGGCAGTCGTCGGCCGTTACAACAGAGGATATAGCGATCGTCGTGGATGCCAGTAACACGCACTTGCAGGCGTTCGAGCGATGAGTCGACATAGCGTGACGTGCCGAAGTTCGAGACTTCTTCACCAAGCACATGCCATGGCTCGATCGCCCAGCGCAGTTCGAGGTTGATGTCGCCGAGTTGCAGGCACCCGTAATGCGGAAATCGAAACTCTTCAAAGGGACGCAGCCAGTCGACATCAAACGGAATATCGTGCAGATTGAGATCCTCAACGACTTCTTTTATGTCGGCCCAAATGTAGTGGGGTAACATGAATTCATCATGTAACCGGGTTCCCCAACGCACCAAACGGTGACGATAGGGGTGTTTCCAGAAGCGCAATACCAACGCCCGCAGTAGCAGTGCTTGTACTAGCGCCATGCGGCTGTGCGGCGGCATCTCAAATCCGCGAAACTCCAATATTCCCTGCCGGCCTGCCGGACCTGTTGGGTTATAGAGTTTGTCGATACAAAACTCGGCCCGATGTGTATTGCCAGTGATGTCGATCAGCAGATTGCGTAGCACACGATCAACAAACCAAGGGGGATGTTCGGTGCCTAGTTCGATCTGGCTGAATGCAATTTCAAGCTCATAGAGCGTTTCGTCGCGGCCTTCATCGACACGGGGGGCTTGGCTGGTTGGGCCGATAAAGGCACCTGAAAACAGGTATGAGAGACTGGGGTGATGCTGCCAGAACGTCACCAAACTCTGAATCAGATCGGGCCGTCGTAGTAGTGGGCTATCAGCGGGCGTTGGCCCCCCGAGCGTGATGTGATTACCTCCGCCAGTGCCGGTATGGCGGCCATCAAGCATGAATTTTTCAGTCGCGAGACGGGCTTTGCGGGCTTCTTCGTAGAGTGTTTCCGTGGTGTCTTCGAGCATGGCCCACGAATCAGAAGGGTGAATATTAACTTCGATAACACCGGGGTCAGGTGTAATCAGTAGCTTGTTCAGGCGCGCATCTTTAGGCGGGGCATAACCTTCAACGATCACCGGCATCTGCAGGCTTGCAGCGGTTGTTTCAACGGCATTGATCAGAGCGAGATATTCATCAAGATGGGGCAGTGGCGGCACAAAAATGTACAAGTTGCCTTCACGCACCTCAGCACACAGTGCTGTGCGTATCACATCGTCATTGAGTAAGTGTTGTTCTGTGGCGTTGGTATTGCTGGATGCATGGCTGGTTTCAACCGCCGATATGGCCAGATGTTTGCGCAATGGGGTATGCGGTGCGAAGGGGTCTGCGCTGATTGGCGGATCAAGTTTTTGTTCGTCGTCGCTGCGATAGGGCAGGGCTTCGAGTGGCAGCCGCAGGCCTAATGGTGAATCGCCGGGCGTTAGAATGATTCGCCCCCGCCGCATCGGCCAGAGGCTAGTTTTCCAGTGGCCGCCTAATTCATTGCCGGCAAGCGGCAGTATATACCCTGCCGGTACATCGAAGCTTTGTTGTAATGCGGCAGCCAGCGCGGCGCGGGCATTGTCATCCGTGGGTTGGTATAACGCTGCTTCAATATTGGCCGGGATCTGCTGTTGCTCGCGTAAATGGTACAGCGCATCCTCGAAGGTCGGCTGGCAAGCGGCATTGTCTACGTGCAGTGTCTTTGCCAGGTGGTCGATAAATCGTTTGGCGTCCGATACGGATAGCCTTGCGTTTTGATCTATGCGGGCCAGCCATGTCGGGTTTTTCCACAGCGGGATGTCGTCTTTACGCCAATATAACCCGAGTGCCCAGCGAGGTAATGGCTCTCCTGGGTACCATTTTCCCTGCCCATAATGCAGCAACCCGTGTGGTGCAAACTGCGCTTGCAACCGTATTAGCAAATCTTTGGCGCGTTTCAGTTTGTCATCGCCCAGAGCCTCAGTGTTCCATTGAGCAGACTCCATATCGTCAATGGAGACAAAAGTGGGTTCTCCCCCCATGGTTAGGCGCACATCGTCGGCTTTTAGCTGCTGATCCAATGCTGTGCCGAGGGCTTGAATAGTTTGCCACTGATCTTCTGAGTAAGGCTTGGTGACACGAGGGTCTTCATGAACGCGTGCCACTGTATTGGTGAATGAAAACTCGACTTCGCAGGTGTCTGTGCTGCCTTCAATCGGAGACGCGGCTTGTGGGTCGGGTGTGCAGGCCAGTGGGATATGCCCTTCGCTGGCAAACAATCCTGACGTTGGGTCGAGGCCAACCCAACCAGCCCCAGGTAGGAATACCTCGGCCCAGGCATGCAGGTCGGTGAAATCTGCATCGGCACCAGAGGGCCCATCGAGGGCTTTCATGTCCTGTTTTAGCTGTACCAGATAACCGGAAACAAACCGTGCTGCCATGCCGAGACGCCGCAACAATTGCACGAATAGCCAAGCGGAGTCGCGGCAAGAACCGCTGCCTTTGGTTAGCGTTTCTTCCGGTGATTGCACGCCGACCTCCATGCGCACCAGATAATCAACATCACCATGCAGCTGCTGATTAATATTCACCAGACAATCATTGGTATCAGGTTTGTTGGTAATAAAGCGACTGCGCAGGGTATCCAGATACGCCATAACTTTCGGCGTTTCTGGCAACAATTCTAAGTAGGGTAACAGTTGTTTTTGGAGTGCTGCCGGGTAACTAAACGGCATGTGATTGGCGTATTCGTCGAGAAAAAAATCAAAGGGATTGATCGAATCCATATCGGTGATGACTTCGACTTCAACATCCAGTGCGGTAGATTTTTCTAAAAACACCAGTCGTGCTAGATAGTTACCAAAAGGATCTTGCTGCCAATTAATAAAGTGCTTCGACGGCGAGATCTTTAAACTGTAGGCGTGAATCCGAGTTCGACAGTGCGGTGCCGGTCGCAGTCGAATGACATGCGGGTGCAGTGCCACCGGATGATCAAAGCGGTAATGGGTCTTGTGTCTGATGGCCACACGTATGGTCATGGGCCTTTTCCTCCACCCTGCATAGGGGTAGTCAGTGATGTTGAAATTCAACGTGCCGATATTGATGAATGGCGCTTCGGATGTGTCTGGATCTACATCGATACGTGTTAGTAGTGGTTAGAGAACCATTGTGTCGCGATAGTGCCGTGGCCACTGGCTAATTCCAGCTGCAACTCATTTAGGTACTCTCTGAGTGCTTGATCAATCTGATGTTGGTGATCAGCGCGTAGGAAGGTTTTCTGGGCTTTACGGACCTTCTGAACCGGACCTTTGTTGTTGGGCAAGTGCTGACAGGCATCCAGAATTTTGTCGAAGCAATGACTAATGGCTGCCGGATAACTGCGGTCGTAAAGCAGATAATTCACCACTTGCGTACTGCTGACAGTTGCTCGTGTGGTGCGCAGGTAGCTTGAATGGGCACCCAGTGAACGTAGAACATTGCCCCAAATCAATTGGTGCTGGTTAACGGCGGTATCATCATCGGCCAAATGCATGTGAGCAGTGCAGCCGGCATCCAGTAACCGTGTTGTCATGTCGGCCCGTTCCAGCTTGCGGCCCAGTTGCATGAACTCCCAGGCCGCGTCGCGAGGCATCATGGTATGTAACAGCCCGTTGATTTGCTGGCAGCCTTTGATAACGCCCTGAAGAAACTCAAACCGTTTGCTGCGATTGATACCCTGCTGGATGTTGTCTTCAACAAATCGATGCAGCTCGTTGATCAGCTCCCAGGCGTCTGCGGGAATCACATCACGTGTGGTACGAACGTTCTCGCGAACACATTGCAGGCAGGCTTGCACGGATGCCGGGTTGGTTGTATCGCCCAGTAAAAATTTGACCACATTACGTTCGTCTTGGATCTTGTAGCGATCACCGAACAGGACTTCAGCACTGTTGATCGTCACCAGTTGATACCAGTCGAAGTCGACGCCCCGCGGTAGGTCAAATAGCAGCTTGTCGTAGACATCGACCAAGCGCGCGGTGTTCTCAATACGCTCCAGATACCGTGAAGCCCAGTAAAGCCGTTCGGCGACACGCGATAGCATTACTGCGCCTCCGTATCGACGATCCAGGTATCCTTGGAGCCACCGCCTTGTGATGAATTGACCACCAAGGATCCTCTTTTCATCGCGACCCGTGTCAGCCCCCCTGTGGTGACCCACGATTGTTTGCCTTGCAATACGAAGGGGCGTAGATCCAAGTGTCGCGGCTCTAATTCATTGCGGCCGATGAAGCTCGGTGCGGTCGACAAGGCAATGGTCGGTTGGGCGATATAGTTACGCGGGTTTCGTTTAATCTTTTCGACAAATTCTTCACGTTCTTTTTTGGTTGCGTGTGGGCCGACGAGCATGCCGTAACCGCCGGATTCATTCGCCGGTTTAACCACCAGTTTCTCGATGTTATCGATCACGTAATCACGTTGTGCTTTGTCGTAACAAAGGAAGGTTTCAACATTCGGAATCATTGGTGTTTCGTTCAAGTAGTAACGAATCATGTCGGGTACAAATGCGTAGATGACTTTATCATCAGCAACGCCCGCTCCGGGTGCATTGGCCAGAGCGACTTTACCTGCTTTCCAGGCGCGAAATAAACCCGCGCAGCCGACCACGGAGTCGGTATTGAACACCTCCGGATCTAGATAACGATCGTCGATACGGCGATAGATCACATCGACCCGTTCGAGGCCGGAAATCGTTTTCATGTAGACGCAGTTATCATCCTGCACCACAAGATCAGAGCCCTCAACCAGCTCGGCCCCCATTTGCTGAGCCAGAAACGCATGTTCGAAGTAGGCGGAGTTGAAGATGCCTGGCGTCAATACCACCACGACGGGGTGGCTAGTGTGGCGTGGCGACAGGCTGCTGAGCATTTCATGCAGACGATCAGGGTAATCATCGACCGGCGCAATCGTGAGTGTTTGAAAAAGCTCGGGCAGAATCCGTTTGGTGATCGCACGGTTCTCTAGCATGTAGGAGACGCCGGACGGCACACGCAGGTTGTCTTCGAGCACGTAGAATTCACCGTCTTTGTCTCTGATCAAGTCGCTGCCGCAAATATTCGACCAAACGCCATACGGTGGATTAACACCAACACACTCTGGGCGGAAATTTTTGGAATTCTTCAGCACGTATTCAGGCAAGATGCCGTCTTTAATAATCTTCTGATCGTGGTAAATATCATCGATGAAGTGATTCAGCGCGCTAATACGTTGTTGGAGCCCCAAGGCGGTTTTGTCCCACTGCTTTTTACTGATCGGGCGCGGGATAATATCGAATGGCCAGGCGCGATCGATGTTGCCTTCATCGGTATACACGGTGAAGCTAACGCCCATATCGCGTATTGTCGCCTCGGCTGCACGTCGGTGTGCTTCGACTGCATCGGCATCCAGTTGTCGAAAAAATTTCATCAGCGCACTGCCGGTGCGCCTAGCATAGCCTTGGCTGGAGATCACTTCGTCGAAGTATTCGCCAGGCTGGTATGATTTCCAAATATCCGTCATTCAAGAGCTCCAGACATGACATAAGGTGGGCTGTTCAGCCGACACGCAGTTTATGACAGGGCGCAGCATCCAAAAGTTTAGCTAAAGACGGTCAGTCTGCAGGATTGTCTGAATAGTGAGCACACCGTTGACGGAGAAAACGATGGCAGGGAGAGATGGCGGACCAGTAAGAATTTGAGCGCGTTGAGTGGCGCTATGCTGCCGGGAAGAACCGGCAGCAGCTTAGTTGTGTTATGCGCGTAGACCGGTAATAACAGATTCCAATGCACGGTCAAAGGCCAGTGCACTTTCGATCAATTCTACCTCGCCGCGCTTAAGCCAGGTTAGCAGATCGGCACTGGTTGGCGCCGCGGCTTTAGTACCGTTGCGTTTCACCAAAATAAAGTTATCGGTGTGCTTGATGTAGGCTGCAACTTTGATTTTTTCTTCGCCGTCGCCGCGTTTATCAAGCAGCCAACTGCCGATCGATAATTGTGACGGTAGCGCCTGTAGCTCGGCTTCGGTATGCACTAAAACGTCGGCTGCGGTATCGAGTAGTGGCTGATCCTCCGACAACGGTTGATCGATTGCTGGCGGTAATTCACTGTCGATGATGGGCGTGTTGGCCAAGGTATCTGGCTCGTCTAGCAAGCCGTCTTCAAACAGGCTGACGCTACCCTGATCAGCCAGTTTTTTATCAATGGCAGATTGCACCGCTGATGGTGCAGTTTCGCTGGCGGAAGAAATATTCGCCGGGCGTTGCTGAGGAACAGGTGGGATGTCGGCTATATCGACGATAGGATCTGGCAGCCCAGTGCTGCTCGGTTCAGGATCATTGAGCAGGCTGGTGGCGGGTTGAACTGCCGGTTGCGGTGCCTTAGGTTGCGCTCTTTCAGTCTTTTGCATATGCGGGATGATATGCTTCAGCGCCAGATTCACGTCACCTTTTTGCTGACCGACTTCGAGCATTTGCGATTGTAGGTCGTAAATGGTTTCTTTTTTATCCTGCTGCATGCCGGACAAAACCTTCATCAGCTTCAGCTCTGCCATGGTGGCCGTTTGCCATTGATGGTTGTCGGTGTTGTCGTATTTGTTGTGGATGAAGAACAATACACTTTGCCAAGCACTATCAACAAAGACTTGCATGGGTTCCGGCAGTTGGAAGCGGCCAAAGATCTGTTCAATGTGCGCGGCGGATTCTTGCTTGGCACGATCATGGCGAGCGCGGGCCTTTTCCATCGATACAATACGGGTTTCGATTTTTGCTGTGCGTTCCTGATTTTTTTTGTTAAAGCTGTCGAGTTTAAATGCTGCGTCGCTAAACACCGCATAGGTACCGTCGAAATTGGCATTCAGTTCGCGGATAATCCCAGCCATACTTTTGTACTGAAAATCTTTCTCGGGTTTTTTGTCCGGCGACCACGCTGCGCCCTGTTCGGCGATTTTATCCAACAGTGTTTGTGCGGGATTACCTGAATCTGCGAAGAACTTTTTGTCCATGATAGCCGTTTTGAGAATGGGTAGCTGCAGTTGCTCAAGTAAGGCTTTAATCGGATCGGCAAAATGCGTGTTGGCGAATAGATCTTCAAACAGCATGGACATCATACTGATGGTGTTGGCGTTTTTCTTGTCGAGGCTGAAGTCCTTTAGGCCGACATGGTTGGCCAGCTGATCGGCTAAGGATTCATCCCGGTGTTTGGTTTGATAGCCGTCGTCATCGGCGGATGCTGGTGCATGCAGGTCATTGAGTTTATCGACAGTTTGCAGCAGACTTTTATCATCAATTTGCGGCGCCATTAAATCCGATTCAATGACGTGCGCTTTCGCCGTATCCGGGATTTGGAGATGTTCCAACACCTCATCCATATCCGGTGGGATCGGGTTACCGTCGTCGTCAAACTTAACTTCGTGGCTAACGGACGCGATTAAGGCCTTACGTTTTTTTGCCGCTTCAATCTTCTGGTGATTACGTTTAAAACGGGATTGACCGTCACTATCGTTGAGGTCGGCCAGTACGCCAGCATCGATGAACAGGTTGTTGGCGATATTGACCAGATCGATATAGCTATCGGCTAGCGTTGTCAGCAAGTTTTTATAAAATGCAGCACGAACGCCGGGTTCTAATTCGACACTTTTAACGGCCGCTAGAAGATGTTCGGCGAGCAGAATATGGCCAATCGGTAGATCTTCTATTTCCAGATCCTGGCCACAGGTATATTCAAATCGCATGGCCAACAGAGCCATTTTGGTATTAATGCCGTCATCCAGCTGTTCCAGAAAATGATCACCGATCAGTTTCAGGGTTAATTCTTCCTTGTCGACCAACCGTAGGTTTTCAAAACTGCGCTGAACTTCACCAATAACCCCACGACGCACTTCGCGCTCGATGGGTTTCATCAAGCGATTAAAGCTGGCCTTTTGGCGGTCTTCAAATGCATTGATCATCGACAGCTTGTTGCTCGACAACGCTGAGACGGATGCAAAGGGGGGGTGATCCAATAATTGCTGCGTGCACTCGGCGACTTGCCGAACAGTAGCATCAAGGATTTTTTCCAAAGCTTTGGGTGAACCGGATTCCATAAAAGTAACCGCTATATATAAATGGCAGCTTATAATTAGCTGTTCAGTTTATAAGGCACGGCAGAGGAAGTGAACGCTAAAACCCAGAAATTGCTATCGGGTCGAAAAATCCGCAAACTTGGTTGGCGAGCAAATCGCTATAAGTCCTTCATAGCAAAGTAAAAAGCAGGCGCAGACCTGCTTTTTACTGGTTTTGCGTGACAGCTGTTGCTGCCAGCGTTAGATCATCGATCTGTAAGATTACCCCAGCGTCCGGCAACCCATTGACCGTTATTTACCCCGAAATTGATATGGACGTCGGCGCCTGTGACGATGGCGTCGCGCAGTAAGCGGGCCTCATACGCACTGACAGGCACATCAAATGTTGACCCCGGATATTCGGTTGCACAGGCGTTTGAGCCATTCCAAATATCGCCCAGTGCATCGGTAATCGCCCAATTTCCATTGCTTAAACGACACGCGTAATTGCGGCTGGTGTTCCAGCTAACAGCAACATAGCGATCACCGCTTGCTTTAAATGTGGCGGTACGGCCATTCGCGTAGGCGTTATAAACTTGCTCGGGGCCAGCCGCCCACAGTTGTTCGTGGAAGCGCCCGCCGTTGTTGTCGATATCGTTTTCTTCCAGCATATCGAGTCCGAAAGCATTCACCCCGTTAGTTAGGCCTATCAATGCTTCACTGCCCGAGATTACATCGTTACAGAAGTGATTATCGCACTCTTGTGAACGAACAACCGTGCCGCTACGGAAGTGATTATCATGAATGTTGATCGAGGCAACACCGATATTGGTTTCGCTGTTGATCAGAACACTAGACGCTATGTTACAACCGTTAGAGCCGCCGCTTTTATAGAAAAACATACGTTTACCCTGAGCGCGCATTTGCGCGAAGCTCATGTCGTCGGGCAAGCTTTGGCAGGCACCTGGTGTATAAACGATATCGCCCAGCCAAGCCACGTCGTTTTGGAGTTGCTGGTAGCCACCGTTATCGCCATCTAGGTCGTCTTGAATAAAGAAAAAGACAACGTCATTGTCATCAGCTCCTTTTAACCAGGTTTCGGTTTCAGCCAACAGGCGACGCAGTGATACATCAAAGGTACCGCAGTCAATCGAGTGGCAGACCTTGGCGTAGCCATTGCCTTTGGAGACATCCAATTCAAAGAAGCGGGCGCCAATTTGTAGCTGTTCAATCAAGGCGCGGCGGTGGTTTGGCCCGGGAATCAACTGCCCGCTAAAATACGCGGTGCTATTGAACGCATTGTGCGAGGCGAGCGTATCGACCTGGTTGATAGGCGCGTGATAACCAATGGCTTCATTGATGTCGATAGCGGCTTCAGCGTTTGTTGCTGAGCGGCTAAAGACACGGAACGAATCGATGTTGTCTTCGGTCCAGTTGGCCGGACGTTTTTCGAGGTTAGATGTAGAACGACTTAGATTCATTACTTGGCGGCTGTAGTCATAGTTCGGGTATTCAAAAATTTCGACCCGCGCCTTTCCCACCATAACCAGAGACGACGCTTTGTTGCGCCCCATCGCGACATTGTTCATGTCGCTAATGCCCTCACCAGCTTCTGCACAGGCAGGGGTGCCGCGAAACCCAGGATGTTCAAACAAACAGGCAAAGTCATTACTCTGGCGCGCACCAATGCGAAATGAGCTGATGTTGTCGTTCAAATCATCCATTTTATAGGTGTTGGCCATCACAGTGGTTTTGGCACCACCATAATTACCATGTTGGTAAATGGTTACTTTGGCATCGCCATAGAGTTTGATGGAAGAGATTCGGTCATTTCGGTCGGAGCCTATCCAGCCGCTGTCGCTGCTATAGCACCACTCTGCACCTTGATAATCGTAATGTTCATAGAAACAGACTTTGTTGGCTTCTGCCAGCGTCTGTCCAGCGGTGGCGGCCAGCAATAGGCTGCCAATCCAATGATGGAATTTCATAATTACCCCTAATGAGTTTACCGCTGGCAGCAGATGTTATTTTTATCTGATAGCTGCGTTACACGGCATCAATGTTCACAGCAGTTGTCGCTGTACCAATGAACTGCATACCGGGCTTCTTCCGAGCCGCCGGCGAGGGGAATTATTCGTTAATTGGATGACGTTTGTATGAGGTTTTTGTGATTCTGATAGGTTTACGATTGACCTCGCATTCTGCCAGTAAAAACTTGCAGTCAACGGTGTGGGTTATTTGCGGCGTTCATTTTTAGATGGTGTGATTTTGCAGCAGATTGGCGAGCCAGTTAACGACATCAGGATAGTGATCAAGGTCCAACACAAATTCCTGACCTCGGCTTGCACAACGCAGGCGGCACGCGTGCTGCAGCTGATGCCAGCGCTCGAGATTACCGTGATATGTCATGGCGGGTTTACCCGGTGTGGGGTAAAACCCCACAGGTAATTGCCAATGGGTAACAGACGGTGCGTCTGTCGCTGTGAGCTGGAGTTCAGATCGGAATTCGGGGAAGTAACCCGCACCAGGTAATGCACAATTAACACCATCAATGTTCAGTTGGGGGCTGGCTACATAGAGGGTGTTATTGCTCACGTCATTCAGATAAAAATGCGGGTGATAGCGCGCCCATGCGAGTTCGTCGGCAGTGAGCGCATCAACACGATGGATCTGACCAATTTGCATCCAGCCCCATAAAACGTGCACCGGAGATGAGTCTCGGCGAAAGCGTAAACCGTTTTCCGTCATTTCAGTGTGCTGAAATAATCCAAAAAACAGCAGTAGATCGCCGATACCGACGTTTTGCTTCTGCAAATGGCCCTGAGCTGCGCCACTTTGGCCAAACAACGGCTGCCAATCGGGTTGTCGTGGTAGATCATCGGCGATGATGTCGGGATCAAGATGCACTGGGCTTACTATTACCTCTGGCTTCGCGCCCAGTTGACGCAAACACTGCGCCATTGGCAACTTCCCGTGAGCGTCAGAGGTCACGGTTAAGTCGTCAAAGCGAATGGGCGATGTGGCGTCCGGAATGGGTAATGCGCGTATTCGTCCATCCGGCAGAATCGGGCTGGGTATGCCGCCTGCGCTCGAATCAAACCCCTTACGGCTAAGAATCAGCTTCATGGCTGATCATTCATCCACGGTTTCGAGTATTTCTCGAATCATATCCGGCGTTAGATGCTGTAAGTTCAGCACTAATACCAGTTGAATCAGCAAGTCTGCACCCATGATGCCGCGATTGATCTTGTTTCTGAGATTTGCTGCCGTTTGTTTGGTGCCTAGCTCTTCTAACAAGCGGCTTAAATCGTCATACTTGATTTTGCGTTTGGACATCTCTGATTTAATCAGACGACTGACCACTTCGCGCCAGCTTGCCGAAGGAATTGGCGATATTTGCTCATTGTCATTTTGTAACATATATTTTACACATGAATTAAATGTATTTTATTAAAATGATATTTGATCTTTACAGACACGATAGTTTATATATTATGTTGAGTGTTCACCAATGTCGAGTTGAACATTCCATGAATGAGGAGATGGATGTATGACCTGGGATTTACAGCAGTTGGAAGCGTTGATTAGCCAACACGAAGGTTGGGCGGTTTACGCGGAAAACGATGTGTTGTGTGTGACTAACGAAGATGGCCTAGATGCCTATGTTGCCGTCAGCGGCGCGCAGATTGTGGTTGAAACCGCACTGTTTGCCAAAAGTCAGGTGAGAGACACTGCAGCCCTGAATGAGGAAATCCTGAAAACCCATCAGGTATTCCCACTGACCACGATAGCAATGGCTTCTGTGGACGGTGATGACTATTACATGGCGTTCGGGTCACTGTCTTCACAATCGAAGGAAGAAAGCATCATCATTGAGCTGGAAGCCTTGTTTGATAATGTCGCAGGCTTCCTTGATGCCTACGAAGATCATATTAATTAAGCGAGAGATCAACGATTATGAGCGTATGGAAAAAGCTGGTAACTGCCCTTAAAGGTGGAGCGAACGAAGCGGCTGAAGCGATTGCTGACGGTCAGGCTCTGCGTATCCTTGATCAGGAAATCCGCGAAGCCAAAGAAGAACTCAAGCGTTCGGATCACTCCCTGACGCAAATCATGGCCAAACGTAAGTTGGCTGAAGAAAAGGCTAAAAACCTGAACGTTTCGGTGAAGGAATATGAAACCCACGCGATCTCGGCTAACGAAAAGGGCGACACTCAGCTCGCCCTCGACTGTGCACAGAAGGTCGTTGATTTGCGTGATCAGATGGACACTGAACAACAATATGTTGATCAGTTCACAGCGTCAGAGAAGACTCTGAAGCAGAATATCTCCCAAGCCAAAGCAAACCTGCGCCGTATGGAGCAGCAGGTGGACATGGTTAAAGCGACAGAATCTGTTCAGAAGGCACAAGTTGCGGTATCGTCACGTCATATGGGCGCTAACAGCAAGATGAAGACGGCGGCCGAATCTCTGAACCGTATTCAGGACAAGCAGAAAGAGCGTCAAGCGCAAATGGAAGCCGCGTCTGAACTGGCGTCTGACGAATCTGGCGGCGAGCTGGAAAAACGTCTGCAAGAAGCCGGTATTGGTGGCTCTAACGCATCCGCTGATGACGAGCTGGCTCGTATTCTCGGCAAATAACCGAGCATGCGATAGACTCGGCAACTGATTGCCGGGTCTGACTTACTGAATAACAACAAGGAATCCTATGCCCGTATTGGCAAGGCTTCGGAAGTTGTTTCTGAAGCATTTTATGGACATGCGATGGTACAGCGTTGGGCTGACCATCGCATTTTACGTTGTAACTACCTATTTGCTGCTGTGGCTGGTGGGGGAGCGCGCCCTGATTTCCGGGGTGGACTATTTCTATTGGTTGATCGTGACTGCATCGACGGTGGGTTATGGCGATTTATCGCCGGTAACGCCGGCAGGCAAACTCATTGTTGCGTTCTTTGTAATCCCCTTTGGCCTAGGTTTATTTGCCTTGGTAATTGGTCGAATCGCGACGTTTGTTTCATTTCATTGGCGTAAAGGAGTTCAGGGTTTGAAATCACTAAGCCATCACAATCATATTCTGGTTATTGGCTGGAACGAAAAGCGCACACTCCATCTGCTGCGTTTATTGTTGCGTGAGTCGGCGGCACAAGCTGACGGCCCTAAAATTGCGTTAGCAGTGATGGCCGATATCATTAATCCACTGCCTGATGAGATTGGCTTTGTTCGGGTCGAAAGCTTTACCAACGATGCCGATATGGCGCGTGCGGGTTTATCCGCTGCCAGTTGTATCATCATTGATAACCCGGATGATGACGTCACGATGACGACCGCACTGTATTGCACTGCCCACAACCCAGACGCCCACACCATTGCGTATTTTCAGCAAGATGGGTTGGATACATTGCTAAAAAGCCATTGCCCGAATATTGAATGCATGCCATCAGTAGCCGTAGAAATGATGGCTAAATCGGCAATGGATCGGGGCTCGAGTGTGTTACACCATGAATTACTTAGCGCAGATGAAGGCATGACACAGTTCTCGATGCCATTTCATTTATCATCGCCGGCAACTGTTGAAGCGGTGATGATAGCGTTGAAAAAACGCTGCAATGCGACACTGATTGGTATCTCATCCAATGGGATTGACTCGATAGCGCTCAACCCCGCTTGGGATGAGCTGATTCAACCACAATCGACGCTGTACTATATCGCCGAGCAGCGCATTCGTTTGTCGGCGACAGATTGGAGTGAACTCGATGTTTAAGAAATTGTTTGGCAAGAAAGACGAATTATCCTCCATTACAGCGCCTGAAATTATGGGCTTGCGGTTGGGTGGGGCATTCGAACTGGATGACCTGAAATTACGCCTTATCGAACCTGACCTGATTATCGAGGGTGCAGCCCGTACGCATCTGATTCAGGCGGTGGGTGAGGTCAAACTTGATGCAACCACTACGGTTTTGCGTTTTTACACCGATGACGATGCGTTTTTGCAGGTGTTGCTCGACGGCGGGATGACAGAAAACCACATCGCGGATGTTAAACTCTGGTACTTCTATGACACCACCGGCGTTGGTTCGCAAAATGAATGGGATACCTTACTGAAAACCGGTATTAGTTCGGGTACACGGGATTTGGAAGGCTACACTTTCGAGCGTGTTTGGAATACCACCGGCAGCGATTCGCAGCCGGTAGCCATGACAGACAAAACCACCGCTGAAGATGGCAGCACTGCGGAGACTGACCAGTTTGCAATGTTGTATGAGCGTCAGATAAAAGACGACTTTTTTGAATATATGATGGTGGTTGGCGAAGAAAAAATTATTGATAATCGCGCTGACCGCTGCCGTGTGATTAGCACAGGATTTGATATTAACGCCGCCGATATTTCAATTATCGGTTGATGTTAACGGATTGCCTCTGGCTTACCCTATGGCGATTGCCTACGATCAGTAAACATAGGGTTTGTATGCGAGACGGCCGCACAATAACAACGATTAACTTAACCCGAAGAGGAAACTCATGGACGCTATTACCCATTCTCTGAGCGGTCTGCTCAGTTTTGCCATTTATTTCGCTGTCAGCATGGCGCTATTGATCGCTTTTAAGTTTATTTATAGCCTGATCACGCCACACGATGAATGGAAACTGGTTAAAGATGAGCAGAATCAAGCTGCCGCAATTGGTTTTGTCGGTGCTATCATCGGTTTTGCATTGGCTGTTGCCAGTGCGGCTTCTAACTCTGTGTCACTGGTCGATTTTGTGATCTGGGGTGTCGTAGCGCTGATTGCACAGGTATTTGCTTTCTTGCTGGTTCGATTTATGTTCATGCCAAGAATCGTCCAACGTATTACTGACAATGAAATCTCTGCAGGTATTATGCTTGGCGGGATATCTGTCGCTGTCGGTTTGCTTAATGCCGCTTGTATGACCTACTGAGCGGAGTAATGACAATGAAACGAAGCAAATCGATTAATCTTCAACGGATGCGAAAAACAGCGACGCCGTTGGCAACGGGCGTTGCAGCGACGACACTTGTCGCTTGTGGCGGTGGTCAGGAAGCTGAAGTCTTTGCCAATGTTGAGCAGTGCACGGATGCCCACCCTGAGCTGCGTTCGCAATGTGAGACTGCGTACGAAAAAGCGCTACAGCAAGCGGCAGATAGTGGGCCGAAGTACAGCAGCATGTACGATTGCTCGGCAGATTTCGGTAACGACAACTGCAGGTCGTATCAACACGGTTCGAGTAACTGGTTTGTTCCGGCGATGGGGGGGTTTTTGTTTGCCCAAGCGATCGATAATCGCAGGCATTATCACTCGTCACCGGTGTATACCTCGTATTCTCGTTATTCTCCGTACTACGGTCGCTGGAGCACTGTCGATGGGCGTGACTATGGCCGCGCGCGTTATGGCAGCAAAGTGCGTGTGGGTAATGATACCTTTAAACCCAAACCCAAAGTGACGCGTACGATAAGCCGTGGCGGTTTTGGTTCCAGTGTATCGGCCAAATCCAGCTGGGGTGGTTCACGTTCTTCCCGCGGCGGTTGGGGCGGCTAATCAGAGGCAATTGACACGTGTTTCGCTGTAGCATTGACCCGCGCCCTGATTGGCAACAGAAAGCCGATGAATTCGGCTTTCGATTTCACACCATGTATGGCGAAACCTACTGGGATGAAACCGCCTATTATCAATTCTCTTTGCGTCAGATCGAAGATGACCTTGAAGCCCCGACTGAAGCCCTGCACCAAATGTGCTTGGCGGCAGCGGAGAAGGTCATTGCTGATGAGCAATGGATGCAGCGTTTCTGTATTCCGGAGCAGCACTGGGACTTTGTGCGCGATAGCTGGCTAAATCGCGACCCATGCCTTTATTCGCGGTTGGACCTTGCCTATAACGGCAAAGGGCCAGCAAAAATGTATGAAAACAACGCCGATACGCCGACCAGTTTATATGAAACCGGCTTCTGGCAGTGGTTATGGCTCGAAGAGCAAGTTAAGGCAGGCCGTTTACCACGGCAGTGTGATCAGTTTAATTCGCTGCAAGAGAAACTGGTACAGCGGTTTCGGGTGTTGCAATCGCGCCTGCAGCAATCTGGTGACAGCCAAATGCTGCATTTCTCGTGTTGTAAAGACACCGAGGAAGACCGCGGCACCGTTCAATATCTGCAAGATTGTGCAGCCGAAGCCGGCTTTGATGACAAGTTTGTCTATGTTGAAGATATTGGCCTTGGAGAAAAGGGCCACTATACCGATACTGACGATGTGGTGATTGACCAGATTTTTAAACTCTACCCGTGGGAATTCATGCTGCGTGAAGACTACGCGCAACATCTGGCCACAGCCTCGACCCGCTGGCTAGAGCCACCCTGGAAGGCTATTCTGTCTAACAAGGCCTTATTACCGCTCTTATGGGAAATGTTCCCCGGGCATCCGAATTTACTCGAAAGCTATTTCGAAGACGATGCCAAAGGCGTGTCACTCAGTCGGCATGTGCGTAAACCGGTATTTGCACGTGAAGGCGCGAATGTGTCTATCCATGTTGACGGTGAAACGCTGGAACAATCGGATGGGCCCTATGGCGATGAAGGGTTTATCATCCAGGCCTATCACCCATTACCGCGATTTGGCGACAATTACACGCTGATCGGCAGCTGGTTGA